>CAZRZB010000023.1:0-26797 GCA_964604435.1 uncultured Aestuariivirga sp. | reverse complement strand
CGGCTCCATGGGAACCTTGCACGCCAACTCGCCGCGCGAAGGGATTTCGCGTCTTGAATCGATGATTACCATGGGCGGCTTCGCTTTGCCGCCGAAGACCATCAAGGAGATGATTTGCGGATCGATCGACGTGATCGTGCAGGCCGCCCGCCTGCGCGACGGCTCGCGCCGCATCACTCACATCACCGAAGTGGTCGGCATGGAGGGTGAAGTGATCATCACCCAGGATCTCTTCGTCTTCGAAATCCTCGGCGAGGATGCCAACGGCAAGATCCTCGGCCGCCACCGCTCCACCGGCATCGCCCGCCCGCATTTCTGGGATCGGGCCCGCTACTTCAACGAGGAGCGGCGCCTCGCTGAAGCCCTGGAGAAGGCGGAAGCGCGCAACGAAGACTGAGCACCCCGGACGGGAGGCATTGGGACGACATGTACTTTGGAGAAGACATCACCGAGCTGGCGATTTACGCGATGATCGCCGTGGCCGTCGCCGGCGCGGTGCTGGCCCTCGTCTATCCGATGCTGTCCGGCGGCAACGCCTCGAGGCGGGTCAAGGCCATCGCCGAAAATGGCAAGATCGCCGCGCCCAGGACGTCGTGGAAGTCGCGTCTGTTCGAGGATGCCAAGGAGAGCAAGCGCAAGGTCGTTCAGGAGTCGCTCAAGCAGGTCGAGGAACGCGCGAAGCAGCGGAAGAAGCGGCTTACGATCCGTGCACTGATCATGCAGTCCGGGCTGGACATGCAGGTCAAGGTGTTTTGGATGATTTCGGCGGGCTGCGCCGTTGCGGCTCTGGCGGCGGCGCTGATTGGCGGCATTCCGTGGTATGTTTCGCTTGTCGCGGGCGCCGTCGGCGGCCTGGGGCTGCCGCGCTGGTTTCTCGGCTTTCTGCGCCGGCGCCGGCAGAACGTTTTTCTCAATGACTTTGCCGATGCCATCGACGTCATGGTGCGAGGCCTCAAGGCCGGCCTGCCGGTTTCCGACGCCATGAAGATCATCGCCGCCGAGTCGGGTCCGCCGGTCGGTCCCGAATTCTCCGACGTCGTCGAGGGCCAGCGCATCGGCATCACCATCGACCAGGGCATCGAACGCATGTTCGAGCGTCTTCCCCTGCCCGAGGTCAACTTCCTGGCCATCGTCATGGCGATCCAGCAGAAGACCGGCGGCAATCTCTCGGAAGCCCTCGGCAATCTCTCCAAGGTGCTGCGCGACCGCAAGAAGATGAAGGCCAAGATCAGGGCGGTCAGCCAGGAAGCGAAGTCGTCGGCGGCCATCATCGGCGCGCTTCCGTTCGTCATCATGGGCGCCCTGACCGTGTTGAACCCCACCTATCTAAATCCGCTGTTCTACACCGGCGTCGGCAACATGCTGCTGATCGGCTGCGGACTGTGGATGCTCACCGGTGTAATCATCATCCGCAAGATGATCAACTTCCAGATATGACCGCGGTCCCTCACAGCCATGCTTGATCTCGTCTCCAGTCTCCTGCAGGTCGAAACGCTCATCACCGTGCTGGTCGGATTGGCGGCCTTCGCCACCATTCTGACCATTGCCGCGCCCTACTTCGAAACCGACCTGCTCGCGGCGCGCATGAAGTCCGTGGGCCAGGAGCGCGACAAACTGCGGGCCGCGCAGCGCGCCCAGCTGATGGCGTCGTCGGAAGCGCGGCTGCGTGAAAAACCCAAGGCCAGCCTCGTCAGCCAGCTCGTCGATGCGCTGAACCTGCGCCGGGTTTTCGATACCGAAGCCTCGCGCGAACTGTTGCGCCAGGCCGGCTTGCGTAACGAGCGTCATCTGATGACTTTCCTCGCTGCCCGGCTGATCGCGCCGCTGGTGTTGGCGATTGTGGTGTTCATCTACACGTCGACGGTTTTCGCCGACCGCGTCGCCCCGCCGATGCGCGTGACGGCCACCGGCATCGGCCTGATCTTCGGCTATTATCTGCCGACGATATTTCTCAAGAACCTGATTTCGCGGCGCCAATTCTCGATCAAGCGCGCCTGGTCGGATGCCCTCGATCTGTTGCTCATCTGCGTGGAATCCGGCATGGCCATCGAGCCCGCCATGCAGCGCGTGGCGCGCGAAATCGGCAGCGCCTCCGTGCCGCTGGCCGAGGAACTCGCCCTTACCGTCGCCGAACTGTCTTATCTGCAGGACCGCCGCAAGGCATTTGACAATCTCGGCAAGCGTGTCGGTCTGATGACGGTGAAATCGGTCGTCACCACCTTGATCCAGTCGGAGCGCTACGGTACGCCGCTGGGCACGGCACTGCGCGTGATGGCCCAGGAAAACCGCGATATGCGCATGTCGGAAGCCGAAAAGAAGGCGGCCGCCCTGCCGCCCAAGCTGACCGTGCCGATGATCCTGTTCTTCCTGCCGGTGATCTTCGTCATCATCCTCGGACCGTCGGTCATCCTGGTCATGAAGCTGGAATAGTCTCGGGTCGCACATGGAACCGGAAGGGCGCGGCCCGGTGCCCGCGCCCTTTTTGTATCCGCGAAGCGATGGGTGGATCAGCCTTGGGTTTCGCCCGAGAGCTGCTGCCAGGTATTGGGCTGCGACAGCATCCGCTGCAAATAGGCCATGTTGGCCTCGACCTGATCCGGCGGCAGGTCTTCGCTGGCAATCTTGCGGGCTTCGTCGAAGCGGCCCTGCAGGCCGACGACCAGCGCCAGGTTCTGCCGGATGCGCGGCTCCGATGCCGCCTTGGGCAGCATGGCGGCCTGCCGCAGCGTGGTTTCCGCCTGCTTCAGGTCGCCCTCGAGCGCATGCGACATGCCCAAGTTGTTGAGGACCGTGATTTCGTCGGGCGCAAGTTGCAGGGCCTTGCCGTATTGCGCGCGGGCCTCGGCATAGCGGCCTTGCTGGTCGTAGGCCGAGCCCAGCGCCGACAACAGCCGCCAATCGGCATTGCCGGATGCCACGGCGCCTTCGAGGACCGCGATCGATTCGCCGGCGCGGCCCGCCGCCAGCAGCTTCTTGCCGTAGAGCGATTGCAGCTTGGGGTCTTCCGGATGGCGCTCGGCGAGCGTCTTCAAGACTTGCATCTGCTGATCGGTCTGGCCGAGGGCTTCGAGGCCGTTGGCGTAGGCGATGCCTGCTTCGATGTTCGAGGGATCGGCCTCCCACTTCTTTCCCAGCGTGGCGGTGGCCGTAAAGGACGGCTTGGCGGTGCTGGCGGTGCTCATCGAATCGAGTGAATCGAGACTGGCCGTCTTGCCTTGGCAGGCGGCGGTTGCAAATGCCGTGACCAGGACAAGAGCCGGAGTGAGATAACGGTGTGGCCGCCGTTGGTGGATTGACCGCATGGCCGAGACTCCCGAAGAATCGCGCGAGGTTGCAGCGACGTCGGCCGATCATGTCCGCCAGTCGTCAATAAATCATTAACCATAGGCTGTTTCCGTCTATATTGACGCATCCGGCAGGGGGCAAATCATGATGCATCTCGACAGGCTGCTGACTGCCACCGGCCGGCGGGAAAGGACGATTCCGATCCTTGTGATCGCCAATGCCGCGTGGAGCGAGCGCCGGAAAAACCTTGCCAGCGCGGCGCGCCGATGGGTCGAAGCCCATGCCTTCGCCGCCGAACCCGGCAGCCATCTCGCGGTTCCCGGACCGGACGGGAGGATCGCCCAAGTCCTCGCCGGCGCCGCCGCCGCCGCGGGCGATCCCTTCGCCCTCGGAAAGCTCGCCCGCGCCCTGCCGCCCGGTCTCTACAGTCTTGGCGGCGATGCCGGAGAGCCGCGGCTGGTGGCGCTCGCCTGGTGTCTCGAGGCCTACGATTTCGCGGCCTATGGCAAAAGCGGCGCCGCGCCGGCGCGTCTCGTCTGCCCAGGCGGTGTCGACCGCGCCGAAATCCTCCGCGCCGCGCGCGCCGTCTACACCGTCCGCGATCTGGTCAACACGCCGGCCTCCGATCTCGGCCCGGCCGAGCTTGAGGCAGCCGCCCGCAATCTGGCGGCTGCGCATCGTGTCAGGTTTCGCGTCACCAAGGGAGCAGCACTCCGCCGCGGCTTCCCGATGATCCACGAGGTTGGCAAGGCGAGCCCGCGGGCTCCGCGCCTCATCGATTTCACCTGGGGGAGGCCGCGCGCCCCCAAGGTGACGCTGGTCGGCAAGGGCGTGTGCTTCGATACCGGCGGCCTCGACATCAAGCCCGCTTCCGGCATGGCTCTGATGAAGAAGGACATGGGCGGGGCGGCCACGGTTCTGGGTCTGGCCCAGATGATCATGCGGGCCGGGCTTCCCGTGCGCCTCAGGGTTCTCATTCCGGCGGTCGAAAATGCCATAGCGGGCAACGCCTTCCGCCCCGGCGACGTGTTGCGCAGCCGCAAGGGCCTCAGCGTCGAGATCGGCAATACCGATGCCGAGGGCCGATTGATCCTCGCCGATGCCCTGACGCTGGCCGATGAGGAGGCCCCCGACCTGCTGATCGATATGGCGACGCTCACCGGCGCGGCGCGCGTGGCGCTGGGCCCCGATCTGCCGCCCTTCTATACCGACGATGAGCGGCTCGCTGCGGATATCCGCCGTGCCGCTGCGGCCGAGAACGATCCCCTGTGGCCCATGCCTTTGTGGGCGCCCTATTTCCGCCTGATCGAATCGCCGGTCGCCGACCTCAACAACTCTTCCGAGTCGGGCTTTGCCGGCTCGATTACCGCGGCATTGTTCCTCAAGCGCTTTGTCGAGCGGGCCAAGGCCTATGTGCATTTCGACATTTTCGCCTGGACGCCGAGCCCCCGGCCGGGCCGCCCCAGGGGCGGCGAAGCCCAGGCCATGCGCGCCCTCTTCGCCGTGATCCGCGATCGTTATGCGAAGTAGCTTGCGCGCCATGAAAAATTCCGCAAGAATGATACGGGTCCGTAACAATAATCGGGATTACGGAAGCGAATCGAATGTCATCGGGATTGACCGCGGCACAGGCGTTGAAGCTCTGGCACGACGTGAACCTGGCCATGGTTCGCGACGACGAGCCCGATTTGTCACTGCGCCAGATGACCATTCTGCTCACCATTTATCTGGAAGCGCCGCCGCACACGGTGCGCCATCTCGCCGCCAAGCTCGGCGTCTCCAAGCCGGTGATCACCCGGGCCCTCGATTCGATGGGCAAGCTGGAGCTGGTGTCGCGCCGCCGCGACGACAAGGACCGGCGCAATGTGCTGGTCCAGAGAACGGTGAAGGGCGCCCTTTATCTCGAACGCCTGGCCGATACCATTGGCAATCTTTCAAAGGCCTAGGAGGGCGGAGCGGCGATGAGTGAACTCGATCCGCGCCTCAATGCCTTCCGCCCCAATCTGGCCGACCGGCGGCTGCAATCGCGGGTCAAGGCGGAACGCTACGCCGACGGCACGCTCATGCAGATCGCCGCTCCCCTGGCCTCCGTCCACCGCCAGCCGCGCTTCGATGCGATGCAGGTGAGCCAGGCTCTGATGGGCGAGAAGCTCCGGGTCTTCGAAAGCCGCGAAGGCTGGGCCTGGGGCCGGCTCGAACGCGACGGCTATGTGGGCTATGTCGCCTCCGATGCGCTGTCGGAACGGCTCACCGAGCCCACCCACCGCATCGCGGTTCCGGCCACCTTCGCCTATCCGGCGCCGGACTTGAAGTCGCAGCCGGCCGTGATGCTGCCGATGAATGCCATGGTGGCGGTGACCGGCGGCGATGAAAAATACGCCCGCCTCGCCAACGGCCGTTTCATCTTCGCCCGGCACCTCAAGCCGCGGGGCGAATGGGAAGACGATTTCGTGGCGGTGGCCGAGATGTTCCGCCATGTTCCCTATTACTGGGGCGGAAAATCCGTCCAAGGTCTCGATTGCTCCGGCCTGGTGCAACTGGCACTCGAGGCCTGCGGCATCGCCTGCCCGCGCGACAGCGACATGCAGGAGCGCGATCTCGGCGTCTCTCTGCGCCTCAACGATCTCGACGGGCTGAAGCGCGGCGACCTGGTGTTCTGGGACGGCCATGCCGGCATCATGACCGGCGACCAGACCCTGCTGCATGCCAACGGCCACCACATGCTGACCGTTACCGAGCCCTTGCGCGAGGCCGTCGACCGCATCGCCCGGAGCTACGGCCAGGTCACCTCGGTCAAACGGCTTCAGTAACCGCGCGCCCGGTCCACCACATTGTCGAGCGGTTGACCGGCTCTATGTCGTTCGATCTGCCGCGCCACATAGGCGCAGATCGTTTCCGGATCGGAATCGGCGGCGCAATGCGGCGTCACCGTCACTTTCGGATGGCTCCACAGCGGGCTGCCGGCGGGCAGGGGTTCGGTTTCGAAGACATCGAGGGTCGCCGCATGGAGCTCGCCGGCCTCGAGGCAGGCGAGAATGTCGGCTTCCACCTGCTGCCGCCCACGCCCGGCATTGATGACGATGGGCGCCCCGAACGGGCCCTTGCGCGACAGTTTGCCGATCGTCTCGCGATTGATGATGCCGCCGGTCTCGGGCGTGGCCGGCAGGAGGGACACCAGAATGTCGGTGCGCCGCAGGAAGGCATCGAACTCCGCCGCCCCGGCATAGCAGTGAACCCCGTCGATATGCTTGCGCGTCCGGCTCCAGCCCGCCACCTTGAAGCCGAGATCGCGCAGCCGCCCGGCCGACTCGCGCCCCATGACCCCGAGCCCCATGATGCCGACCGCCAAATCGGAGGCCGCGTGGGTGGGGAAGGAGTCCCACACTTTCCGTCTCTGGTTTTCGTCGATGCGGCGTTGCTGGCGGTGATGCAGCAGCACATGCAGCACGACATATTCGGTCATCCGCGCGGTCAAGTCCGGCTCGTTCACCCGCACGATGGGGATGTCCTTCGGCAGCGTCGGGTCCTTGAGGATCGCATCGACGCCCGCTCCCAGCGAGAAGATGACCTTCAGATTGGGCAGACTCTTCACCACATCGGGCGGCGGCAACCAGGCCGCCGTGTACTCGATATCCTCGATCCGGCCGGTTGTCTCGGGCCAGACGCGCACATCGAGGGCGGGCGCGGCCTTGCGCATCGCCTTGCTCCACACGTCGATGGGCCAGGTGGGCAGAATGAACAGAAAAGCCATGATTACTGCTTCACGATTGTATCCGGCGCCGCTCTCAGATTGAGCGCCGCGGCGATTAGCGCTTTCGTATAGTCGGTCTTCGGCGCCTCGAAAATCTGCGCCGCCTCGCCGCGCTCCACCGCGATGCCGTCGCGCATGACGATCACCTCGTTGGCGAGCGCCCGCACCACCTTGAGATCGTGGCTGATGAACAGATAGGCGAGATTGTGCTTCTGCTGCAGCCCGCGCAACAGGTCGACGATCTGCGCCTGCACCGACATGTCGAGAGCCGAGGTCGGCTCGTCCAGCACGATGAATTTGGGATCGAGCGCCAGCGCCCGGGCAATCGCGACCCTCTGGCGCTGGCCGCCGGAGAATTCATGCGGATAGCGGTCCATGGTCTCGGGATCGAGCCCCACTTCGCTGAGCGCCTGGGTAACGCGGGCGCGGCGCTCGCCCTCGGAAAGTCCCTTGCCCTGCACCAAGAGCCCTTCCTCGACGATCTGCTGGATCGACAGCCGCGGGCTCAGCGAGCCGAAGGGGTCCTGGAAGACGATCTGCATGTCCTTGCGCAGCGGCCGCATCGCCTTGGAATTGAAGCCGTCGATGCGCCCGCCCATGTAGACGATCGGCCCCTCCGAGGCGATGAGCCGCAGCAACGCCAGACCCAGCGTCGTCTTGCCCGATCCCGATTCGCCGACGATGCCCAGCGTCTGCCCGGCGCGCACCGTGGCATCGACGCCATCGACCGCCTTGATGTAGCCCACCACCTTGCGGAAGAAGCCGCGCCTGATCGGAAACCACACTTTCAGGCCCTTGGTGTCGAGGACAACGGCTGCGGACGGATCGCTCCTGGGCGGCGAACCCTTTGGCTCCGCCGACAGCAGCATTTGCGTGTAGGCATGCTGCGGATCGGCGAAGACGTCCATGACCGGGCCCGCCTCGACGATCTTGCCTTTCTGCATGACGCAGACCTTGTCCGCCATGTGCCGCACGATGCCGAGGTCATGGGTGATCAGCAGCAGCGCCATGCCGGATTCCGCCTGCAGCTCCTTGAGCAGCTTGAGAATCTGCGCCTGCACCGTGACATCGAGCGCCGTCGTCGGCTCGTCGGCGATTAAAAGGTCCGGGTTGTTGGCCAGCGCCATGGCGATCATCACCCGCTGGCGCTGGCCGCCGGAGAGCTGGTGCGGATAGTCGAGCAGCCGGGTTTCCGCATCGCGGATGCCGACCTTGTTCAAGAGTTCGACGATGCGCGCCCGCGCCGCCTCGCCGGTCAGGCCCTGGTGCAATTCGAGAATTTCGCCGATCTGCCGCTCCACCGGGTGCAGCGGATTGAGCGAGGTCATCGGCTCCTGGAAGATCATGGTGATGTCGTTGCCGCGCACC
This sequence comes from uncultured Aestuariivirga sp., assembly GCA_964604435.1. Lineage (GTDB taxonomy): Bacteria > Pseudomonadota > Alphaproteobacteria > Rhizobiales > Aestuariivirgaceae > Aestuariivirga. Next base: position 18,393 of record CAZRZB010000023.1, on the reverse strand, counting down.
TGGCGCAGGTCGCGCTCGTCGGCATCGAGCAGCTCCTGGCCGTTGAACCGGACCGATCCCGAAGGATGTTCGGCGGCGGGATAGGGCAGGAGCTTCAGGATGGAAAGGGCGGTGACCGATTTTCCGGAACCGGATTCACCCACCAGGGCCAGCGTCTCGCCCTTCTTGAGCGAGAAGGATACATGGTCGGCTGCCAGCACGGAGGTGCCGCCCTGGCGGAAGGCAACGGACAGGTCCTTGACCTCGAGGAGTGTCTCGCTCATGCGAAAGTCTTCCGCGGATCAAGTGCATCGCGCACCGCCTCGCCGATGAAAACCAGCAGCGTAAGCATGATGGAAACCACGAAGAAGCCGGTGAATCCCAGCCACGGCGCCTGCAGGTTGGCCTTGCCCTGGGCCAGCAATTCACCCAGCGAGGGCGAGCCCGGAGGCAGGCCGAAGCCGAGAAAATCAAGGGCCGTCAGGGTGGTCACCGAGCCGGACAGGATGAATGGCATGAAGGTGACCGTCGAAATCAGCGCATTGGGCAGGAGATGCTTGAACATGATCTTGGTATTGCTGAGGCCAAGGGCCTTCGCGGCGCGCACATATTCGAAGTTCCGGGCCCGCAGGAACTCGGCCCGCACCACGCCCACCAGTCCCGTCCATGAAAAGATGACGAGAATGAAGAGCAGAAGCCAGAACGTGGGCGTGATGAAGGCCGCCAGGATGATGAGCAGGTAGAGTGTCGGCATCGACGACCAGATGTCGATGAAGCGCTGGAACAGCAGGTCGGTCCAGCCGCCGAAATAGCCCTGCACCGCTCCGGCCGCCACGCCGATGACCGATGAGAAGAATGTGAGAATGAGGCCAAAGGCAACGGAAATGCGGAAGCCGTAGATGAGGCGTGCGACCACATCGCGGCCCTGGTCATCGGTTCCCAGCCAGTTCAGGTTTCCAAAAATGCAGTTGGGGTCCGAAGCTCCCAGCGGATATTTGGCGCAGGCCTCCTCGCGCGTGAGATTGGAAGCAAGTGTCGAAGGGGCGGGCCGCGGCAGCTCGTTGTTCACGGTGTTGTAGGAGTAGCGGATGGGCGGCCAGATCATCCAGCCGTTGGCGCTGATCTCCTCCTGGTTGACCGGGTCGCGATAGTCCGTCCGCGCCAGAAACCCGCCGAACTTGGCTTCCGGATATTCAACAAATGTCGGGAACAGGAGCTCGCCCTTGTAGGACACAAGCATTGGCCGGTCATTGGCAATGATCGGCGCAAAGACGCTGATCAGGAAAAGCACCGTGAAAATCCACAGGGACCAAAACCCCCGGCGGTTGGCCTTGAAGAGTTCCCAGCGCCGCCGGTTCAGGCCTTTGAGGGTAAAGAACGCCATGGGACTAGACCTCGCGCGATTCGAAATCGATGCGCGGATCGATCATCATGTAGGTCAGGTCGCTGATCAGGGCTACGACCAGCCCCACCAGCGTGAAGATGTAGAGATTGGCAAAGACAATCGGATAGTCGCGGTCGAGCGCAGCCTTGTAGGTCATGTAACCCAGGCCATCGAGCGAAAACACCGTTTCAATCAGCAGCGATCCGGAAAAGAAGGCCCCCAGGAAGGCCCCGGGAAAGCCGGAAATCACCAGCAGCATGGCGTTGCGGAAGACATGGCCATAGAGCACCTGGCGCTCGGTCAGTCCCTTTGCCCGGGCGGTGATCACGTATTGCTTGCGGATCTCATCGAGAAAGGAATTCTTGGTGAGCAGGGTCATGGTGGCGAAGCCGCCGATTCCCAGCGCAAACAGCGGCAGTGTCATATGCCAGGCGTAGTCGGCAATCTTCCCAAACCAGCTCAACTCGCTGAAATTGTCCGAGGTCAGGCCGCGCAGGGGAAACCAGCTGTAATAGCTGCCGCCGGCAAACAGGACGATGAGCAGGATGGCCAGGATGAAGCTCGGAATGGCATAGCCCACAATGATGACCGCCGAGGTCCACACATCGAAATTTGTGCCCGCCTTGACCGCCTTGCGGATGCCAAGCGGAATCGAAACCAGATAGGTGAGCAGCGTGAGCCAGAGGCCCAGCGAAATGGAGACCGGCATTTTTTCAATCATGAGGTCGACCACCTCGCGGTCCCGGAAATAGCTCTTGCCGAAATTGAAGCTCAGGTAGTCGCCGATCATCAGCAGGAAGCGCTCATGCACCGGCTTGTCGAAGCCGAACTGCTTTTCGAGAGACTTGATGAATTCCGGGTCCAGCCCTTGCGCGCCCTTGTATTTGATGGCGCTGTCGGCTCCGGCTTGCGCTTGATCGTTGCCGCCGGCCTCATTGCCCGCATTGCCGCTGATGCGCGCCGTGGCATCCGTGTCCGTGCCCTGCATCTTGGCGATGACCTGTTCGATGGGTCCGCCGGGCACGAATTGGATGACGGCAAAAGTCATCAGCATGATGCCAAGCAGGGTTGGAACCATCAGCAGGATGCGCTTGAGAATATAGGAGCCCATGGTGCTTGGCGTACCCTATCCGGCCTTTGTTTTCTTGGCCTTTTCCTCGTCCCACCACCAGATGGAAGGGAAGCCGGTGGAATAGTCCGGCAGCTTGTCCGGTTTCCCGAAACGGTCCCAGCGCGCGACGCGCTCATAGGGAATGAACCACATGGGAACCACATAGTGGTTCCACATCAAAGCCCGGTCCAGCGCCCGGCAGGCCATGGTCAGCCCGGCGCGGTCCTTTGAAAAAATGATAGCATCGATGAGTTTGTCGATGGCCGGATTTTTGATGCCGAGGTAGTTGCGGCTGCCTTGCTTGTCAGCCGAAGCCGATCCCCAGTAATCACGCTGCTCATTGCCCGGCGAAAGCGATTGCCCCCAGCTTCCCACGATGATGTCATAGTCGAAAGTCTGCGTCTGGCGCTCGTACTGGGCTCCGTCGACTGTCTTGATTGTGACGCCGACGCCAAGCAATTCCAGTTGCTGCTGGTAAGGCAGGGCAATGCGTTCGAAGAGCGGGGAATCCAGCAGGAACTCGGCTTCCAGCTTTTCGCCCTTGGCATTCTTGAGCACCGACCTGTTGCCATCCTGCGTGACATTCCATCCTGCTTCCGCCAGCAGTTGCGAGGCCAGGCGCAGGTTCTTGCGCCGCTCCGTGGCGTTGTTGCTGACGGGGTTGGCATATTCCGCCGTAAAGACTTCTGCCGGCAGCTGATCCCTGAGGGGTTCGAGCAATGCCAGTTCTTCCTTTGATGGAAGGCCCTTCGCCTCCATTTCGGAGTTGTTGAAATAGCTCCGCGAGCGCGTGTATTGCCCGTAAAACAGGTTGGCGTTCGACCATTCGAAATCAAATGCAAGATTGAATGCCTTGCGCACGCGGACATCCTGGAATTTCTCCCGCCGCAGGTTGAAGGCAAAGCTCTGCATGCCCTCCACGCCCTTCAGGTGGATCTCGTCCTTTACGCAACGGCCGTCTTTCATCGCCGGGAAATCATAGGCCGTCGCCCAGTTCTTGGAGCTTGATTCAAGGCGGTAGTCATATTGATCGCCCTTGAAGGCCTCGAGCGCCACGTTGGCGTCACGGAAATAGATATATTCAATCGCATCGAAATTATCCTGTCCGAGGCTCACTGGCAGGTCCTTGCCCCAATAGTCCTCGACCCGCTTGAGGACGATGGAAGCGCCGGATTTCACATCAACGGCTTTGTAAGGTCCCGAGCCCAGCGGAATCTCCATGCTGGTTTCCTTGATGTCCCGCTGTTTGCCGGCGGCATCCTTACCGGTCCACCAGTGCTTTGGCAGCACCGGCAGCTGGCCGGTAATCAACGGCAGTTCGCGGTTGCCCTTTTGCGAGAAGGTGAAGGTCACTTCGTGATCGCCTGTCTGTTCGACGGTGGCGATGTTCTTATAATAGGAATTGTAGAACGGGTGCGAATCCCGCAAGGCCTGCATGCTCCAGATCACGTCTTCCGGCGTCATCGCTTTCCCGTCATGGAAGCGTGCTTCCGGCCGCAGGCGGTAGACCACCGATGACCAGTCCTCCGGGAACCACACGCTCTCCGCCACCAGTCCGTATTCCGTTGAGGGTTCGTCAAGCGAGGAGGTGAGCAGGGTTTCGTTGCTTGCGGCCGGGCCGGTTTCCCCCTTGAAGGTGTAGGGGTTCAAGCTGTCAAAGGATCCGACCACCGAGAGCCGCACCTTGCCGCCCTTCGGCGCCGCCGGGTTCACATAATCAAAATGCTTGAAATCCGGGCCGTATTTGATGTCGTCAAAAAGGGTCAGGGCATGGCGGAACTGCCGTTCCTGGGCCCGGGCGCCGGAAAGCCCCGTGAGATTGGCAAAAGGTGTAAGACCTGCCAGTTTCAGGATGGTCCGGCGGCTGATGCCCATGGCTGCGTCTCTCCAGTCTTGATTCGATATTATAGATACGCACGGCTTGCCCCAAAAGAAAACACCGGCAAACTCTTGCCGGTGTCAATTTTTCGCAATGGTTGCAATGCTTACGGGGCAGGAAATGGCTTCGGCGCATCCGAAAGCGAGGCCAGGTAGGCAAGGATGTCCGCCCGGGCCTGATCCTTCTTCACGCCGGCAAAGCCCATCTTCGTTCCGGGCGTGGCGGCCTTGGGGTCCTTGAGGAAGGCATCGAGGTTCTCATAGGTCCATTTCTCGGCAGAGCGGGCCTTCATACCGTCCGAATAGGTAAATGCCTCGTGGGCAGCGATACCGCGCTCAACCACATCCCACAAGCCAGGACCGGTCTTGTTGGGGCCGCCCTTGGCAAAGTCATGGCAGGCCGCGCAGGCTTTGGCGCCCGCCGCCCCTTTGCTTGCGTCAGCCGCTGCCAGCAAAGTGCCGAGTGAAACCGCCGGAGCCGCAGTTGCCGTCTCGGCTTCCGCCGTGGCGCCACCTTCTGCAACCTCAATGGCAAAGCCCGGTTTTTCCGGGGCTTCGCTGTGATAAATAATGCCCGAAAGCTCTTTCAAGCCAAATACCACCAATGCAGTAGCCAGAACAGCACCTGCAATCTTGTTGAATTCAAAACTATCCATGGGGCCAGCCGGTCCTTTGAAACCATTTAATCGGGCCGGAAACTAATTGTTTCTCAGGGCGGCTGCAATACGTATAAGAGCCCCAGAACAATTTGCCGCGCCCAGAATCAAGTCTATGATTGAATTCAACAATACCATAGTCGTCATTCCCGCCCGCATGGCGTCCCTGCGTTTGCCCGGAAAACCCCTGGCCGACATTCACGGGATTCCCATGATCGTGCATGTCTGGCGGCGGGCCGTTGAGGCTAATATTGGCAAGGTTTTGGTGGCGGCAGCCGAAAACGAGATCGCCGATGTCGTACGCAGCCATGGCGGCGACGCCCTGGCCACCGACCCCGCGCTGCCCTCGGGCGCCGACCGCGTGGCCGCTGCCCTCAATCTCCGGGACCCCCATGGAAAGTACACCTCCATTGTCGATTTGCAGGGGGATTTGCCGGCAATTGATCCTCTGGCGATCCAGCGCTGTCTGGCAGGCTTGACCAATGAAAGTGTGGAAATCGCCACCATTGCGGCACGCATCGAGACTGAGGCTGATGTCCGCAACCCCCATGTCGTCAAGGCGATTGCCCCCCTTGGTGAAGGCCGGGAAGTGGCCTACGCCCGTGATTTTGTGCGCGATGTGGGCCCCGAGCATGATGCGCCCTTCTGGCGTCACATCGGGGTCTATGCCTATCGCCGCGCGGCTTTGGACCGGTTCGCCAGCCTGCCGGTGAGCACGCGCGAGGCCAGGCGGAAATTGGAACAGATGCGGGCTCTGGACAATGACATGCGGATGGCTGTTGTGCGGGTTGATTCGGTGCCGCTCAGCGTCGGCGCTCCCGCTGACCTTGAGGCGGCACGCCTACTCTTGAGGAAAAAACCATGAAAGCGAAAATCGCCTACCAGGGCGAACCCGGTGCCAACTCCCATATCGCCTGCATTGAGGCCTATCCCGGCTATGAACCGCTGTCCTGCCGCACCTTCGAGGATGCCTTTCAGGCCGTAAAGGACGGCGAAGCGGCCCTTGCCATGATTCCCATTGATAATTCCGTGGCGGGCCGCGTGGCTGACATCCATCATCTGATGCCGGCGGCCAACCTCCATATCGTGGGCGAGCATTTCCTGCGCGTGCATCACCAGCTGCTGGCGCTGCCTGGCGTGGCGTTGAAGCAGCTGCAATCGGTTCACAGCCATGTGCACGCCCTCGGCCAGTGCCGCAAGCTCATCCACGAACTGGGCCTCAAAGCGGTAGTCGCGGTCGACACGGCCGGCGCCGCGCGCGAACTGACTGAAATCAAGGACAAGACGCGTGGCGTCATAGCAACCCGCTTGGCTGCGAAAATCTACGGTCTTGAGATCCTGCGCGAGGATATTGAGGACGAGGCCCACAATACCACGCGCTTTGTTGTGCTCTCGGCAACGGCGCAGGATGCGCCGCCTGACAGCGGACCGGTGATCACCAGCTTTATCTTCCGTGTACGGAATGTTCCGGCGGCGCTCTACAAGGCCATGGGCGGCTTTGCCACCAACGGCGTGAACATGACCAAGCTTGAATCCTATCAGGTCGAGGGCCAGTTCTCCGCCACCCAGTTCTATGCCGATATCGAAGGCCACCCGGAGCAGCGCAGCGTGCGCCTGGCCCTGGAGGAACTGGCGTTTTTCACCTCCTACATGCGGATTCTTGGCGTCTACAAGGCCAGCCCCTACCGGGCCGAGATTGCCCGGAGAATGGCAACGCCTCAGGACGATTGAAGACTGGCGCGGATGAGGTGATGGGCGATGGCCAGCGGTAACGGTGTTTTCAGGCCAAAGGCGTGGCTTCCGTCCAGCATGGCTTGAACCTCCTGCCTTTCAAACCAGCGCGCGGTTTCAAGCTCCTTGGGATCGATTGTAAGCTCATCGGTGAGCGCCTCGCCGATCAGCCCGATCATCAGGCTCGACGGGAAGGGCCAGGGTTGGTTCAGGTGAAACCGGATGGCGCCGACGCGCACGCCGGCCTCCTCGAAAACTTCCCGGCGCGCCGCTTCCTCGATCGTCTCGCCCGGCTCCATGAAGCCGGCAAGGGTGGAATACATGCCTTCCGGCCAGGCGCTTTGCCGCCCCAGCAGCAGCCGGCTGCCATGGCGCACCGCCATGATCACCACCGGATCGGTACGGGGAAAATGGTCAGTCTGGCAGGCTGTGCAATGGCGGCGGTAGCCCGCGTCCCGCATTTCAGTTCGCGCTCCGCAGTTGGCGCAAAACCCGTGCTGTTCATGCCAGTGCAGCAGGGAGCGGGCCTGCGCCAGGATGGCAAGCTCCCCCTGCGGCAACTGCCCGGCCACGGCAAGGCTGCGCAAATCCACGAGGTTTTCCTCGGTCTTGGTGGCGCTTGCAAACCAGGCGCAGCCGCTGCCAGCGCGGCCTAAAAACACCCATTCCGGCGAACTTGCCTGGTGAAATATCTGCAATTCTCCACCGCTTATGATGGTCTTGTCGCCATTCATGTGGATATGCCGCGTCGAGGGCTGCTTCAGCAGGCTGCCTAGCCACGCTTCATCAGTTCTCTGGTTGGCGCAGCGGTCGAGGGTATTTCCGAAAAAGGCAAGAGCCGTTGATTGGGGCACATTGGTTCCAGTTATTGCGCTGTCATTGGCGATAAATACGCGAAAAGAACAGATACTTAACTGAATCTTTACCAAAAAAGTTAACTTCTATGGAAGGCAAGAATTCAGGCGCCAGAGATTCGTTGTCGGCGGCACAGCGCGAATCCCAGGCCGCGCAACAAGTGGAAGAGTAAATGAAACCGGGAATTCCGTGGAGTGTGAAGGGCATTGAGCCAGAAACCCGCGAAGCCGCGAAAGAGGCGGCGCGCCGCTCTGGGATGACCCTTGGCGAATGGCTCAATTCGAAGATTCTCGATTCAACCGATGCGCCGGAGCCCGCCCCCATGGCGCGCCATCAGCGCCCTTCCGCCGGACATGGCGAAGCCTCGATACGGCTTGAGGACATTGCCGAGCAACTGTCCCGCATCGCGCGGCGTGAGCAAAACACCGCCCCGTCGGGCTACGTCTCGGAGACGCGGCTGGAGGATGAGGAAAATCTTGCCAAGGTTCTGAACCGCATCGAAAGCAACGAGCGCCAGACGGTCGAGGCCTTCACCGCCGTGAACGAGCGCCTTGCCGTCTTGAGCCGCCAGGTTCTGCAAACCGCGAAAATGCCGACGCTGGCCAAGGCGGAAGATCCGGCCTTCAAGTCGCTGGAAACCGCCGTCCGCAACATTGTCGAACATATTGAGATCAGCGAGCGCCGAACCCGCGACTCCCTGAAAACCATGCAGGACCGGATGGCCGAGATGGCCCAGCGCGCCACCGCGTCAGGCAGCGAGCAGGTTCTTCAGTCGGCCCCGGCCTTTACCAGCCTGGAAACCCGGTTGAACGAACTTGCCAGCCGGGTTGAACGCAGCGAACATAAGTCAGACGAGGGCCTTTCTGATATCCTGCGCCGGGAGCTTTCGCAACTTGCCGAGCGGATTGAATCGGTTCGCCAGTCCTCGGAACTCCTGGCCTCGAAGGCGCAGACTGCTGCAGTCCAGACCTCCCAGGCGGAGCTGCGCGAGATTGAGAAACGCATCCTGAGCCTCTTGAAGGAGGCGCAAACCGCCTTTTCGGGCCAGGGCAGCAGTTCCAATGCGGAATTGCAGCGGTTGCGCGCCGAAGTCGGGGCCCTCAACCAGCGCATTGATGGCGCCCGTGCCGATACCGCGTCGGAACGTGATGTCCATGCCCTCCGGATCGCCCTTGAGCAGCTCTCAACCCGGGTTGCGCAAGGTTCTGACATGCGGCCTTTGGCCGATATGGACCGGCGTCTCGTTGATATCACCCAGCGCCTCGAACAGGGCCAGCAGGCCGCCCGCAGCAATCCGCAGCTCGGCGATCTTGAACGCCGCATGGCTGAATTGGATCATCGCCTGGAAGAAGCCATGCGGCACCAGGGGGATGTCCAGGCCCAGTTAGCCCTTGAGCAAAAGATTTCGGAAGTGGCCGACCGTGTGGGCCAGACTGAACATCAGCTTGGCCATCTCGAAACCATTGAGCGCGCCATAAATCAGTTGTTCGACAGCGTCGAGCAAAGCCGCGGTTGGGCCAAGGACGTGGCGGAAGAAGCCGCCAATCGCATGGCTGACCGGCTGATGAATGCGCCGCATGCAACGCCCCTGGCGCTGGGGAATTCGCCGGAGTTGCAGGCGCTGGAAGAAGGGCTGCGTGCCGTCCGGGAAAGCGCCATCAGCGCCGACCAGCGCAACCAGGAAACCCTGCAGGCTGTCCACGATACACTTGCACAGATTGTCACCAAGCTTGCCGAGTTGGAAACCGCGGCCATCGGCCAGCAGGTGGCAGCTGCGGCGGTCCAGGGGCAGCAATTTACCGTACCTCAGCCGCCGCAGGACAGCGCCTGGAGGAATGCCTCCCGCCATGCGGAACCCGAACCGGAAGCTCTGGCCCCGGATCAGGGCCTTGCTCCCGCGCAGCCTGCGCCGGCAAGCGCTGCTCCTGAAGCGCCTTTCAGCGCCGGGCACGCGGCACCGGAAGCCAACCCACTGCTGGACTGGTTGTCAAATCCCGCCCTGTCTTCCGCTTCCGTCGACGAATCCCCGCTGGCGGACGACCCGGAAGCAGCGGCCGACGATTTTATTGCCGCCGCGCGCCGGGCTGCCCATGCGTCGGCCCAAAAGAGCATTCTTGCCGGTCTTGCACCGGGCGCCAAATCGTCCCGCAAGTTCAGCTTGCCTTTCTTGCAGGGTGCTTCGAAGCCAGCCAAGGGCAGTCACACCGGAGAAAAACTGCCGCCTGAAATCAAGCATGCCGGGAAAACCGCTGGCAGCAAGCGCCGCACGCTGATCTTGGCTGGCCTGGTTCTCCTCGCTGCCGTCTCCGCTTTCAGCTTTAACATGCTGAACAAGCCGCAGAAGACATCGTCCGTCGTGGCGCCGGCAGTCGTCGAAGGTGCGGTTCAATCCGGAACCTGGCCAAAGCCCGGCAGTGCGGTGGCGCCCGCCGCCGGTGCGGCCAGCCAGGTCCTGGCCAAAAAAACCGCCGATAGCTTGCTGTCTGGCAATCCTGGTGGACCAGGTTCCAAGGATGATATCCTGACCGGCTCGCTGCCGGTGCAGAAGACTGACGCCACGCTTGCCTCGCTCGTTGCCGAACCTGGCGTCTCCCCGGCGGACCGTGAAATGCCGCCGGAGGAAATAGGCACCGAAGCCCTGCGGAGGGCCGCGGAAAGCGGTGATCCATCGGCGCAGTTTATTGTCGCGACCCGCTATCTGGATGGCGAAGGCGTGCCCCAGGATGTGAACCAGGCCGCCCATTGGTATCAGAAGGCGGCGCTTGCCGGATCGGCCCCTGCCCAATATCGCCTGGCCACCCTGTTTGAACGGGGCCGCGGCGTGCCCCGGGATCCGGCCACAGCCCTCGTATGGTATCAGCGCGCGGCGGAGCAGGGCAACCTCAAGGCGATGCACAATGCGGCCGTCATTGCGGCGGGAAGCGAGGCTGGAAAACCGGACTATGACATTGCCTATAAGTGGTTTCTCGCGGCCAGCCGGAATGGTTTGAAAGACAGCCAGTTTAACCTGGCCGTTCTCTATGAGCGGGGCCTGGGAACCAGGGCCAGCGTGGACGAAGCCCTGTTCTGGTATCTGGTCGCCGCGCGTCAGGATGATGCGGACGCAAAAAAACGCGCCGAAGTGCTCTCGCAAAACCTCGCGCCTGCCGTCGTGGAAGCGGTGCAGGCCAAGGCCAAGGCTTGGGTTCCGCAACAGCCGCCGGCAAACGCCAACGTCGTGACCATCCAGGACACCGCCTGGCAGGGTTACCCGTCCCTCACGCAGATTCAATCTGCCCCGCCTGCAAGTGTGCAGCAGGTGGCGGCCAATGGCCCGGTCGGCCTCACCCAGCAGCTCCTGAACCGCTTGGGATACAATATTGGGGTGCCTGATGGAAAATTGGATGCCCGCACTACAAATGCCATCCGGCTGTTCCAGTTGCAGTCCGGAATGCCAGTGACCGGCGAAGTGAGCGAAGCTCTGATCAGCAAGCTCCAGGCCAACCTGGGCTGACCCGGCCTCTAGCTCACGCGCCTTGCCGGGAATCTGTAGATCGCCCGCTGGCCGATCATCCAGACGTGAAAATCCTTTGGCCCGAAGAGCCCCTGGAACGGTGGCGAAGATATGCTGAGGCTTCCGGTGAAACTGCCGAAGGCCGGCATGATGACCCGGCGCTCATCGGCGATGAAGCACTTGCCGTGCAGACGTTTTCCCCGCTGGCTCACCGCGCTTCCCGGATGCAGGTGGCCGGAAATTTCAAACTCTTCGGGCTCCAGCAGTTTCGGTTCATGCCTGAGTGTAATGCTGCCGAGCATCACTTCCCCGGCGATGCGGCCGCCGATGTCCGCTGGCGGGTGCGGATCATGGTTGCCCGTGATCCAGACCGTTGCGGCGCGTTCCGGGAGCGAGCGAAGCAGCCGCAAATCCGCATCGGCTATTCTGTCCCGCGCCCCATCGTCATGAAAGCTGTCACCCAGGAAGATCAGTTGCTCCGGCCGCGATTGGGCGATGACCGTTTCTAATTGAGCAAGCGAAACGCGCGTATCATAGGGCGGCAGATGCACGCCCCGCCTGGCCATGCTCGAGGCCTTCTCCAGATGCAGGTCCGCAATGAGCAGGGTCCTGAACTCGGGCACGAAGAGCGCTCCCGAAAGATCAGGCACGAGATCAAGCCCATTGAGGGTGATGCGATGTTCCTTAGACAAGCCCCATGGCCTCGTCGATGAGGGCACCTGAGGCTTCGGCGAGAAGGGCATCATGGGCCTCGCCGTAAATTGATTCGCGCCCGATCTCAAGCAGCACCGGAACTGCAAGTGGCGAGACCAACTCCAAAGAACGATGGACGATTTGTCCCTTGATGCGTTTGAGCAGCGCGCCGAGCCGGTGAATGTCGATCAGCCCGTCGGCGGCATCATCCCAGGCCGCCCTGAGCAGGATGTGGTCCGGCTGGTGCGAGCGCAACACATCATAGACCAGGTCGGAGTTTATCGTGACCTGCCGCCCGGTCTTCTCCTTTCCCGGCCAGCGCCGCGCGACGAGTCCGGCGATGATTGCCGCATTTCGAAAGGTGCGTTTCATCAGGTTTGACTCCGCCAGCCACGCTTCCAGGTCATCTCCCAGCATATCCTCGTCGAAGAGCTCCTGCAGCGGCAGCTTGCCGGCGGCGATCATGAGCGAGAGATCGCGCACCGTCCAGATCACCAGCGCATACTCGGACGCCGAGAAGCCCAGGGGTTGAGCCCCCCGGCGTTCCAGGCGCCGCGTCAGCAGCATGCCGAGGCTCTGCAGCGCCAGGCGTCCCTCAAAGGGGTAACACACCAGATAGTGCTTCTCCGCCCGTGGAAAGGTCTCCACCAGCATCTGGTGGGCCAGCGGAATCACTGATTTACGGCGCTGGGCCGAAAGCCAGTCCTGGACCTGCAACGGCAAGGTCTTCCACTTTGCTGGACTGCCCAGGATGTCGCGCACCCGTTCGGCCAGATAGGTGGACAGTGGAAACTTTCCACCCTGATAGGAGGGGATCATCGGGTCACTGCCGTGGGCCCGCGTGGCCAGCGCTCCGAATTCATCGAGGCCTTCAAAGCGCAGCACCTCTCCGGCGAACAGGAATGTGTCGCCAACGGAGAGTTGGCTGAGAAACCACTCCTCAAGTTCGCCAAGGCTGCGTCCGCCGGTCACCACCCGCTTGCCCAGCCGTCGCTTGACGCTGGCGATGCGCACTTTCAGCATCTCCGCCTCGACGATGGTCCCCATGTTCAGCCGGTATTGCTGGGCGATCAGCGGATGGGTCAAACGCCAAAGGCCATCAGCCCGGCGTTTCAGCTTCGTGTATTTTTCGTAAGCCCGCAGCGCGTAGCCGCCCGTGGCCACATAATCCAGTGCCGCATCGAAATCCGCCCGCGTGAGGTTGCGGTAGGTCCAGGCCCGCGTCACCTCGGCGAAGAGTTCATCGGCGGCGAAGGGTCCGGCGCAGGCGCAGCCCAGGATGTGCTGCGCCAGGACGTCGAGCTTGAGAACCGCGGGATATTCCGTGTCCTGGGCATTCTCCCTGGCCGCCTGCAGGGCCGCCTCGCATTCCAGCACCTCAAACCGGTTGGAGGGAACCAGCAGGGCTTCGCTGGGGCTGTCCAGCCGGTGATTGGAACGCCCTATACGCTGCAGCAGGCGGCTTGAACCCTTTGGCGCTCCCATATGGATGACAAGGTCCACATCGCCCCAGTCAATGCCAAGGTCGAGGGTCGACGTGCACACAACAGCCTTCAGCTTTCCCGCCGCCATCGCCGCTTCCACCTTCCGCCTTTGGCCCACATCAAGCGAGCCATGGTGGAGGGCGATGGGGAGGTGGTCTTCATTGGCCTCCCACAGGCCCTGGAACACCATCTCGGCCTGGCTTCGCGTATTGACGAAAATCAGCGTCATCTTCGCCTTGCGGATTTCCTCATAGACCTCGGCGATGGCATAACGCGATGAATGTCCCGACCACGGCACATGTTCCGCCGATTTCAGGATGCGGATGCGCGGCGCTGCTCCCGCCTGTCCCAGCACAAGGGGAACCGGCGGCTGGCCAACCGGGGCCAGCCAGCTTTGCAGCGCCTGCGGATCGGCGACCGTCGCGGACAGGCCGATGCGCCGTGCGCTGGGTGCAAAACCATGAACCCGCGCCAATGCGAGTGACAGCAATACGCCGCGCTTGGAGGTTACGAGCGAATGCAGTTCGTCGAGAATGATGGACTTGAGATGGCGCAGCATGTGCGCCGCCCCGGCATCGGCGATGAGAAGCGAAATCTGTTCAGGTGTCGTGATGAGAATGTCGGGAGGCTTCTCCCGCTGGCGTTTTCGCTTGGCATGCGGCGTATCTCCCGTCCGCGTCTCGATGGATATGGGCAGGGCCATTTCCTTCACCGGTGCCTCAAGATTGCGCGCAATATCCACCGCAAGTGCCTTCAGGGGTGAAACATAGAGTGTGTGGATGCCCGCGCGCTCATGGGGCTCGGACAACTCCACCAGGCTTGGCAGGAAGCCGGCCAGCGTCTTGCCCCCGCCGGTTGGCGAGATGAGCAGGGCGCTTTCGCCCGCCATGGCGTGATCCAGAATGGCCAGCTGGTGGGCCCGCGGTTTCCAGCCGCGCCCTTCGAACCAGGCGTGAAATTTCGCAGGCAGATGGCTCATGCCCCGGCAGCTTGACTCGGCAACAGCTCTAAAGCAACACGGGCTCCCATGAAGCAGTCCGCCGCGCTCTTGCCCATCAGTCACCGCTCCGTGCTCACCATCGCGGTGCCGATCATGCTGTCCAACGTGACCGAGCCGCTGATCGGCGTGGTCAATACCGCCGTCATCGGACAATTGCCGGAAGCCTACTATATCGGCGCGATTTCAATCGGGTCGCTGATTTTCTCCTTTCTTTTCTGGGGGTTTGGCTTTCTCCGCCTGTCAACTGGCGGACTTGCCGCCCAGGCCGCAGGTGCAGGCGATGGCGCTGAACTTGCCGCTGTTTTATGGCGCGCCCTGGCCATCGCCGTGGCCGTCGGCCTCTGCCTCATACTGGCCAGCCCGCTCATCGAAAAAGTCTCTTTTGATCTGATGGGCGGCTCGCCTGAAATGCGGGCCCAGGGAGAAATCTATTTCCGCTACCGGATATTGTCAGCCCCCTTTGCGCTGGTAAATTTTTGCATCCTCGGCTGGTTTGTCGGCCAGGGCCGCGCCACCATTGCCTTTGTCGTGCAGGTGTTTCTCAATCTCACCAACATGGGCTTGGGCGCGTTGTTTGTTCTCGCGCTTGGCATGACTGCCGATGGCGTTGGGCTTTCGGCGCTCATTGCCGAGTTTTCAGCGGCTCTGCTCGGTGGCCTGCTCATTTGGTTTTCATTGCGCAAACTGAAGCTAACCGCCACTTGGGCCCAAGTCTGGGACCGTGCAAAAATCATCCGCACCCTGGGTGCAAATGGTGACATCATGATCCGCACCCTGTGCCTGGTTTTCGCGTTCACCTGGTTTGCCGCGCGCGGGGCCCGTGCCGGCGACGTTATCATTGCGGCGAATTCTGTGCTCCTGCATTTCTTCGAGGTGGCAGCCTATCTCATCGATGGTTTTGCCTATGCCTCGGAGGCCCTCGTCGGCCAGTCCGTGGGGGCCCGGGATCGCGCCCGCTTTGAAAGCGCCATCCGCCTCACGACACTCTGGGCCCTTGTTGTCGGCACACTCTGCAGCGCCATCATCTGGTTCGCGGGGCCTTGGTTCATTGATCTCATGACCGTCAATGCGGCGGTGCGCGAAACCGCCAGGCACTATCTTTTCTGGGTAAGCCTGACACCGTTTCTCGGCACCATCTGCTTTCAGTTCGACGGCATCTATACAGGTGCCATGGCAACCCGCGAGATGCGCAACATGATGGTTCTCTCGCTCATGATCTACCTGGCATCATGGTGGATTCTCGAACGCAATTTCGGCAATCACGGTCTCTGGGTTGCGCTGTGTGTTTTCTTTATCGCCCGTGGCATCACCTATGCTATGCGGATGCCAGCATTGGCGCGAGCGGCTTTTGCGAATTGATAATCTACGCAAGGAAAGGAGACTAAGATGCTGGAAGAATTCAAGAACTTCGCATTCAAGGGAAATGCCTTTGACCTCGCCGTAGGGGTGATCATTGGCGGCGCCTTCGGCAAGATTGTTGGCTCCATCGTTGATGATCTGATCATGCCGGTGGCCAGCCTCCTTGCCGGAGGCCTGGACTTCAACAACTATTTCGTGGCCCTGAGCTCAAGCGTGACGGCAACCTCGCTTGCCGCCGCCAGGGAGCAGGGCGCTGTGTTCGCCTATGGCAGCTTCATCACGGTCCTGATCAATTTCCTGATCATCGCCTTCATCCTGTTTCAGATGGTGAAGGTTTCAAACCGCCTGAAGAAGGCCGAACCGCCGGCTCCGCCGCCGGCGCCGACGGCCAGCGAAAAGCTGTTGGCCGAAATTCGTGATGCGCTGGTTGCGGCCAAGAAGAAGTAAGCGTTTCCGGCATGACTGACATGGCGGCCGGGTGCTGGACATCCGGCCCTCTTTCTTGCTCTAAGGACAACCATGACCACACAGTCGCATCTCACGGCCATCACCCCTCCGGCCCAGGTTGAACCCGACAGCGGCATCGTCAAGGCCGCCATGTATGGCTTCGGCAGGCCGGGCGTCATCCCGCTCTGGGCGGGCGAGGGAAACCTGCCCACCCCCGAAGCCTTCAGCAAGCCCGCCGCCGACAGCCTGCTCGGAGGCGAAACCTTCTACACCTGGCAGCGCGGCATTCCGGAACTCCGTGAAGCCCTCGCCCGCTATCACGCGCGCCACTACGGCCGGGACTTCAGCTTCGAGAATTTCTTCGTCACCGGCGGCGGCATGCAGGCCATTCAGACCGCCATCCAGATGATTGCCGGCGAAGGCGACGAGATCATCATTCCGGCTCCCGCCTGGCCGAACTACGCCGGCCCCCTGCGGATGCAGGGCTCCCGCCCGGTGGAAGTTCCCATGGACTTCCGCAACGGCAAATGGTCCCTTGATTTCGACCGGCTGTTTGCCGCGATCACGCCGCGCACCAAGGCCCTTTGCCTCAATTCACCGTCCAATCCCCTGGGCTGGACCGCCTCGCGCGACGATTTGATTGCGATCCGTGACGTCTGCCGGAAACATGGCATCTGGATCTTCGGCGATGAAGTCTATTCGCGCTTCTACTACGGCGCCAAGAACGAAGCCCGCGCCCCGTCGTTCCTCGATGTCTGTGACGTGGAGGAGCGGCTCCTGCTCGCCAACACGTTCTCGAAAAACTGGGCCATGACCGGCTGGCGGGTGGGCTGGCTTCAGGCGCCCAGGGAACTTGGGCCGGTCATCGAGCGGATCATCCAATACAATACCAGCGGCACGCCCGCTTTCCTCCAGCGTGGCTGCGTTGCCGCCCTGGACAAGGGCGATGATTTCGTCGCCATGCAGGTGGCCAAGGCCCTGGCCAATCGTGATCTCGTGGTGAAATTTCTGCGCGAATTCCCGCAGATTCGCTTTGAGGTTCCCACTGGCGCTTTCTACATGTTCTTCAGGATTGAGGGCATGAAGGATTCCGCCGCAACGGTCCGCCGCCTGATTGACGAGGCCGGTGTCGGCTTTGCGCCGGGATCCGCTTTCGGCGCGGATGGTGAAGGTTTCATGCGCATGTGCTACCTGCGCGATCCAGCCCAGTTGCAGGAAGCAATGGCCCGTTTCGGCCAGTGGCTGAAAAACCATCAACCTGTCTGACCTGCTGTTCTTTTAATTGCTGCGCTGCACATATTTCTTGCGCGGCGCATTCGCATAAGCTCCAGAGCAATTCCACGGTCAAAATATAATCCACATAAATCAATTGATTATTAGAATTTGTGGACACACAGGAAAACTGGCCCGGCCTTTGCAAAGCACATTGCAATGCACACGTCTGGTATGGATCCTCCCATTTTCATTTCAGAGTACTCGTGTCGCGGAGTGGCTTTCTTTTGAAGCCGCTTTCGTAAAGGGGTGGGCGGTGAAAGGTTGCTGCCGTTCACCCCTCTTTTTTCAAGCCATCAAAGCCCTGATGCCGTCGATGATGAATTGCACCGCAAGGGCTGCGAGGATGATGCCGAGCATGCGGCTGATCACGGCGCGCCCCGTAACGCCCATGATCTTGGCGATGCGTTCCGCCATGAGGAAGCTCAGGTAACAGGCCAGCATCACCAGGGCCGCCACGCCAAAGAGCCCTGCAAGGTATTCTGTCCTGCCGCCCGCCCGTCCGGCGAGCAGGATCATCGCGGTGATGGCGCCGGGGCCTGCCATCAGCGGAATGGCCAGCGGAAAGGCCGCGATGTTGCGCACATGGTCGACGCTGACCGCTGTATCCGCCGTGGCCTGCAGGCGCTGGCTGCGCCGGTCGAACACCATCTCCGCCGCCGACGAAAGCAGCAGCAGGCCGCCGGCGATGCGGAAGGCCGACAGTGAAATTCCAAGGAGCCCAAGCAGCCTGGCCCCGCCAAGGCCCGCGGCCACCAGGATGCAAAGGGCAATGATGGCGCCCCGCAGGGCGACCTCACGTTTTTCCTTCGCCGAAAGACCGTGCGTGAGGCCGAGGAACAGGGCGCTCAGGAAGATCGGGTCGGCAACCACCAGAAGCGTCGCAAGGGCCGAAGTCAGATAGTCAATCATGGCGGGAGGCTAACACGGCACAGGGTTCAAGGGCCAGATCTCTTGGCCAGTTGAATGGCATTTTCCAGGCCCTGCAGGAAGTTGGAGCGGTCTTTCGGCGTGAACACCGGATTGCTGCCGCGCACTTCGCCGGTTTCGC
>CAZRZB010000022.1:0-26985 GCA_964604435.1 uncultured Aestuariivirga sp. | reverse complement strand
GGCCAGGGTGGCGGAATAGCTCAGGCTGTCGCCCGCATCGACATCGGCGAAACTGCCGGCGGGCACCGTGAAGGAGAAGCCCGTGTCTTCGCTTGCTCCCTGGTTGGCAATGGCCATCGAAGCGGTGGGCGCATGGTTTTGAGGAGGAGATGGCAGTTCAGATGCGGCCGCCGTTGTGACCGTGGCAATTCGTTCCAACGGTTGAGATGCGATATTATCCGGCATCGGCAGATGAACGGTTGCCAATGCCGCCACAGGCACTTCCGAAGGAACACCTCCGGCGGAACCATGATTGAGGTCGGCAGCCGAGGCTGCCGCGGTGCTCTGGTAGATTGGCTCACCATTTGACCGCGCCACAGTCTGGCTTGCCTCATGGCTGCTATTGGTAGCGCCGTAATTCCCACGATTGGGAGTACCGGTCACCTCGTTCCTGGAACCAGAAAACTGCGTGCGACCGCTTTCAGAGGATGCCAGTTGGTCGCCTGACACCTGGCCGGGCAACATTATGTTGGAAAGAACCGTCTCATTGCGCTGTGCCACTTCCGATGAAGGCTGGGCATCTTTTGCCGCCGCCAGTTGGCGCCGGATTTCCTCCGCGACGTCGGCGAAATCGGCAGGTGGAACAACGGTATGGTTCTTGGCTGCCATTCAGTCCTCAATCCCACTCAACAGTCTCGGCTTCGAAACCTCCGCGGCTTCTGGCCTTGGTAACGAGAACCGCGGCTTCCGCCTTGGCCATAAGAGGGTCTGGTTCAGTGCCGTCGCGCGGCACCAGCGCCAGGCCGATGCTGGAACTGAGGCATATGGTTTGATTGCCAATCACGATCGGCTTGCGAATTGCTTCCAGGATACGGTTTGCCAGCTTGGCCACATCCGATGGCCGTTTGACCTCGGACTGCAGCACGGCGAAGCGGTCTCCGCCGATGCGCGCGACGGTGTCGTTGCCGCGGACAACCTCCTGCACACGGGCGGCGACCGACTGCAGCAGGGCGTCCCCCACCGCTTCGCCATACTTCAAATTGACATCCTTGAAGTCGTCGAGATCCATGCAATGGATGGCCGCCACATGGGTGGGTTTGCAGTTGGCGACCATCTGGGCGATCCGTGCACGGAGAAGAACGCCCTTTGGGAGGCCGGTAAGCTTGTCGTATTCGGCGTTTTCGATAATCTCGGGCGAGGTGTGCCGCCGTCCGGTCACATCGAGGTAAGTGGTCATGAATCCGCCACCCTCCAGCGGCACGCCGCGGATTTCAAGAACGGTGCCATTGGGCCGCGTGCGTTCAAAAACGTGGGCCCGGCGTTGCATGACCAGGGCCATCCGGTCAGCAACGTGTTTTTCTATATCGCCTGGGCCGTATTCGCCGCGCGTCGCGTTGAAGCGGAACAGCTGCTCAAGCGAAGGGTTGCCGTATTCAAACAGATTGGGCGGGTAGTCGAGCAGCTTCTTCTGCTGCTCATTGCAAAAAACCAGCTTGAGGTTTTTGTCGATGAGGGAAAGGCCGCCGGGGAAATTGGCGATGACCGCGCGCAGCAGCAGAACCTCATCCTGAAGTTCCTGCGAGGCGTCGTCGGAGTCCTGATAGCCGTCGCCTGAGACGTGGTAAGGCCTCACCTTGTTCACATTGGCGGCAACGTAAGGTATCGTATTCAAGGTTCGGTTCAGCACAGTTGACTCCACCGCAGTGCGTACGTTTCCATCAGCTTTTGTTGGATGACATGCCGAACAAGTCCGGAACGATGGAGGACATCGTATCCCTGCTTGAGCTTGGACAAACCTGAAGCGGCAGCCATCAGCGCCAAGGCTAGATCGGATATTCCTACAAACGGTTAATCCGGCCTCATGATTTTTAGCATTTCAGACATTAAAAACCATTTTTTATCAATGGGTTAATGATGCCTAAAGATCGAACAAATTACGCCAAATTAACCCTGCCGGCCCGCCGAGCAGCGCGCGCTTTGCATGGCTGGTGCATGCCCATCCAATGGGGCGAGCGGGACCGCAGTGGTCCTGCTGGATAAGGAGCCAGGTTGCGGGTGGCGGAAAGGCCTTGCTGACAGGCCTGTTTGCACATGCTGAAAGCCCCGCGAACCAGCCTAATCCACGGCAAAGCCTAAGAGTTGAATTAAGGTTTAGTAAAAGGTCCTGTGCTACGGCTGGAGGGGAGCGATGGTCCGTTCGAGGTTCGGGGCAATTCCCTCAAGGTAAACTGGCAGACAAGCATGAGTTGGTTAACTGCTGCTCTAACCGTGGAGTTCTCCGCGCCTCCAATGACTTGCCGCACTGGCGGCCAAAGGCGGGAGCTTGCCGGCAGGGGCGAGAGCTTACCCGCCGGCATTTCCAGTGCAGAAAATGGCTGATGCGCCGCCAAGGCTGGACGCAAGAAAGGTGAAACCGCGGCATCGGCTTGCCTCGGTCATTGCCAGCGCCTGTCTCGACACCTCGCCCATTGTCATTGCTTCCTCGGTTCTGATCAATGTCCTGTCACTCTTCATGCCGCTTGCGATCCTGCAGGTTTACGACCGGATCATTCCGGACCAGGCGGCAAACACGCTGGTTGTTCTCGTCATCATGCTCGCGGCCGTCCTGTTGACCGAGGCCATGTTCAGAATCGCCCGGAATCATGTGGTTGGCTGGGCTTCGACGGCATTGGCCTGGCGGACCCATCGCGAGGTGCTCAGGCGGGTCATGGCCGCGCCGGCGCAGTTTCTGGAATCCGAGTCAGCCAGCCGCAACCTGGACCGCATTCAGGCCCTGCTCGCCTTTGCCGAGTGGCACGGAAGCCCGTCGCGCCTTGTGATGGCCGATCTGCCGTTTGTCGTTCTCTTCATCGGCCTGATGGCAGCCGTCGGCCAATGGCTCGTCCTCGTGCCGTTGCTCCTGTTCTGCATTCTTGCCGTCGCGGTTCACCGGCGCAGCGTTGCGGTGAGGCAGATCAATGAAAGCCGCGCCATCGAGGACATGAAGACGCGGGATTTCCTGGTCGAGACGTTCAACGGGATCCAGACCATCAAGGCGAGCGCCATGGAAAACCAGATGCAGCGCCGTTTTGAGAGGCTGCAGGAGACGGTTGCCGCCCATTCCTTTGTATCCATCAAGATGGCCGAGGAGACCCAGGCATTTACCGGGCTGCTCTCGAATCTCACCCAGATGGCGACCGTGACGGTTGGCGCGGCATTCGTCATCAACGGCCAGATGTCGGTTGGCGCCCTGGCCTGCTGCGTGATGCTTGCCGGACGCGCCGTTCAGCCGCTCCTGCGCTGCGTTGCGGTCTGGAATGAGCTGCAATCCGTCATCGTGGGCATTGAAAAATCCGAACCGCTGCTGAACCTTCCGGGGGTGCAGGAGCGCTCGCCAGAGCCTGACATCAACCCCATGGAGATCCATTTCAGCGACGTCTCATTCGCCTACCGGCCCGACGGCAAGAAGATTCTCGACCGGATCTCCTTCCGGGTGCCGGCGGGACGGATTGTTGCCGTCACCGGGCGCGATGGAACCGGCAAGTCAACCCTGGCGGATATCGTCTGCGGCAATCTGCCAGGCCATGAAGGTGAAATCCGCATCGGCGGGCTTGATCCCAGGAGTGGCGGCGCTTTCCTGAAGCGGCGCATTTCCATGGTCCGGCCGGGCATTTCAATGATGCGCGGAACGATCATCGACAACATCACCATGTTCAGAAAAGGCACTGAAGAGGCCGAACTGGCGGTTCAGGCCGCGCGGCTTATCGGCCTCGACGCCGATATTTGCAAGTTGCCGCTGGGATACCGGACCGTCATGTCCGACGGGGTTTCCGCCGAGTTGCCGACCGGGCTGGTGCAGCGGATTGCCATTGCCCGGGCCATTGCACGGCGCCCCGGCCTCCTGATTCTCGATGAGGCAAATGGCGCGCTCGACATGCAGGGCGACAAGCTGCTGCTAGACGGCCTCCGCCGGCTGCGGGGCTTCTCGACCATCCTGTTGATTACCAACCGTCCTTCGTTTGCGGCGGTTGCCGATCAAATCTGGCGCTTCGCCGACGGCCGGCTTGAGCCTGTTCCGGCTTCTCCGGCAACGCTGTCACTTCCACAACTGGTGCAGGCGGCGTCATGAGCGATATTCTTGCGCCGGGCGGCGGGCATCCCATAAGAATTGCCCAGCGCAAGATCGCCGAGGCATTCGCGCGCGGCACCTCGCAGCCGGAAACCCAAACGGAAACCGGCGTGATGGCGTGCCTCGTGCCGATCGCCGAGGCCGTGGGCTGGCACGGCACGTCCCGGCAGATCGCCGAGGCCATGCCGCATGAGACGGACGTCAACAGCGTCGCCGCGCTGCGCACGGTGCTTCTCAGAATCGGCGTGGCAACCGAGAGAATCGATATTCCCGCCAACCGGATGCGGGATGAATACTGCCCGTGCCTCATCGCCGGGGAAGGCAACAGCCTGGTTGTCGTCCAGGCGGTCGACGAAAAAGGGCTTGCCCGCGTGTTTGATTCGAAGACGGCGGCATGGCGGGAGGCCGCCCGCGGAACCCTGAGCGGAGAAGTCTTTACCGCGCGCCTGCAGGACGGTTTTTACCAGCAGGAAGAGCTTCAGCGCGAAGGCTTCGTATGGCCGGTCGTCAGGAAGTTCAGCGGCAGCCTCAAATTGATTTTCTGGCAGAGTCTGGGGATCAACCTTCTCGGGCTCGTTGCCTCGTTCTACGTCATGTATGTCTATGACAGGGCAATTGGAACGAAATCCCTCGACACGCTTGGCTTCCTTCTTGCCGGCGGCCTTGCGGCGGCGGGCGTCGAATTGGCCCTGAGGCAATACCGCGCGGCAAACATCGCCCGGCTTGGCGCCCGCATCGATGCCCTGGCATTGACCGGAGCCTACCAATCGGTTCTCGGCTTGCCGCTGGCCATGAGCGAAAACTCTCCGCTCGGGCCCCAGCTCACAAGGTTCCGGCAGTTTGAGGTGGGCCGGGAGCTCTTTGGCGGCAGCCTCGTCACCTCGCTGATCGATCTGCCCTTCACCATCATATTTTTTGTGATGATTTTCAGCTTGAGTGGCGTATTGGGATTCATTCCCGTTGCCTTCGCCGTTATTCTTGGGATCACCGGCATTTGCACCAATCCCGCACTTTCCAAGCAAGTGCGCGATATGGGGGAATGGAAGGGAAAAGCGGATTCGCTTCTGGTCGAAATCTGCACCCGGCTGAACCTTATCCGGGCTGACAGCGCCGAAGAGGTTTGGCTCGACCGGGCCTCGGAGAGCTACCGAAAATATCTCACCAGCAAGTTCCGGAACCAGCAGTTCAACAGCAACCTCCAGGTGTTGGCCCAGGCCGGCGTTTCAATTTCGGGTGCCGCCGTGCTCGGCATTGGCGCATTTGAAGTGATGAACGGGACACTGTCGCTTGGCGCCCTCATTGCCATCATGGCCGTCGTGTGGCGGGTGTTGGGCCCGATCCAGACGGTCTTTCTTTCGCTGCACCGGCTGCGCCTTATTGCCGGAACCCTTGGCCAGATCGACAAGCTGGTGCGGATCAGGCGCGAGCGCGAGCCTGGGCGATTGGCCGATGCCGGCCTTAAGGGGGCCGGGCGCCTGTCCCTGACGGGTGTCTGTTTCCGCTACGCAAGCAGGTCTGAACTGACCATCAAGAACGTGACCCTGGGCATCAGGCCGGGCGAATTCGTGACGCTGACGGGGGCAAGCGGCGCCGGCAAGTCGACTCTGCTCAAGATCATGCTTGGCCTCTACACTTCGCAAAGCGGGAGCGTCCGCGTCAATGATCTTGATCTTCGCCAGATCGACCCGGCGGAAGTGCGGCATAAATTCAGTTTCCTGGGCGAGGAACCGGCGTTTTTCTATGGCACGGTGGCACAGAACCTGCGGCTTGCCGAGCCCGACGCGACCGACCAGGAGCTTGAAAGGGCGCTTCGCATGGTTGGCATCGGGCTTGCCGATCCCGCCTTGCCGGAAGGATTGGAGACCCGGTTGAATGTGAAGAACCGGCAATCCATGTCGCTTTCCTTCATCCAGCGGCTGGCGATTGCCCGGGCCTTCTTGTGCCAGGCTCCCGTCATCCTGCTCGATGAGCCGGCAAATCACCTTGACCGGGAGGGTGACGAAGCATTGATGCGCCTGATTGCGCGCCGCAAAGGCCACAGCACGATCATCATGGTCACCGCCAGGCCCAGCCACTGGCGGGCGGCCGACAGGGTCGTCGTGCTTCACGATGGCGCGGTGGCTGCCCAGGGCAAGCCGGATGACATTGTTCCACGCCTGCTCGCGCAGAACGCCCGGGCAGCGGGTTAGCCCAATGATCAGAATGCGCATCCCGGTTATTCAGCTTGCGGCGCACCGCATGTGCCAGGGATTTTTCCTGGATGATTCGAGGACGCCCATAAGCAAGGGGACACCAACATGAACCTTTCAAAATGGCTTAACGCAGGTGATCTGGCAGCGGGTTCCCCAGGCTTCGTTCTGCCGCTTGAGCTTGAAGATGCAAGACCGGTGCGGATGCACCGGGCGGCATTGCTGGCGGGAGCGGTGGCCCTGCTTGTCGTAACAGTCTGGGCGGGGTTTACGCCGATCCGGGAACTGGCCATTGCGCCAGGGCTGATCCTCCCAAGAGGAGATATTCGTGCTGTCCAGCACCTTGAGGGCGGAATCGTTGCTGAAATCTACGTCCAGGCCGGGAATGCCGTGCAAGTGGGCGATCCCCTGATCAGGCTGGCCCCGGATCAGACCGGCGGCGATCTGGGCCAGCTTCAGGTCCGGCTGAAAAGCCTGCAACAACAAGAAGACCAGCTTGAGCAACTCATTGCACTGCAGAACCGCGACCTGCCCCTGCGGCGCGGCGCGGAGAGCGCCCTTGGAGCAGAGCAGCAGGCGGTTCTGCTTTCCCGCATTGACCTGAGGGCTTCAGAGCATCGCACCCTTGCGGCGAGAATAGCCCAGCGGGAGACCGAAATTGCCAGCCTTGAAACCGAGATCGAGGGCTTGAAACGGATCGTCGAAATCAGAACACAGGTATTCAACGACAGGTCAAATCTGCTTGCGCAAGGCTTGTCAACCCGGCGGGCGTACTTCGATGACCAGACGGCCCTTGAACAGGCGAAGGCACAGTTGCTGAATGCCACGGGGCGGCTGCAAACCGCGCGGGAGGCCTTGGATGAGGCGCAAGGGCTGTTCGCCTCGTCTGACGCAGAGGCCCTGCGCAACTGGTCGGAAGAGCTTTCCAGGGTCGCCGCGGAAATGAAGGAAGTCAAAGAGGCGCTCGGCAAACAGCAGGACAGGTTCGACCGGCTGATCGTGAGAGCCCCGGTTGCCGGGACAGTGCAGCTTCTTGCGGTCAAATCGGCGGGCGAGGTTCTGAGGGCCGGCGACACCTTTGCCAAGATCGTTCCCCGGGAGGTTCCGCTCTTCGCCGAAGTGCAGATACGCCCCGATGACATCGGCCATGTGAAGGTGGGCGATCCCGCCGAATTGCGGGTCACTTCCTTTGATCCTTCAATTTATGGCAAGCTCCGCGGCCAGATTGAAAGCATTTCGCCTGCTTCCTTCCAGCGCGATAATGGCGATTATTATTTCAAGGCCGCGGTCCTGCTCACCGAACCCAAGCTTCAGGGCAAATCCATGGTCCAGCCGGGAATGATCGTTTCCGCCGAGATCGTGACCGGGGCGAAATCCTTCCTGCGCTACCTCTTGCGCCCGGTCATCAAGGTGTTCGGCCCGGCCTTCAGCGAAAGATAATGTTTCCGGCGGGGCAGCTTTCCGGTGGCCATGGCGGCGCCTGGCGCGGCGTGCCGCTGCCACAAGCTCGGCACAAGCATCGTATCCTACCAACCATTCAGCCGAAGAGGCACTTGCCACCCAGAGCCATGCAGACAGGCCCCCGACGATGAACCCCGAGATTACTGAAAAACTTAGGCCCATCATTGCGTTTGTGGCCTTTGGCTTCGGGGTCTTCGCAGCCTCCCTGGTGGTTTGGCCGCTCTGGATTGAGCGGGTTGCCCCCCAGCTTTTTGGCACCTCGGCGGAAGGCGCGGTAACGGGGCCGCAAAATCTCATCATCTTCGGGAGCATTATCGGCCTGACGTGCCTCAATTTGCTGACGCTGATGTTGCCCGTCACCCCCTCGATTGAAGACAGCATGGCGCAGATAACCGAGAAGATCGGGGAGCCAGGCTCGACAGTCATGGCGATCGAACGGGAGGTCACGGCCAATCTTGACCGCATTATCACGCTCCTCAGGAGCCACTCGGAGTTGAGCCGGAAGTATTCGGTGACGCTGGAAAATGCCGGGCGGAACCTGATCGAGCTCACCTCTCCCGAGCAGCTCCGGGTGGCAATCGGCTACCTGATTGCCGAGAACAACACGATGCGCAAGGAGACCAACAACCTTCAGACAACGCTTGGCGAGACCCAGCAGCAGATCGAGAACCTGCGGGGAGATCTCGAAGTGGCGGAGGAAAAAGGCAACCGCGATCCCCTCACATCGCTCTGGAACCGGCGGGCCTTCGACAAGATGCTTGATCTGCAGATCGAAACGCCACCCAAGAAGAACGCGACTTTGAGCCTGATCCTGGCCGATGTCGATCACTTCAAGAAGATCAATGACGGCTTTGGGCACCTCGTCGGCGACGAGATTTTGAAGCTTGTCGCGACCACGCTTTCAAAAAACGTGAAGGGCCGGGATTTCGTGGCGCGTTTTGGCGGCGAGGAATTTGCCATCGTCCTGCCGCAGACGACCCTGGATAACGCCTTGAAGCTTGCCACGCAGATCAGGCATCAGCTTGAAATCCAGAAGTGGGTTGTCAGCAAGCTCAAGGAACCCATAGGCACGGTTACGGCATCTTTCGGGGTTGTCCAGCGCCTGCCCGGGGAGGGAAAGGTTTCTCTCATCGGGCGCGCCGATGCCAAGCTCTACGAGGCAAAGCTCGCCGGCCGCAACCGGGTTGCCAGCTGATGGCCGGCGTATCGTGCGAATCAGTCCGGCCTGGGTCTCAGGCTGACACATGCGGCTTTGACGTGATGGGAGAAGGGCTTGGCGGATAAGAATATGACCAAACTCACGGCCGGCGACATTTTGCTCAATGTGGTGTCGGTTGTGCTGGCTTTCTTTTCGGCCTTCTTTTTGGGTTATATGGTGATATATGGCCCGCCCGAGAGGACTGGCGAATTTCCCTCGGTCAGTGTTGCGCTTCAGCCATTTGAGGCTTCAAGAACAAAGCTGGGCCAATATGACACGCTTGATCCCATTGTGACCGGAACGGTGAGCAAGAGTGGCGAAAGTGGCCAGAACCCCCGGCGGGCGGCGTTTGAACTTCTTCGGGCGGATCCGTACCTCAAATACAGGCTGCGGACCGTCATCCGGAATACGGCTTTCGTCGACATTTCGAATGGCCGTTCGACTGTCACCTTGCCGGTGGAAGTAGGCGAGTTGATCCCCGGGGCCGGAAATGTGCTTCGCTTCGAGAGGCGACGGGGCAAGTGGGTTGTGGTGACGGGTTCCTCCGAAATTTCAGAGCGCGGCATGGTCGCGGCCCGGTAGCGCAACAAGCCCTGGGCGCCCGCGGCGGAATACTTGATCTTCAGTGGAGCAGGATGCCGGCAAGCATTGCCACGGCGCAGAACACGGCACCGGACAAGAAGCTTACAATGAGACTGTCATAGTTTTCGCGCCGCGTGTGGCTATCGCGCAGCCCCATCAGCTCGTCAATCGCCTCATTTGCGGCGCGTTCCAGCTCGCTGCGCGGCAGGGTATCAAGGGGTTGTCCACGCCAATAGACCATGCTTCCAGTCTCCTTTTGGTACGGAGATTTGCAAGCCGCATGCCAAGGGGATTTCCGCTCCGGGAGGGGGCCTTGTTCAGCGCGTTAATACTTTGAAACGGCAGGAAAGGCGAAGCCCAACCCCTGCATTGGGCCGGTTAACCCGCCCGCCGCCCCAAACTGCAGGCGGCAGCCCCGGGTGGAAGGCCTATTTGCCGGTGAAATAGCTGATCATCGCCGCGGTTTCCTCGAGCTGCTTCGCCACTTCCGCCTGCCGGCTGCGCAGCGTCTCAAGATGGTTAAGCAGCAGGTCCGCGGTTTCCTGGCTCTTGGTGATGTCCGGATTCGCTTCAAATATCTTGCGAATGTTGGCGATGCTGATTCCAAGCCGCCGCATTGCCAGGACGTCCTTGAGACGGCGGACATCTGATTCCATGTAGGTCCTGAACCGGCCATGGCGAGGCGGAGACAGCAGCCCCTCGCGCTCGTAGAACCTGATGGTCTTGGGATCAATGCCGGTTTCCGCCGCCAGTTCGCCAATAAACATGAAGCCGCCGGCGGGCGTTCCATCAAGTGGTAGCCGGTTTTTCCCGCTTTCAAGTGGAGCAATCGCCCCTGCATTCCCGTCCATGTGCCGCTTGGCCCCCGCCCTCAATAAATCCTGCAAAGCAAACCGCCTCTCCCGCAAAGTCGCTGATTCTACCAGGGGGAAGTGCCTACATCGAAAAATCAATATGAACTAATAGATTCGAGGGCAACTTCGCTTGACATTCGCTCGATCAAAAAGGCGTGAGAAACACTGGAAATCGCTCAATATCGGTTTTTCGGTTCTGAATGCATCTTCAGCATGAGAAAAATGAATTTGTCGCATGAGAAATATGACAGGCGGGACAGCCCTTTGGGATGGATTCCACGCCGACTCAGGGACGCACGTTGTTGAGCATCAGGAATGGCAACAGGATGGCGCTGTCGAACTTTACCGGTTCAAGGACAGATCTTTTGATTGAATCCGGGATACCGGATGCCGCTGCCGGTACCAGCTCGCGCAGTTTCAGGGCCCGCCTAAAGGAATTCCGTGGTCCAAAATAGTCGATTGTCACGCGTATGGCCAATGGCTCTGGCCCCCGCGTCGCAATCAGGGCGAGTCCGCAAATCATATCACTGCTGACTCTGGTTGAGGCGCCAAAGGATTGCAGGCTAATCTCCTCCGCTGCCCTGGAATTTTTCGCCAGCAGGAAAACCCGGCCGCTATTTTCAATTATTATGCCTTCATGGCGGCCCCGCATGACGACATGCCGCGGCCGCTCCTTCAGCGAATATTTCGAATAGCGGCGGAAACATGTGACGTTTCCGACGTTGAAGACCACCATGACCGCCTTGACGATATCGTCGGGAGAATGAGGCGATGGGTAATAGACGAGATAGCAGCCTTCGCGGAATTGGGTCTTGGCGCTGTTCGAGAGACTCCCGGTGAAGATTTCCAGAAGGCGTCTATCGAGATGTCCGAGTTCAAAAAGCGGATGGGAGCCCCTGATCCCGGACATGGCCTGGTGGTCTTTTCCGGGATAGAACATGGCGTGTTGGCCGACCCCGAAATAGTCCGCTATTTTGCGGAGCGTCGGGGGAGCGGGTAGCGACACGCCTGAAAGGTACTTGTTGAATTGCTGCCGGTTCATGCCGAGTTCCTGGCACACCAGCGCAATTGTCCCTTTGTTCTCGGTCAATGTCCTGAGATTTCTGGCGAAGTCCAGGTAGGGTGATGTTGTTTTAGTCATGCCGCAATTTGGTTTCGAACTTTGGAATCCAGGTTCTCATGAATATTTATACCATAGCCCAAACTGGGCCCGGTCAAGAAAATTGCGCTTGCTCCAAAGCCAGCAACTTGCATGAACCAACCCGTTTGGCACCCCAGGACGTGATCGCTTTATGTGTTCTTCGGGACATTCCCAAGGAACCGGATGCAAACTCCTGTTGAATTGCGCTTGCAACGGCGGTTTTGCGGAAATGTCTTGGCAGGGGAAATTTACTTGGCGGAGAAGTGGAAATTAGGCAGCCACAATATCAATCTACAGTAACTGTAATATCATAAGCCTAATGTATACAAATGACACAAGTAGAATAGATTGAATAATGGTTTAACATAAACTCATGATTCAATGAATACATCTGAGTATAAATGGGATATTGGACACGATAAATTTGTCATTTCTGAGACTTTAATAAAAAATTAACCATTTATTAACTCTAATTAACCAAATGCTAGGCCCTGAGCCGTTGTGTTTGTTTTGCGTAAGTCGGAGGCAAAAAAATCTATTCTTTGAATTAAGGGGTCAAAATGATCATAATCGTGGACGAGCGGGTAGACGTTACGGAAGCCTATTGTGCGAGTCTTGGCCGGGAGGGTCTTTCGACAACTGGTTTCAATCACATCGAATTTGAAGGCTGGTTCCATTCCGCGGGCGCGCAAGACCTTGCGGCGGTTGAGACCATCATTATCGGCAGTTTTCCCGACCGTGAGCGGGCGATCAGCGCGGTAAAGCAGCGTTCCAATATCCCGGTCATCGCCGTAAATGAGACAACCGGCCTGGAATCCACGCTTAACCTGTTTTCAACCGGGGCCGACGACGTCGTGCGCAAGCCGGTTCACGCCCGCGAATTCATCGCAAGAATCGGGGCAATCAAGCGCCGCATCTGTGCCGCCCCCAAGGTGTCGGACTTTGGCCATCTGAAAATCTACTTCGATGGCCGCGACCCGGAAGTCTTCGGTCAGGTACTGATGCTGCCGCGCCGTGAGCGCCGTATCCTGGAATATCTTGCCGCGAATCGCATGCGCCGGGTCAACCGTTCGCTGATATTCAATGCCGTCTACGGCCTCTTTGATGAGGAGGTGGAGGAAAGCGTGGTGGAAAGCCACATCAGCAAGCTGCGCAAGAAACTCAAGCACGCCCTGGGTTACGATCCGATCGACACCAAGCGCTACCTTGGTTACCAGTTGGTCGGGCCAAATGAAGCGGCCCAGGCAACCGGCACGCTGGTCTATGCTGACAATGATTTAGCTGGCATGGGTGCGCTGGCGGATGGCCCGCACGCCGAATTGGCTGCCGCCGGCCTGGATTTTCCGGCCGCGCCTGAATTGCTCGTGGAAGCGGCGTGATTTGCCGGACGTAATACCTTCGATCGACTATCGTCGAAACCAACAAGCTCCATTTGGGTCGCAGTACCCAAATGGAGCCGGTTGGCCGCGTTCAGAATCCCGCCAAGCGCCTTATGGCTATTCCGGATATCGCTATTCCGCGAGTTGAGCTGCCACTTCGGCAAACGGATCCGTGCTCACAGGCGAATCTGGCGCTTGGGAAAGTGCCAGGTACAGTTTGGGAACGATGGCCAGCGCCTTGTCCAATTCGGGGTCGCCGCCGGGCACATATCCTCCCATGGACCTTAGGTCGCGGGAGTCTTCATACCGTGAAATCAGCGCCAGGAGCATTCGCACCAGTTTGCGCTGGTCGGGCGACCAGACAAGTTGCGCCAGGCGCGAAATGGACGACTGCAGGTTTACCGCCGGGTATCGTCCCTGTTCGGCAATGCTCCGGCTCAGGACGATATGGCCGTCAAGCGTCCCGCGAATAGCGTCCGCAATGGGATCATTGTGGTCATCGCCATCGACCAGAACCGAAAAAATCCCGGTAATGAAGCCACTGCCATCCGCTCCCGGGCCGGCCCGTTCAAGCAATTGCGGCAGGTCGCTGAAGATGCTGGGCGGAAATCCGCGCGCCACGGGGGCTTCGCCAGCCGAGAGAGCCACATCGCGGCAGGCATGGGCATAGCGGGTCACCGAATCCATGATCAACAGGACATTTTCGTCCCTGTCCCGGAAGTATTCGGCAAGGCGCATGCCTGTCCGCGGCGCCAGACGGCGCATCATCGGGCTTTCGTCACTGGTCGCCACCACGGAAACCAGCCGGTGCCGGTCTTTGCCGAGCGTGGACTCGGCGAACTCCCGGACCTCACGCCCCCGCTCGCCGACCAGGATGACGATGACCGTGTCGAACCCGGTAGCGCCGGACAGCATGGAGAGAGTGGTCGATTTTCCGACCCCTGAGCCGGAAAAGATGCCGATGCGCTGGCCTTTGCAGAGCGGCGTGAAGATATCTATCACCCTGACCCCGGTCTTGATTGGCGCCTGGACCAGTTTGCGGACCATGGCATTTGGCGGCGTGTTGTCGACCGACATCGGTTCATTGCCTTGCACCAGCTCCGGTCCGCCATCAATAGGCCGTCCGAGGGCGTCAATCATCCGCCCTTTCCAGCTTGGACTGGGGCTAATGGTGAGATTTCCGACAGGTGTGGCCTGTGTCGCCAGGCTGATATTGGAGCCGTTGTCGAACGTTCTGACAAGGATCGTTTCCCGGTCCACGCGGACCACTTCGGCCAGCACCGGGCGGTCTCCGCAGAGGAATTTGACCAGTGAGCCAAGCCTGACAAATTGCGAAAGGCCATGGATCTTGTAACCGCTCGCGGTTGCCTCGACCACCTTGCCAACGGCCTCGGCCAGGGGAACGCTTGCCTGCAGCCTGTGGATGCGGGAAGCAAGACCAGCCAATCCGCCGGGGAGCGAGGATCCACTATTCACGGGAGGTCAGTCACCTATGCCCCGCCGAGGACCTGAATTGCCCTTTTCAGCGAGGCTGAGCTTTCATCAATGGCGGTCTGAAGTCCGTCAAAGGCCCGTGTCACCGTAATCAGATCGGTCATCGCCGACACCGGATTGACATTGGACTCTTCAAGGAAGCCCTGGACAAAACCGTCGGAGTTGAAGGTAACGATCGGGGTGCCCGGCTTGACAGGAATGACCGACGAGTTCTCGTAGCGCGAATAGCCGCCCGAGGGATCAACCTCAAACAGGCCAAGCGCGCCTACCACCTGCTTGCCCTTCTGGGTAATCATGCCATCATGGGAAATCTTCGGCGTTCCAGCCAGCGGATCGAGTTGCAGGGGCGCGCCTCCCGGATCGAGAACCGGAAACCCGCTCAAGGTTTGCAGCTCACCGGACTCGAGCAACTGCATTCTTCCGTCGCGGGTGTAGGCGCGCCCTTCTGGAGTCTGGATGGCAAGCCAGCCTTTGCCCTGGATCGCCACATCCAGAGGATTGCCGGTCTTGTTCATTCCCCCGGCCCGTTCGGAAATAAAGGATTCCCCTGCCGTCGAGTATGCGGTCGGAAAGGTTGAAGCCGCCGAAAGAACCGTATCGAATTTCAGTTCTTCGGCCCGGTAGCCCACGGTTCCGGCATTGGCCACATTGTTTGCTATTGCCGTGAGCCGCCGCTCGAGGGCAATCTGTCCCGAGAGGCTTACAGTAAGTCCTGCCTGCATCAGCTATATCCCTTGAATCGCAGGGACTGAATTTTCATCAGTGTTTCCGTGCTGGTAAGTGATTGAACGCCCTGGCTTAAGGCCAAGGCCGGTGACGTTGCCGCGGAGGTGCCGTTTTTGACCTCCCACATTGTCGTGAAACGGGTCAAAAACTTGTTCAGGACCGCCGGATCATCAAGATTTTCGAGATCGATTTTGTTCTTGATGACGGCGGCCTGCAAATCAAGGCTGTTGGCGCTGCTTGACGGCGTAAGGCCAAGGGCGACCTGCGCCACCTTGTACAGGGCGGGATCGCCAAGAATTGTGTAAGCGCTCGTTATTTCGGAAGCTTTTCGACGGAAGTAGAGCGCCAGGCGGACTCCTTCATTGGACGTTCCTGCCTGTTCCTCCAACTGGACCTGGAGAAACTTGTCGACCACACCTTTTTGCGTTCTCTCAAATATTGTTGTTGTCGCGCCGAGGTTTTTGAAATTGAAAGCGGTGGCCAGTTCCTTGAAGCGGGGATCGGTGAGTTGATTGGTGAAACTGTTGGGTGAATCGATGCCATCGGTGAGCACCTTGCTGACGAAGGCCTTGGCATAGATCATGTCCTTCAGGCCGAAGGCCTTCATGGCATAGGCATACACGCGGTCATTGGCGAGAAATTCCTTGATGGATTTTATCTTGCCGATGTTCGCCAGGTAGTACTCGGTTTCACGGTTTACTTCCGGGGTGGCGCGAACCCGCGCCAGGG
Source organism: uncultured Aestuariivirga sp. (assembly GCA_964604435.1). Taxonomy (GTDB): domain Bacteria; phylum Pseudomonadota; class Alphaproteobacteria; order Rhizobiales; family Aestuariivirgaceae; genus Aestuariivirga. The sequence continues at coordinate 11,145 of CAZRZB010000022.1, read as the reverse complement.
ATTTATCCAGGTTCTGCGTGAGTAACTTGTAGCTGGCGACCGTGGATAGCATGGAACTGCCTTCTCAACATCCTGCCCCATGTTCAATTGTTCAGCTTGTCTGGAACTTACCGGCAGCGCCAAGTTTCAGGTAAGTCTCATCCGATAGGAGTTAACGGGAGGCTACTATCCGCTTCTGACTTCCACACAAGGGATTTCTCCGTTGACCTTCATTGTTGGCATTGTGCTCACCATAGGCAGTATCCTCGGCGGTTATGTGGCGCTCGGCGGACACCTCTATGTATTGTGGCAACCATATGAATTCATTATTATTTTGGGGGCTGGCATCGGCAGCTTCTTCGTTGCGAACCCGATGAAGGTGGTGAAGGATACCGGCGTGGGAATCATGGAGGCCATCAAGGAGTCCACGCCAAAGCCCCAGGAATATCTGGATCTCCTGGCACTTCTCTATGGCTTGATGAAGGAGTTGAGGTCAAAGTCCCGCACCGAAATGGAGACCCACGTCGACAATCCGGAAGAATCGTCGATATTCACGGGTTACCCGGCCATTTTGAAGGATCACGCCCTCACCCATTTCATCTGCGACTACGCCCGCCTGATTGTCATTGGGAATGCCCGCAGCCATGAGATCGAGGCCCTTATGGATGAGGAAATCCAGACAATTGGCCGCGACAAGCTGAAAGTCTACCACGCAATGCTTGGTCTTTCCGACGGCTTGCCGGCCCTTGGCATCGTTGCGGCGGTTCTTGGTGTTATCCACGCGATGGGTGCGTTGAACGAATCGCCTGAAGTATTGGGCCACCTGATCGGGGCCGCATTGGTTGGCACTTTTGCGGGCATCTTTTTTTCCTATGGATGCTTTGGGCCGCTTGCCACCAAGATCAAATCCGTGCGCGAGAAAAAGGTGCGGCGCTACGTCATCATCAAGCAGACGCTGCTTGCCTTCATGAACGGGGCCATGCCGCAGGTCGCACTCGAACATGGCCGCAAGACCATTTCCGCCTACGAGCGGCCGACCATCAACCAGGTCGAGGAAGAGACTTTGAACCATGGCGTGGCCAATCGCGCCGCTTAGGATAGCTGGATATGGAAACCTCTGAAGCCCTTGTGACCCCCAGACCGCTTTCGGTCGAGGCCATTCTTTCAAAGTCGGAAAAATCCACCAACAACCTGTCGATGCTGCCGAAAATGTTCGGGCGTTTTGCCGCGGCGCTGTCAAAGGAAATTCTCCATATCGCCTCGGTTTCTCCCGGCTTTGTCGTTGAGGGATTCTGCCGGACCGAAGCTCAGTTGGTCCAGGAAACCGAGGAAAATTCGACTATTTCCGAGGTGCTGATTTGCGGCCCGCTGAGGCGAGGGCTTCGCGTGACCATTGACAGGCCGGTCATCTATGGTCTGTGCGATTTGATCTTTGGGGGGGTCGGAAATGAGCCGGCCTATGCGGAAGCGCGCCCATTTTCAAAAATTGAGCGCTCGGTCATGCAGCTATTCTTCAAGACCGTCGGGCGCGCCCTGCCAGCGGCTTTTCCCAGCGTAGCTACGCGGGAGTTTTTTATTGCACCGCCAATGGATCCCAACGAGGACGAGTTATACCCGCCGGTAAAGCCTTTTGTAGCGGTCAAGATCCTCTGCAACATACATGTCTACAGCGGCGAATTGGTGGTTGAGCTGCCCGAGGAACTCGCCCTGCTGTTCCAGCCGCCGGATGAAAAGCTGGGTAAGGAGAAAGCTCCGCTGGTTTCCGAATGGGGAACCCAAATATCCGGGCGTATAGAGAACATCGATGTGGAACTCGTGGCTGTGCTTGCCGAATTTCAAATGAGCCTGGAGGGCATTGCGAAACTCCACGCAGGCCAGATGATAAAGCTCGAAAATGGCATTTCCAGCCCGCTCGCCTTGTGCAGCGATGGCATCGAGTTGTTCACGGCCAAGCTTGGCCAGTCGGAGAAGAAATTCTGCCTTAGTATAGAAACCGCTCTCCCCATGGGACAATAGCCAATGCGGCGCCGGATTGCTCTCCAGGCTGCCGGCCCGCCGTCAAAGGCACAATTTTCCCACAAGCTTGTTAGTTGAAGATTGGCCCCTGAGTTGATTTCGAAATTGAAAGAACTGTGAATGGTTGAGCGTCTTGAAGAGTCATCGCCGTCAAGCGAGGCCGAAAGCGCACTTGCAAGCAGCTTTAGCAGCCTGCCAGAGGAAGGCCAGGAGGCGGTTGCGCTGGAAGCGGTCTTGCCAGGCTCCGCCGCGGAAAATGCCGGGGAAAGCCTTCCCGAGGCGCCCCAATTTGCCAGTTTGGGGGAGGCCCAGGAAAGCCGGCGCAGTGAGGCCGCGATACCGCAAGGCGCGTTGCTGAGGATTCCCGTCAACGTGCAGGTCGTGCTCGGCACGACGAAGATGCCGCTTCACAAGGTCATGGCGCTTGGCCCCGGTTCCATTGTGGCCCTGGAAAAGGATATTTCGCAACCCGTCGCGCTGCTGGTGAACGGAAATGAAATCGCCCGCGGCATGATCGTCGTCGTAAACGAAAAAACCGGCCAGCTCGGAATATCCCTGACAGAAATTCTGTCGGAGGGTTCGGGCAAAACGGCCTCGAAAGCGGTCTAGGCGGGCTATGACTGGCGCCGCGGTTTACGAGGACATAGACGACAGAGCCAACAAGGCGGCGGCAATACTGCTTGCCTTGGGCGGCTCGATCGGTTCCCAGATCCTGAAGGATTTCGAACCGGGCGAGATCAGGAAATTTGCCCAAATGGCATCGTCCCTGGATGAGATTGATCCAGCATACCTTCTCAATCTGGTCGACGAATTTTCATTTGAGATGAACAAGTCCGCGCCGCTCCGGGGCGGAGACCAGCAGGTCCGCAGCTTTCTCTCCGAGGCGCTGCCCGCGGACCAGGTCAAGAAAATCCTTGGCGCTGAAGACATTGCCTTCGTGACGATTTGGCAAAATTTCACGGCGGGAGCCGAAAACACCCTCGTCCCCTATCTTCTTGATGAACATCCGCAAACCGTCGCGTTTATCCTCACCAAACTGGATGCCGATCTCTCCGCCAAGATTGTGGCGCTGCTGCCGCGCGAATTGCGTGATTCGGTCACCCGCCGCCTTCTCAAGATGCAATCAGTCGAATACGAGCCGAACAAGGCGGTTCAAGTGTGCTTGCAAGTCGATGTCCTGGCCCAGGCCAGCAAGGGGCTCGAGGAAGAGGGCCGCGCCAGAATGGCAACGCTGCTGAGAAAGATGGACAAGGATCATGTGGATGCGATCCTCGAGGGCCTGAGAGCGGTATGGCCAGGCGAAGCGGCGGCACTCAAGAAACTGCTCTTCCTGTTCGATGATATCCGGAAACTGGACAAGAAGTACCGGCTTATTCTGTTCGACAAGGTTCAGACCGACCAGGTGCTGATGGCGGTACGCGGCGTGGACCCCGAGATGAAGGAAATTATCCTGTCGTCGCTTGGCGCCCGTGCCCGGAGGATGATCGAAGCCGAACTCAATGGCGCCTCGACCGACGTCACGCCGGCCGTGCTCGATGCCCGCCGCGCAATTTCCGAGACGGCCCTCCGGCTTGTCTTGAGCGGGGATATTTCCCTTGACGAACCGGTTGCCGCCGACGCTGGCAAGGATGCTGAAGGAACGGGCGCAGGAGCCGATGAAACGGGCAAGGAAGCTGCCACAGACGCCGCCAAGACCGCTCCCAAGGACGCAGCATGAGCGACACTCAGGACCGCGATAGCAAGACCCAGGAAGCTACGGAAAAAAAGATCAGGGACACTATCGAGAAGGGCAATGTTCCGGTTTCCCGCGAAGTGCCGGTCCTTCTTACACTCGTCAGCATTCTCATTGTCTGCAGCTTCATGCTGAGCCGCAGTGCCGTTGGCTTGGAGGAGATGCTGGGTTCGCTGATTGCCGGGGCAGGCACCCGCCGGCTTGAAAACCAGCTTGATTTGGCGGAACTCCTGGCGCCAATCGCGCAACAGTCACTCGTTCAGATTCTCCCGATGCTGCTTGTGCTCATGGCCGGCGGCATTGTCTCATCCCTTATCCAGAACCCCTTCCAGATCACCTTCGAAAGAATTATGCCAAAGGCTTCCAGGCTTTCGATAAGCAGCGGCTGGAAAAGGATATTTGGCGTCCGCGGCGCGGTGGATTTCGTAAAATCCCTGTTCAAATTCGCGGCAATCACCATGATCCTCTATGTGATTGTAAAGTCAGAAATGTCGACCGCCCTTGCTGTCATGATCCAGCCGCCGCAGCTGATGCCGGCCATCATACTTGAAATTGCCATAAAGCTTGTTTCTGCCGTCGCCCTGACGGCCCTGGTGCTTGCCGCGGTGGATACCTTGTGGACCAGGCTGGCATGGCGCCGCGACCTGCGGATGTCCCACCAGGAGGTCAAGGAAGAACACAAGCAGGAGGAAGGCAATCCAATGGTCAAGGTCCGCGCCAAGGCGCTGGCCCGCCAGAGATCGTCGCGGCGCATGATGGCCGCCGTTCCGCGGGCGACCATGGTCATCGCCAATCCGACCCATTATGCGGTCGCGCTAAGGTACGTCCGCAGTGAAGGCGGCGCCCCAATTGTGCTTGCCAAGGGAACCGACAGCATAGCGCTGAAGATACGCGCGGTTGCCGAGGAGCACGGAATATCGGTCTTTGAAAACAAGCCGCTGGCAAGGGCCATGTACGAAAAAGTCGAAGTCAACGCAATGATTCCGCAGGAATTCTTCAAGGCTGTGGCCGAGTTGATTCACTTCCTGCAAATGCGAAAAGTTGCCAGCTTGGTAGGGCAAAGAGGAAATTGACATGAGTGATGCCGGTATGGGGTGCTTTCCTGATCTTGAGAAACAGATCAATGATTCCCTGAAAGAAGTTGCCCTGGAGCTGCGCTCGGTCGACGTGATTGACCTGGCAAGTTTCATCCACACCATGAAACTGGGCAATGTCGGCGATCTGATCAATTCCTCGCTTGAACTCTATTTCAAACCCCAAACCTTCGTGTTTTCGTATTCCGGGGATGTCGAAATGACCTGGTTTGGAAGGCCAAGCGTCAGTTTGGACATGGAGCTGCACAGTGCTGGGGTTGACGTCTATTTCAGTCTCGTCATCGAGGCCCTCGCGGTCGGGGTTAACATCAAGCACCTGTCAATCGACGGAGTGGCCTGCGAAAGCAGTTGTGATTCGGCACGCCTTTCGAAGGCCCTCGAGGCGGCGAGGTTTCCGGCCGTGCCAAATGCCGTAAATGTCTGGAAACTCCGCTCCGGAGTGGCCGGGCTGCCGCAATAGGCAATTCCCGATTCCGCTCCGGGGGCGGGCGGTTCACGCCATTCCCACGACAGCCCCGGACAAGTTTGCCGCCATAAACTTTGCCCATGAATTGCGGAGTTTTCAGGTGACTCAAGTCTCATTGATGAGTTTGGCCGTCCAAAAGGCGGACTGGCTGGAAGCACGGCAGACGCTTCTCGCGCAAAACGTGGCAAATGCCAATACGCCCAACTACAAGGCCAAGGACATTGAGCCTTTTGAATCTTATCTTGATAACGCCGGCACGGCCATGTCGACATCAAACGGACGCCACCTCAGCATTTCCTCAAGCGGGCTGGCAGCACCCAGAATCAAGCGTGACGGAATCGGCGAAAAATCTCACTCCGGGAATACTGTTTCGCTTGAAAATGAACTGCTCAAACTTGGCGAAGCCAACAGCCAGTTTGCCCTGAATGCCGGGCTCATGAAAACTTTCCACCGCATGATCATGGCAAGTCTGAAAGGATAATCATGGGCGACGCTCTCATCGCGGCAATGAAGATCTCCGCCTCGGCCCTTGAGGCGCAGTCCATGCGCCTGCGGATAATCTCGGAAAATCTGGCCAATGCCCAATCCACCGGAAGTACGCCTGGTTCAGACCCGTTCCGGCGGAAAACCATAACATTTGGCGCGGAACTCGACAAGCTAAGTGGCGCCGAACTGGTTGGCATAAAGAGTGTCCAGGTCGATGACAGTCCGTTCAAGCTGGAATTTGACCCCGGAAATCCGGCTGCTGATTCAGCGGGTTATGTAAAAATGCCAAACGTCAATTTGATTCTGGAGATGGCCGACATGCGGGAGGCAAACCGCTCCTACGAGTCAAACCTGCAGGTGATCAAGCAATCCCGCGAGATGATGTCCATGACCATTGATTTGCTGCGAGGCGGAAATTGATAACGTCAGCCGTCAATAGCAGCAGCGTCCTGCAGGCACTCCAAAACCCGCCATCGCCGCCCAGCGGGGCTGGAGGGCCGTCTGCTGGAGAGAGCTTTGAAAACCTTCTCAATGGCCTGGGAGCCAATGTCACCGAGGCTTTGCGCACAGGTGAAGCAACGGCTATCGCCGCCATCGAGGGCAAGGTATCGGCGCAACAAGCGGTGATGGCGGCGATGGAAGCCGAAAAGGCGTTGCAGGCGGCACTTGCCATACGCGACAAGATTGTCAGTGCCTTCCTCGAAATTAGCAGAATGCAGATATGAAGGAGCTATAGATGCGCGCGCTATCAATTGCGGCAACCGGCATGAGCGCACAGCAGCTCAATGTTGAGGTCATTGCCAACAACATTGCCAACATCAATACAACGGGATTCAAGCGCGCCAGGGCTGAATTCACCGACCTGCTTTATCAGGTTGAGAGGACCAACGGAATTCCAAACAGCAGCGGAACCGGCGCCATACCCGAGGGCGCGCAGCTGGGCCTTGGCACGCGCCTGGCGGCTATCCGCAATGTTCATATTCAGGGGCCACTGGCCAACACTGGAAACAAGCTTGATGTCGCAATAAATGGCTCGGGCTGGTTTCAGGTCAGCGGCCCGGATGGCGAAACGCTCTATACGCGTGATGGCGCGTTCAACACCAATGAAAACGGGCAGATTGTCACGCTCGATGGCTATACGGTGCAGCCGGCAATGACGATGCCGGCCAACACCCTTGCGGTCGTGATCAACAAGGCAGGGGAAGTGTATGCCCAGGTCGCAGGCCAAACGGCAGCCACCCTTGTGGGCCAATTGACTCTCGCAAGCTTTCCGAATTCGGCGGGCCTTGAAGAACTCGGCGGCAATCTGTTCCGCCAGACTGTTTCATCGGGTTCCGCCACGACCGGCATTCCTGGCCAGGTTGGCTACGGACGCATAGAGCAAGGATATCTTGAGAGCTCAAATGTCGATCCAGTGAAGGAAATTACCGACCTGATCTCGGCACAGCGGGCCTATGAAATGAACTCGAAGGTCATCCAGGCTGCAGACGATATGGCGGGCACCGTATCCAAGGGTCTTCGGTAAGCTCGGGTGAAGACAGTGATCGCGCGCCATAGGAAATATCTTCTCGCACTTGCGGCATCGCTTTCGGCGTCCCTGCTGGCGCCGGTGGGCGCTGATGCAGAAATGCGTGATATTCCCGTGCCGGTGGCCGTCGTCTATGCCGGCGACCAGATTTCCCAGGGCATGCTTGCGGACAAGCCCTTCTCCGTGCCCGATGCCGCGGCGGGAAACTATGTGCTGGCGCGCCAGCAGGTTGAAGGCCTCTATGCAAAACGCACCCTTCTTCCGGGCAAGCCCATTCCCCTGGCATATCTCAAGTTCAAGGAAACGGTAGTCCAGGGGGTTCTCACGAAGGCGGTTTTCGAGAAGAATGGCCTGGTCATTTCGACGTTCCTGATTCCCCTTCAATCGGGATTCGAAGGGCAGCTCATTGATGCCCGCAACCCGGAATACGGGAGAATCGTGAAGGCGCTGGTGAAGTCCGACGGCACACTCCAGGTCGGTGGATTATGAAGCGGCTTGTGGTTCTGGCCGGACTCTTGCTGAGTGCCGGAAATTCTGACGCAGCATCCCGCATCAAGGACATTACCTCAATCCAGGGCCTGCGGGACAACCAGCTCATAGGCTATGGCCTGGTGATGGGACTTCAGGCCACCGGCGACAGCCTGACGAATTCCCCGTTCACCGACCAGTCCGTTCGCTCCATGCTTAACCGGCTGGGCGTGAATATTGAGGCGGGATCGGTGAAAGCCAGGAATGTCGCGGCCGTCGTGGTGACCGCGGTGCTTCCGCCCTTTGTCGGAAAGGGCGAGCGGATCGACGTGACCGTATCGTCAATCGGCGACGCCAGCTCACTGGCAGGCGGCCTGCTGGTCATGACCCCGCTTGTGGCGGCCGATGGGCGGGCCTACGCGGTTGCGCAGGGGCCGATTTCGATTTCCGGCTTTTCGGCTTCAGGGGATGCGGAAAAACTGTCCTCTGGCGTGTCAACAGGCGGGCGAATTGCCAACGGCGCCCTGATAGAACGTGAACTCGAGGGCGAGTTCAACGCGCTGAAAAGCATTGTCCTGCAAATACGCAACCCGGACTTCGCCACTGCTGTCAGCATCTCCGACAAGATCAACCAATATTCCAAGGCCAAATTCGGCATGGCAATAGCCGCCGAACAGGACTTCAGGACGGTCTATATCAAGCGGCCCGACAAGATTACCGTTTCACGGCTGGTCGCGGATCTTGGGGAACTCGAAGTTGTGCCAGACAGCCCGGCCCGCATTGTCATTGACGAGAAGAGCGGGACAATTGTCATTGGTGACAAGGTGAAGCTGTCAACCATTGCCGTCACCCATGGAAATTTGACCGTGCGGGTTACCGAGCGCCCGGATATTTCGCAGCCGGAACCATTCAGCAAAGGTGAAACCAAGGAAATCCCCTCGACTAAGATCGTAGCCAACCAGACCGGCGGGCAAATGGCCATTATCAGTGGCCCTAACCTTCAGATGCTGGTCGACGGTTTGAACCAGATCGGACTGAAACCTATCGGCATCATATCGATTCTCCAGGCGATAAAGACGGCAGGCGCGCTGCAAGGCGAGCTGGTTGTGCAATGATAAAAACCAGGCCAGAAAATTCCGGGGCGGCCAGAAGCGGGGGCAGCGCGGCCCGCCGCAGCCGATGGCTTGTGGCGTTTGCCAGTTATCTGATATTTGCCTTTCCGGGCATTTCCCTCGCCGTGGAATCCAAGGGCAAAAGCACCGAGGCGCCAGAGGCCCCGGCTGGTCCCGTCGTGCTCATGCCGCGGGACGACTACTGCGCCAACATTGCCGATCTTGCCGCGGACGCCCGCCATGTGCTGCAGGTGAAGACACTCCAGGACATTCAAACGCAGATCGACCAGAAGATCGTGGCGCTGGAAGCCAAGCGTGCCGAACTTGAGGTCATCTTGAAGAGGCGGGATGATACCATCATGGAAGCCCAGAAGGGCCTGGTCGACATGTTCTCCAAGATGAAACCGGACGTGGCAGCGGCGCAACTTGAATTGCTTGATGTAAATACCTCGGCCTCGATACTCAAACAGCTGAACGCCCGCGTCGCAAGCACGATTATGAATGAAATGAAGGCAGCTGTTGCCGCTGCGATTACGGTCAAGATGGCGAAGCCGCTGGACAACATTACGATGGATGATGGAACATGAAGAAATCCTTCGTCTGCGCCGTTGCCCTGATGTGGTTGACAGCCTGCGCCCAGTTCGATGAACTTAACAGCGCCCCGGAGCTGTCTCCCGCGGGATCCGGCTTCATTGATTCCAGCCTCGACAGCATCGCGCAGGTCTATCCGGTCTCGCAGGAGACGCAGTCGACCTGGATTGGGGGTTCGGCTGATTTTTTCCGCGACCGGCGCGCCCACAATGTGGGTGATATAATTACCGTTGAGATTTCCATAAATGACAAGGCGGCCCTCAACAACAACTCAAATCTCTCGCGCTCATCAAGTGCCGACGGCGATCTCGGGCTGACCTACGATGTCATGGGTGTAGTGGGCATGGATACCAATGCACAGGGCGACATTCACTCCAATTCCTCTTCATCGGGCGAGGGGACGACGGCGCGGTCTGAGAAAATCCAGCTTTCCGTTGCCGCGGTGGTGACCGAGGTCCTGCCAAACGGCTATTTGGTAATCAAGGGAACCCAGGAAATCCTGGTAAACTTCGAGGGCCGCATCCTGAGCATTACCGGAGTGGTGCAGCCGAGAAACATATCCGACGACGGAAGGGTGGCCTACGACAAGATCGCCGAGGCCCGCATATCCTACGGCGGCAAGGGAACAATTTCGGATGTCCAGAAACCTGGCTGGGGGCACAGGTTGTGGAACAAGTATACACCGTTCTAGAGGGGATGATTTATTCACGTGGCAAAGGCTAGTGAGAACAAGGCGGAAAGTGCAGGCGGAGCGAAATCCTCGGCCATGGCGCTCGTCATACCGATATTGCTGTTGAGCCTGATCGCGGGCGGCGGCGGCTATATTGTCGCGACCGTGCTGGCATCCGGCCCGGCCTCCGCGCCAAGCGGCGGCGAAGCCGAGCAGCCACAAGTAGCGGAAGCACAGGTGGAAGTCAGCCAGGAGCCGGCGGAAAATGCCAGCATCATCCGGCAGCTCTCTCCCATCATTACGAACCTCGCGTCACCAAAGGACACCTGGATGCGCATTGAGGTTTCGATTGTCATCAATCCGGAAGCAAAGGCCGAACAGGACCTGATCGCCGTAAAATCCAGTGATCAGATAATGGCCTTCCTGAGGACCGTCGATCTCGCACAGGTTGAAGGGCCGAGCGGCTATCTTCACTTTCGCGAGGACATCAACGATCTGGTGCGCGAGAGCTCCGACAACAAGGTTGCGCAGGTTCTCATAAGTTCAATGGTTGTTGAATGAGAAGAATTCTCGCCATAGCGCTTTCAGTGCCGCTTCTTTCCGGAGAAGTTGCCGCGCAAGCGCCTCAGCTTGGCGACCTGCTGCCGCCGGGGGATGCTTCCACGAGCGGCCGCATCATTCAATATATCCTGGTGCTCACGGTGCTTTCGGTGGCGCCAAGCATATTGGTGATGGTCACCAGTTTCACCCGGTTCATTGTGGCGTTCTCCTTCCTGCGTGCCGCCCTGGGCATGCAAAGCACCCCGGCAAACCTTGTGGTGACCAGCCTTTCGCTGTTCCTGACTTTCTTTGTCATGGCGCCGACCTTTGACAAGGCCTGGAAGGAAGGCCTCCAGCCCCTGGTGGAAAGCCGGCTGAGCGAGGCGGAAGCATTTGAGAAAATGGCAGACCCGTTTCGCCAATTCATGCTGGGGCAGGTGCGCGAAAAAGACTATGTGATGTT
>CAZRZB010000021.1:0-27261 GCA_964604435.1 uncultured Aestuariivirga sp. | reverse complement strand
CTTCGAGCTCGGCATCATCCGCAACCACTATGTCGGCCGCACCTTCATCGAGCCCACCCAGACCATCCGCTCGCTCGGCGTCAAGCTCAAGCACAACGCCAACCGTTCGGTGGTGGCCGGCAAACGCGTCGTCCTGATCGATGATTCCATCGTCCGCGGCACCACCTCGGTGAAGATCGTCCGCATGATGTATGAAGCCGGGGCCCGCGAGGTGCACATGCGCATCTCCAGCCCGCCGATCAAGTTCCCCGATTTCTACGGCATCGATACGCCGGAGGAAAAGGCCCTGCTGGCCGCCACCCACACCCTGGAGGAAATGCGCCAGTTCATCGGCGTCACCTCGCTCTCCTTCATCTCCATTGAAGGCCTTTACAAGTCGGCGGGCTTTGCCGGCCGCGACGGCCATCGCCCGCAGTTCACCGACCATTGCTTCACCGGTGATTATCCCACCCACCTCACCGATATGATCGGCGAATCCGCCAAGCAGCAGCTTTCGCTCCTGGCAGAAGCCGGCTGATCCCATGGCCAGGCAGCTCGAAAACCGCGTGGCCGTTGTCACCGGGGCCTCACGCGGCCTGGGCCGTGCCGCGGCCTTCGCCCTCGCAAGCGAAGGGGCCCACATCATCGCCCTGGCCCGCACCCAGGGCGGCCTAGAGGAGCTTGACGACGAGATCAGGGGCATCGGTGGTTCTGCCACGCTGGTGCCCGCCGACCTCAAGGACTATCCGGCCATCGACCGTCTGGGAGCCGCCATCTTTGAACGCTGGAAGAAGCTCGATATCCTGGTCGGCAATGCCGGCATCCTGGGCAAGCTCACGCCCCTCGGCCACGTCGAGCCGAAGCTGTTTGACGATGTCATGGCCGTCAACGTAACCGCCAATTGGCGGCTCATCCGCTCGCTCGATCCCTTGCTGCGCGCCTCCGCTGCGGGCCGTGCTGTGTTTGTAACCTCAGGCGCGGCGCAACATCCCCTGCCTTACTGGGGCCCCTATTCCATCTCGAAAGCCGCCCTTGAGGCCATGGTGCGCACCTATGCCGCCGAGAACAGCACCACGAGTGTGCGCGCCAATTGCTTCAGCCCAGGCCCGACCCGCACGAAGATGCGGGCCCAGGCCATGCCCGGCGAGGATCCGGAAACCCTTCCCTCCGCGGAAGAGGTGGCGGCCCAGTTGGTTCCCCTGTGCCTGCCTTCATTCAGCGATAACGGCGCCGTCTATCGCCGCACCCCGCAAGGACTGGAGAAGGTCTCGCCATGAGCCGGCAAGCTATTGTCGATGCCCTGCGCGCCGCGCGCCTCTCCGGCGAAAAACTTGCCAGCTATCCCGGCCCCGCGCCGTCCGGCATGGCGGAGGCCTTTGCCATCCAGTCGGCGGTGCGTACCTCCATCGGCTGGAAGCTCGCCGGCTGGAAAATCGGCTGCACCAGCGAGCGCGCCCAGAAGGCCCTCAGGACCGATGGTCCCTTTCCGGGACCGCTCTACCGCGAGCGGCTGTTTCCCTCCGGCGCCCATGTGCAGACCCTTCCCGGCAACAGCCGCACCACCGAACCGGAAGTGGCCTTCACCCTGGCCCGCGACCTTCCCCTGCGCGAGCCGGCCTGGTCGGTGGACGACGTCCTCGCCGCCGTGGCAACTGTTCATCCCGCGATTGAAATCGTCAATCCGCGCCTGCCCAGGGGCTTCAGCGATGCGGTCGAATGGTATGTGGCCGACGGCGGCCTCAGCCATGCCCTGGTGCTGGGCGAAGGCGTGAAACCGCTGCCCCGCGCCGATTACGCCAAGATTACCAACCGTGTTTCCATCAACGGCGTGGAGAGGTATTCCGGCATTGCCGCCAATGCCCTGGGCGGCCCTGAATTGGCCCTCGCCTGGCTTGCCAACAGTCTCATGGCGAAGGGCCTGTTCCTGCGCGCTGGTGACGTGGTCACCACCGGCGTCATCACCGAGGTCTTCGAGACGAAGCTCGGCGATCTGGTCGAGGCGGCCTATGACCGCATTGGAAGCGTTTCGGTCCGGCTCTGAAGCTGCTAGCCCTGCTTGTCCTTGTCGAAGGGATTTTTTCCGCCGCGCAGGCTGAAGCGGATCGGAACCCCGGCGAGGTCGAAGTCCTTGCGCAGCGTGTTCATCAGATAGCGCGTGTAGCTTTCCGGCATCTTGGCCATCTGGTTGCCGAAAACCGCGAAAGTCGGCGGCCGTGTGCTCGCCTGCGTGGCATAGCGGATCTTGATGCGCCGGCCCGAAGGTGCGGGCGGCGGATTTTTCGAAATCGCTGCCTCAAGCCAGCGGTTGAGCTGCGACGTGGTGATGCGCGCGCTCCAGCGGTCAACCGCCTCGAACACCGCCTTCATCAGCTTGTCGACGCCGCGCTCCTGCTTGGCGGAAAGGGTGACCACCGGAACGCCGCGGATTTCCGGCAGCACATCTTCAAGCTTGCTGTGAACCTCGGCGAGAACTTTCTGCTTGTCCTCGACCAGGTCCCACTTGCTGAGCGCCAGGACAACGGCCCGGCCTTCCGTTGCCACCAGATCGGAGAGGGCCAGGTCCTGGCGCTCGATCTCCATCGAGGCATCGATCAGCACAACCACGCAATCGGCAAAGCGGATGGCCCGCAGCGCATCGGAAACCGCCAGCTTCTCGATCTTGCCGGTCACCCGCGACTTGCGCCTGATCCCCGCCGTATCCCATAATTTGATCTCGCGGCCGCCCCACGACCAGTCGGTGGAAATGGCATCGCGCGTGATCCCCGCTTCCGGTCCGGTCAGCATCCGCTCTTCCCCCAGCATGGTGTTCACCAGCGTGGACTTGCCGGCATTGGGCTGGCCGATGATGGCAAGGCGCAAGGGCCGGGTGAGTTCATCTTCCGCCGTCTCGCTTTCGGCGGGTTCCGCCGCTTCCGGTATCAGCGGCGCGATGGCATCGTAAAGGCCCTCGATCCCCTCGCCATGCTCGGCGGAAATGGCAATCGGCTCGCCGAAGCCAAGCGAATAGGATTCCAGCACGCCGGCCTCGGCCATCCGGGCCTCGGCCTTGTTGGCGACCAGGCGGACCGGTTTGCCGAACTTGCGGATCTTCTCGGCAAACATCCGGTCAATGGGGGTGATCCCTGCCCGTGCATCGATCACGAACAATACCAGGTCGCAGTCATGCACCGCCATTTCCGCCTGGGCGCTCATCCGCGCCTCAAGCGTTTCCTTCTTGGCGTCATCAAGCCCCGCCGTGTCGAAGACGCGGAAGCTCAGGTCGCCGATGTGGGCCACGCCTTCGCGGCGGTCGCGCGTTACTCCCGGCTGGTCATCGACAAGGGCGATCTTGCGGCCCACCAGGCGGTTGAAAAGCGTCGACTTCCCCACATTGGGGCGTCCCAGGATAGCGACAGTAAAGCTCATTGCGCCGTGCTGGAGTCTTGATCGATGGGGGCCGGGTCTTGCCCTGCCGGCGTGTCGATGCAATTCAGGTCGTCGGGATTGCAGGCACTCTCCTTGCTCTCGCCCGTCACCACCGGATCGCGGGCCGTCTGCGCTTCTGGTGGCAGGACGTCCTCACGGGTGCCGGGCAATATGCTGTCGTCGCGCTGTCCGGTGAATTTCTTGATCGTGCTACACCCCATCAAGGGCGCCGCCAGGGCCGCCACGAACAGGAATGTTGTGAGTTTCTTCATCGCAAACTACTTCTGCAACAGGGGCGTTAGAAGCTGGATCATGACTTGCGCCCGCTGGCGCATGTCCTGGGGCGTGTCGGGGTCGGCAAAATTTGCGTTCATGTAACGGTCGGCCATGGAATAATCGCCGCTGCGGTAGGCCGCCAGCCCGAAAATCTCCCGCGCCGCGTGGCGCCAGACTTGGCCTTCCTTGTCGAAGCTGCCCAGCCGCCCGATCAACTCGCCAGGATTTAGGCTGTCGGCCAGAAGATAGCCCGCCCGGATGCGCGCAAGGTCGCGCAGGCTTGCATCCACCGAGGCATCGGCGGCAAGCGCATCAAAAGCTGCCACGGCCTCCTTGCTCTTGCCCTGCTCGGCCAGCACGCCGGCCTGCTGCAGCAGCCCGAGATGCCTGAACCCCGGATGCTTGATCGCCGCCAGAGCTTTCAGGGCATCGTCGAATTTGCCGTCGGCGGCACGCTTGACGGCATCGAAATAAACCACCGCCGCCGCTTCCGACTGCTTGACCTGATAGTACTGATAGCCCTTGACGCCCGCCACTGCCGCAACGATCACCACGCACAGGGCAACAAAATAGTTACCGAACTTGTCCCAGAGCTTTTTGTATTGTTCCTGGCGGACTTCTTCGTCCACCTCGCGGAAAAGGGATTCATCGCTCACAGCCACCAGCTCCATAAATGCTGCCGTGGGGGTAAGCCAGTGGGAGGGCTAAATCAAGGCAAATTCAGAGCAGCTGGCCGTAGGTGTCGCGGATCGCCTTGCGTGTCTGCCAGATCATGAAAAGTCCCATGAGCGTACCACAAGCGACAAACCCGGCAATCAATCCCAAAAGTCCATCAGACATCACATCCACCTTCTCAGATGCCCCTCATTAGGCGGACAATATGGTTAATTATCGGTTAAGCCGTGGCAATCCATGGCTAGACTATGGCAAATGAGGCAATCAGGCCTGAATCCGCCCGCTCCGCCACCAGGCTTTGCAGCACCCAAAGTCCCGGGTTGTCGGCCACAAAGGCAAGCTTTTGCTGCTGCCTGCGGGGAACCAGAGTTGTATCGCGCCAGGGCTGGCCTTCGAGCGGTGCACCACCCTGCTCGATGACTTGCCACACATGGCCATGGATATGCAGCGGCTGGTCAAACTCCGTGGCATTGTCGATGTCCAGAATGACACTCTCGCCTTTGGCGAAATTTCCAATGGCCTCGCCCCCAGGCCCTGCGACCCCGTTGACCGCCCAGGCCACGCCGCGCTCGAGAAGGGCCCGCATGTCCATCGGCTCATTATTATAGGTTGCCGACTTCAGTCCGCCCCTGGCGCCCCCCGCAATGACCACTGGAATGGTCCTGGCTTTTTCCATGTCCAGGCTTGCCGGGATGGGATTGGGCGGCAGCGCGAAATTGTCCGGCAGCGTATCGCTGCCCGGCTCGCCCTGCCGCTCCAGATAGCAGACCTCCACAATGTCGCCCGCGATGTCCAGGGCCACCGCCACAGCCTCGGCGCGCCCATCCAGCACCAGATCGACGCGCTGGCCCGGTTGCAGCGTGAGTTCGGACATACCGCCCTGGCGCGGCGCGATGGGCTGGCCGTCCAGGGCTACAACCAGCGGCTCGGCCCCCTTGAATTGCAGGGCCATGGGCCGGCTGTTGGCCGCATTGAGGGCGCGCAGGCGGCAGGACTGGCGGGCGGGCAGTTTGAGGCGCGGCCGGTAAGCGCCATTCACCGTGAACCAGTTGCCAAGCCGCCCCTCGCCAACCGCGGCCTTGAGATCGCCGAAGTTCTCGTCGATTTTTCCATCGCTGCCGATCTGCCAGTCATCGATGATGAGGGGAATGTCCGTAAGGCCGGCGATGGCCTGCTTCTCTTCCACGATCAGCAGCCCGTAGAGCCCCATCTCCCGCTGCCGCGAGGCATCGGTGAGCGGCCCGAACCAGAAGCTGCCTGCATCGGGCGGCGTGAACACGCAATCGGTTGCATTCGCCTCGCCGGGCTGGACGTTCAGCGTCATCATCTCGGAAGGGCCGCGAACCCCGAACCAGTGGAGCCAGATTTCCCGGTCGAGCCCGTTGACGATGCGGACCTTGAGTTCGCCGCCCTGTTTGGCCCGCAGCACGGCTATCTGCGCTTCGCCCGAAAAGCTCCACACCGGAGTCCTGGTCTCCGTGCTCTCAAGCAGTGCCGCCTCGCGTCTTTGCGCCCGCAGGATCTGGAAACCGTCGGCACTCTCTTCCGCCAGAACCAGGCGCGGGCCCATGGCAGCCAGACCGAGCGCCCCGACAAACCCCCGCCGCGAAAGTTGCATTCCATGCCCCTGCGATTCGATTGAAGGCTAGGGCGACTATGTGGCATTTCATGGACTGCCGCCACGCCTGGGTGGAAGCCTAGTCCTTTACCTCATAGGTGTTCTCGGGCAGCGGGAAATTGCGCGCCCGCACCTCGTCGGCATAGGCGCTGATCGCTGTCTCGATGGCCTTGCCCACCGCGCCGAATTCCTTGACGAATTTCGGCACTTTCGGCGACAGGCCCAGCATGTCTTCCATCACCAGGATTTGCCCGTCGCAGGACGCTGAAGCGCCGATGCCGATGGTTGGGATGGCCAGTGTCTTGGTGATTTTTGCCGCCAGCGGCTCCACGATGGCTTCGAGCACCACCGCGAAGGCTCCCGCCTCGGCCACCGCCTTCGCGTCCTCTTCGATGGCGGCCCACTTGTCCCGGGTGCGCCCCTGGGTCTTGAAGCCGCCGAACACATTGATGAACTGCGGCGTCAGGCCGATATGCGCCATCACCGGAATGCCGCGCTGCGTCAGGAAATGGATGGTGTCGGCCATGCGCTTGCCGCCTTCGATCTTGATCGCCCCGCATTCGGTTTCCTTGATCACCCGCGCCGCGTTGCGGAAGGCCTGGGCATGGCTCTCCTCATAGGAGCCGAAAGGCATGTCGACCACCACGAGCGCCCGCTTGGCGCCGCGCATCACCGCCCGCCCGTGCAGGATCATCAGGTCGAGCGGCACCGGCAGCGTTGATTCAAAGCCGTGCATCACCATGCCGAGCGAGTCGCCCACCAGGATGAAATCCACATACTTGTCGGCAATGGCCGCCGTATGGGCGTGGTAGGAGGTGAGCGCCACGATGGGTTGTCCACCCTTGCGGTCGGTGATCTCGGGCGCCGTCAGGCGTTTGGAAGTGTTCTGCACGGACATGGTCTAACCTGCTTTCGAAAGGATGAAAATCGGAACGCCGATGAGGGCCGGATGGAGCTGCGTCATGATCCCGTAGAGGGCCGCCCCGAACAGCAGCGACAGGCCATCGTGGCCCATCCTGACCTCGGGACTGGGCCGGACGCCGTTGGCCATCGCCACGGCCATGTAGACAAGGCCGAAACCGAGGAAGCCGCCGAACAGGATCAGGCCCGCCAGGTCGCCGTTGGCGAAAAGGTGCCCCGCCGCCCAGAAGATGGTTCCAACCCCCATCGGAAACCGCAGGCGCTGGCGCAGGCTGCCACGGAACAGGAAGACGCCTAGGCACAGGAAACCGAAAAATGTCAGGGCGTAATTCGCGTACCATCCCCAGGCGGGCGGATCATAGACCGCCACAAAGTCCGCGCTTTGCCAGCCCAGCACGACCACCGCCATCGCCACAAGCGAAGCCACTCCATAGACCGGGCCATACCAGCGCTCGCCCAGCCGCGCCTTGGCAAGGGTCCGGCAACGCGGGACCGCCGCAACCCCATGCAGCAGCGTAAACAGGAGGATGCCGGTAGCCAGAATGATCATCGGATGATCGACGGCAGCGGCGGAAAAAGATGTGTAGCGGCAAAAATCACAATACCGGCAATCAGCGTGCCCATTAAGCTTCTCCTTCCCGGAGTGTTTGCCAGATTTCCGCCATCCCGCCAACTGATCTCCTTGCCGCCTGCCCCGCGCCGCCACATTTTGAGCGTGATCGTTGCTGACAATGGCTTTCAACTGCGCTGCTGCCAGCATGACACCGGAGAAGCCCCGTGCCCTCTTCAGGCCTTGATTGTTTGCGTTCAGTTCGGAAACCATGATAACAAGTCCTCAACCAAAAGGACCAAGCGGAGGGAAAACCATGAAACCAACACTCATTCTCGTGGGCGCGGACAAGGGCGGCGTGGGCAAGACCACGGTTTCCCGCGCCTTGCTTGACTTCTTTGCCCGGAAAAACATTCTCACCCGGGCCTTCGACACGGAAAATCCGCGCGGCACCCTGAAGCGCTTCTATCCCGATCTGGCGGAAGTCATCGACCTTTCCAATGTCGCCCACCAGATGAAGGTGCTCGACACCATGGACACGGCCAACGTGCCCGTCACCATCGTCGACCTCAAGGCCGGCAACATGTCCTACGCGCTCGACATATTCGAGCGCATTGGCGTCCTGGAAGCCGCCCGCGCCGGCGTCTTCAACCTCGGCCTGTTCCATGTCATCGGGCCGTCGATTGCCTCGCTCGATGAAATCGCCGAGATTTCCCATTACCTGCAGGGCGTGCATTATGTCGTGGCCCGCAACTTCATCAACGAGACCAACTTCTTCGAATGGGACCAGGCCACCCAGCGCAAGTATTTCGCCCAGATCCCCAAGGCCCAGGAAATCGCCATCCCGAAGCTCAACGAAATGGCCTACGAGCAGGTCGACCTGGCCGGCGTCACCTTCAAGGACTTCATCGAGAACCGCTCGCCCGATGGTTCGCCCGGGAATTACTCCTTCGTGCTGCGCGGCTATGTGCGCAAGTGGAGCTCGGAGATCGACGAGCAGTTCGCCCATGTGAAGCTGGTCCATGACATCCTCACCGGCGGCCGCATGCAGCAGCCCCACCTCGTCGCCCAGAACAGCTAGAGAAGAAAAACGGCGACCCCGTGGCCGCTGCACCGAAGATCTACATCATCTGTTCCGACCGGCACCGCAACGGCAAGACCTTGCTGGCGCGCGTGCTGGTCGATTATCTGATGCTGGAAGGCAAGGATCCTTTCGTCATTGACGCGGGCTTTCCCGAAGGGGCGCTGCGCGCCTCGTTCCCCGGCCGCACCGCCCTTGTCGATTTCTCCCAGGTCCAGGGCCAGATGAAACTGTTTGACACCATCATGGGCTCTCCCGGCCGCGACTATGTGATCGATCTTCCCGCCCCCCAGACGGAAAAATTCTTCGAGGCCTTCAGCCAGCTCGACTTCTACAATGAAGCGACCCGCGCCGGCTTCCAGCTTGTCGTTCTCTTTGTCGTCGACAAGGACCTCTCGTCCCTCAAATCCGCCGACGCAATCCGCCAACTGGTCAGCCCGGCGATGTTCATTCCGGTCCGCAACGCCTTCGTCGGCAGCGCCCTCGCCCACCATGAAACCGCCCTCACCATCGACATGCCCATCCTCGATCGCGAAGTGATGAACCTGATCGAGGTCAAGCGTTTCTCCCTGCGCAGTTTCATTCTCGGCGAAGAGGCCAACATGCCGGCCCAGTTTTCCCGCAAGCTGAAGATCTTCCTGCTCGAGATGATGACGGCGCTGCGCGACATCGAGCCCGCCATGTCCATGGCGAAGCTCCGCGCCTGAGCGCCTTGAAACGGCATCGTTGACCGCCTATCTCCGATAGGAGGCGATGGGCATTGTGGAGGAAGATCATGACACGCATTCGAGCCTGGTTCAGTTCGGCCTTGTTGTCTTTCGCAATCCTGGCAACGGCCCCGGCAAGCGCTTCGGCGCAATTTTTCCCGGACAGCACCTATAAGGCGGAAGCT
The DNA here is from genome assembly GCA_964604435.1 of uncultured Aestuariivirga sp. Classification (GTDB taxonomy): domain Bacteria; phylum Pseudomonadota; class Alphaproteobacteria; order Rhizobiales; family Aestuariivirgaceae; genus Aestuariivirga. The sequence continues at coordinate 17,864 of CAZRZB010000021.1, read as the reverse complement.
GCAATCCTCTCCGCCGGCGCCCGCGCCGCCGCCATTTCACGCTTGAAGAAAGTTCCGAGTGTTGGCGTCGTCAACCTCAATATCCGCTACCTGCCGCTTTTGCGCTCCGACGCCCCCGATGTCGCCGAGTTCAGGATCAGCGCCGGGAAAAATGCCGCCGGCATCAAGCGCCTGCGCGCCGCCCTTGCCGCAAATCCCGCCACCCGCCGCGCCCTCGCAAGCCGCGGCATTGCCATAGGTCGTGTGGTTGGCGTGGATATCTATTCCAACGGCTCACTCAGGGTGTACATTATTTAGGTTTGGCAAGGAGGGCCGCAGGCCGCTCAGGTCCATCGGGGATAACCCCTATTCCCACTCGATCGTCCCCGGCGGCTTGCTTGTCACGTCATAGACGACGCGCGAAACGCCCTTCACTTCATTGATGATGCGTGTTGCGGTGCGGCCGAGGAAGGCCATGTCGAAGGGATAGAAATCGGCCGTCATGCCGTCCACCGAGGTGACGGCCCGCAGCGCCAGCACCCGGTCATAGGTGCGGCCGTCGCCCATCACCCCCACCGTCTGCACCGGCAGCAGCACCGAGAACGCCTGCCAGATCTTGTCATAGAGCCCGGCCTTGCGGATTTCATCGAGGTAGACCGCGTCGGCCTTGCGCAGGATCTCCAGCTTCTCGCGGGTCACCCCGCCCGGCAGGCGGATCGCCAGGCCCGGACCGGGGAACGGATGGCGCCCGACAAATTTCTCCGGCAGGCCAAGCTCCCGGCCGAGCTTGCGCACCTCGTCCTTGAACAACTCGCGCAGAGGTTCCACCAGCTTCATCTTCATCCGCTCGGGCAGCCCGCCCACGTTGTGGTGCGACTTGATGGTAACCGACGGCCCGCCGGTGAACGACACGCTCTCGATCACGTCCGGATAGAGCGTTCCCTGGGCCAGGAAATCCGCCCCGCCGATCTTCTTCGCCTCGCGCTCGAACACTTCGATGAACAGCCGCCCGATGGTCTTGCGCTTGGTCTCCGGGTCGGCCTCGCCTTCCAGCGCCGCGATGAATTCGTCGCTCGCATCCACATGGACCAGCGAAAGATTATAGTGCTCGCGGAACATGCTCACCACGTCACGCGCCTCGTCGAGCCGCATCAGGCCGTGGTCAACCAGCACGCAGGTCAGCTGGTCGCCGATCGCTTCGTGGATGAGAAGTGCCGCCACCGAAGAATCCACCCCGCCCGAAAGCCCGCACAGCACCCGGCCCTTGCCGACTTGCGCCCGGATGCGCGCAATCGCTTCCTGCCTGAAGGCGGCCATGGTCCAGTCCGCCCTGCACTTGGCGATGTTCAGGACGAAGTTCCGCAGCAGTTCGGCCCCCTCCGGCGTGTGCACCACCTCCGGGTGGAACATCAGGCCGTAGAATCTGCGCCGCGCGTCTTCGATGGCCGCATAGGGGGCGTTCTCCGAAACCCCCTTGACCTCGAAGCCCGGCGGCAATTGCGTGATGCGGTCGCCGTGGCTCATCCACACCGTATGCTTGCCGCCGTCGGACCACACCCCCTCGAACAGCGGCGAAGCCGCCTTGACCGTAACTTCCGCCCGGCCGAATTCCCGGTGGTGGCCGCTTTCCACCTTGCCGCCAAGCTGGGCCGCCAGAAGCATCTGGCCGTAGCAGATGCCAAGCACCGGAACGCCCGCCTCGAAGACGATCTGCGGCGCCCGGGGGCTGCCCTCTTCGGCGGGTGAGGCGGGCCCGCCTGAAAGGATCACCGCCTTGGGCTTCATCCGGGCAAAGGCCTCGGCCGCCTTCTGGAAGGGAATGACCTCCGAATAAACCCCCATCTCGCGCACCCGCCGGGCAATGAGCTGGGTAACCTGGGAACCGAAGTCGATAATGAGAATCTGGTCGTGCATGGCCGAGGCTTTAGGGGAGGTCGCGGGACTCTGCAAGACAGCCCTTATCCCGTGGCCACATCCCACAGCAGCTTCATGTTGAGCGCAATGATGATGGCGGCAATGGCGGCGGCCACCATCGTGAGCCAGCCCGGTGCCACCAGCGCCCCCATCTTGGCCCTGTCACGGGTGAACATCACCAGCGGCACGATGGCAAAGGGCAGCTGGAAGGCCAGGATCACCTGGCTGAGGATCAGCAGGATCCCCGTGCCGCTGGAGCCGTAGTAGATGGTCACGATAGCCGCAGGCCCTATGGCCACCATGCGCGTCGCCAGCCGCCGGGCCCAGGCCGGCAGGCGGATGTCGAGAAAGCCCTCCATCACGATCTGCCCGGCCAGTGTGGCCGTCACCGTCGAGTTCAGCCCGCAGGCCAGCAGCGAAATGGCAAACAGCTTGGGCGCCAGCAGCGAACCCACCAGCGGCGCCAGCATCCGGTGGGCCTCGCCGATCTCGGCGATTTTCGTTGCCCCCGCCTTATGGAATGTCGCCGCCGCCAGGATGAGGATGGAGGCATTGACCAGCAGGGCGAACATCAGCGCCACGGTGGAATCCCAGGTGGCGAATTTCAGCGCCTCGCGCTTCGCAGGCAGGCTCTCGCCATAGTCCCGCGTCTGCACAATGCCGGAATGGAGATAAAGATTATGCGGCATGACGGTGGCCCCGATGATCCCGAGGGCGAGATAAAGCATCGCCGGATTGCCCACGATGTCCACCGTCGGCGCAAAGCCCCGGATCACCCCGCCCCAGTCCGGATCGGCCATGGCGATCTGCAGGAAGAAGCAGACGAAGATCACCCCGAGCAGGGCAATGATGAAGGCTTCCACCCAGCGGAAGCCAAGCTTCTGCAGCCAGAGGATGAGGAATACGTCGAGCGCCGTGATGATCACCCCGATTTCCAGCGGAATGCCGAACAGCAGGTTGAGGCCGATGGCGGTGCCCACCACCTCGGCGATGTCCGTGGCGATGATGGCGATCTCGGCGAAAATCCACAGCACGAAGGACACGGTTTTGGGAAACGCATCCCGGCAGGCCTGGGCCAGGTCGCGGCCCGAGCCGATGGCCAGCCTGGCGCACAGCGACTGCAGAATGATCGCCATGATATTGGAGAGCAGCGCCACGAACAGCAGCGTGTAGCCGAACTGGGCGCCCCCGGCGATCGAGGTGGCCCAGTTGCCGGGGTCCATATAGCCCACCGAAACCAGGTAGCCGGGCCCGACAAAAGCCAGCGCCCGGCGGAACACGCTGCCGGAATGGCGCACCTTGACGCTGCGGAACACGTCAATCAGCGAGGGTTCGCCCCGGCCCTTGCGCCAGCCATTGTCATTTTCGATTAACTGCGCATCCCGCATGATTGGGAAAGTTTAGCATAGGCTAAGTTATATGCAATAGGCTAATATCGTGACGCAACAGGACGGCAGGAATGGCGATTGCACCCAGAAAGACTCCCTCGGCAAAGCTGCGCTCGGCGGCCTTCAAGCGAGTGCGCGCCGACCATTCGGCCGAACTTGCCGGTGACTATGTGGAGATGATCGCCGATTTGATCGACGAGCGCGGCGAGGCCCGCTGCACCGACATCGCCCTGCGCCTGGGCGTTGCCAATGCCACCGTGGTCAAGGCCCTCCGGCGCCTGCAGAATGCCGATCTTGTTACCCAGGAGCCCTACCGGGCAGTCTTCCTCACCGCCGAGGGGTGGAAAATGGCCGAGGACAGCCGCCGCAAGCATGCCATCGTGGAGAAGTTCCTCCTGGCCCTCGGCATCAGTGCCGAGACCGCCCGCATCGATTCCGAAGGCATCGAACACCACGTCAGCACCGAGACGCTGCGCGCCATGGGCAAGTTCCTCGCCCGGGGCGGCAGTTAAGGGTTTCCCGGCCTGCACAGGAACCGATAGGATAACTCTCCATGGTCGGGCAACGACCCGACCACCCAGACTTTGGTGACCGAAAGTCTGGGTGGTCGCATCAAGTGCGACCATGGAGAGAAATTGGAAATGACCCGGCGGGACTCGGAAAACCCTACCCCCGCCGCATCACCGCGATGAAGAATCCGTCGGTGCCGTGCCGGGCCGGCGTCAGCAACAAGGTGTCCTTGGAACCGTCGGCGGAAGCCGGTGCCGGCGTGCCAATCGCCGCCGCCCACTGCTTGGCAAAGGGAATGACTTGAAAATCCTTGTGCGCCTTCAGGAAGGCTTCCACCTGCGCCGTGTTTTCCTCCGCCAGCACCGAGCAGGTGATATACACCAGCCGCCCGCCGTCCCGCACCAGGGCAGCGCCGTTTTCAAGCACTTCCCGCTGCTCCTTCAGGCGCTGCTTTAACTGCATCTCGGCCAGCCGCCACTTGGCATCGGGCTTGCGCCGCCAGGAGCCCGAGCCGGAGCACGGCGCATCGATCAGCACGCAGTCAAAACCGCCAAGTTCCGCCAGCTTGCCCGGCTCGTCCGCCGCCACGATCTCGATATTGCTGGCTCCCGCCCGGGTGATCCGCTCGAAAATCGGTCGCAAGCGGTGGCGGTCGGCGTCATAGGCCACCACCAGGCCCTTGTTCTGCAGCATCGCGGCCAGCGCCAGGGTCTTGCCGCCGGCGCCGGCGCAGATATCGGCCACCCGTTCGCCCGGCTTGGCGCCCGACATCAGCGCCGCAACTTGCGAGCCTGCGTCCTGCACCTCGAACCAGCCCATGCCATGGGCGGGCTCGACTTCCACATTGATGTTGCGCGTGCTGGCATCGGGGGACTTGATCCGCACGCAGAGTGGCGACAGCGGCCCCGCTTCCGCCCCATGCTTGGCCAAGGCTTCGAGCAGCGCCGCCCGGTCGGTCTTCAGGGTGTTCACCCTGAGGTCGATGGGAGCCCGCTGTGAAAGCGCGGCCCCTTCTTCCGCCGCATGCGCCCCGAACACCTGCACCAGCGAAGGCGTCAGCCACTCCGGAAAATCGCCGCGGATATGTACCGGCAGGTCATCGCGCATGGCCCGCCCCAGGGCCGCCTTCTCGGCGGCGCTCAGGACACCGGGACCATGTTGCTCCGTACACAGATTTTCAATTTCTTCCGCCGGCAGGTTCCACACCTCGCGCAAGACGCCGAGCACTAGGGCCCGCGGCCGGCCGTCGCCCATCCGGGCCGCCGCCGTGTTGCGCCGCCGCAGCACGTCGTAAACCAGCGTGCCGATGGCATGGCGGTCGGTGGAGCCGGCAAAGCGGTGCGCCTTGCCCCAGTCCTTCAGCGCCTCGGAAGCCGGACGGTGTTGGGTGAAAACCTCGCTGAGAATTTCGATTGCCGCGGCAACGCGGCCAGCCATGCGCATGTTCTATCCAATCACAAAAAGCCGAAGGCCAAACCAGGCCCACATGAGTGCGAGACAGGCAACCCCCGCGGCAAATGCCTGAAACCGGCGGAAGACGACATTCCCGCCGGTGTGAATGAAACTGTGAACAATGCGGGTTGCAACAAATGCCCAGGAGAGCCCGATCACCGCACCATCCACCAGGCCGGCGACCAGCAGGAGCGCAAGGGCCGCATAATAGAGCACCGGAATCTCAAATTGGTTCTCGTAGTTGTTCGCAAGTTTGCGCAAATCATCGGGCCATTTTGAGCCATCAAGCGCCACGTCTTTCATCCGCACCTGGCCCTTGCGGGCGGCGCGCACCCGCCCCAATCCAATTCTCGAGACGAGAACCAGAACGAAAGCCACGTGGACAAAGGCAGGCAGCAAGAGAAGTTGCGTCGGGGACATGCCTAGCCGCGCCCCTGGTAATTCGGCGCTTCCCTGGTGATCATCACGTCATGCACATGGCTTTCGCGCATGCCAGCCGAGGTGATGCGGATGAACTGGGCCCGCGCCTGCAGTTCGGCAATCGATCCGGCCCCCACATAGCCCATGGCGGCGCGAAGGCCTCCGGTGAGCTGGTGCAGCACCTGGGCCACCGGCCCCTTGTAGGGCACCTGGCCTTCGACGCCTTCGGGCACCAGCTTCAGGCTGTCCTTCACTTCCTGCTGGAAGTAGCGGTCCGCCGAACCCCGCGCCATGGCCCCCACCGAGCCCATGCCGCGATAGGATTTGAACGTCCGCCCATTGAACAGGTAGCTGTCGCCGGGGCTTTCTTCGGTCCCTGCCAGCAGCGACCCGATCATCGCCACGCCGGCCCCTGCCGCCAGGGCCTTGGCCAGATCGCCCGATTGCTTGATGCCGCCGTCGGCAATGATCGGCACGCCGGACTTGGCGCCCTCTTCGGCGCATTCCATGATCGCCGAAAGCTGCGGCACGCCGACCCCTGCCACCACCCGCGTGGTGCAGATGGAGCCCGGGCCAATGCCGATCTTCACCGCATCGGCGCCTGCCCCGATCAGGGCCTTCACCGCTTCGGCGGTGGCCACGTTGCCGCCGATGATCTGCACCTTGTTGGACAGCTTCTTGATCCGGTTCACCTGGTTGATCACATGGATGGAATGGCCGTGCGCCGTATCCACCACGATGATGTCGACGCCCGCATCGATGAGCATTTCGGCGCGCTGGTAGCCCTTGTCGCCCGTGCCGGTTGCCGCCGCCACCCGCAGCCGCTCCTGCTCGTCCTTCGCCGCGAAGGGATGGTCCGCCGCCTTTTCCATGTCGTTGACCGTGATCAGGCCCACGCACTCATAGTCGTCGTTCACCACGATGAGCTTCTCGATCCGGTGCTTGTGCAGCAGGCGCTTGGCCTCGGCCCGGTCAACCCCCGCCTTCACCGTGATCAGGTTCCGCGTCATCAGCTCGGACACCTTGGTGTTCATGTCGGTGGCAAAGCGCACATCGCGGTTGGTGATGATGCCCGCCAGCCTGCCGTTTTCCTCCACCACCGGAATGCCGGAAATCCGGTGCCGCTCCTTGAGCTGCATCACCTCGGCCAGCGTGGCGTTGGGCCTGATGGTGATGGGATTGACCACCATGCCCGATTCAAAGCGCTTCACCTGGCGCACCTGCTCGGCCTGCACATCGGGTTCCAGGTTCTTGTGGATGACCCCAAGTCCGCCCGCCTGGGCCATGGCGATGGCAAGCTTCGATTCGGTGACCGTATCCATGGCCGCCGAAATGATCGGAATGGAGAGTTCAATGTCGCGGGTGATCCGCGTGGCGGTGGAAACCTCGGCGGGCAATACGGAGGAAGCGCCGGGCTTCATCAGCACGTCGTCAAAAGTCAAATATTCCGGGATTTGGCGGAAAGCCATGGGCCAACCTTTCTGGTGTTTCGGGATTCACTTGGTTGGCGGTTGCCCTTAACACCGGCAAGGCCACCAAGGCAAGCGGGACATTGCAAAAACACCGTTATTGAAATATTATGGATTTAAGCTATATTACGGAATATCCGTAATATAGGTGCAATACCATGATCCGCGTAACTTCAACAGAATTCAGCAAGGAAGTGGGCCGTTACCAAGACTCAGCCCTCACCCAGCCCGTGGTCGTCACCCGCAACGGGCGCGACCGCACGGTGATGATCTCGGCGGAAGAATATCAGCGGCTCAAGCGCCGCGACCGGGAAGTTTTCGCCGCCGGCGAACTCCCCGCGGCCATCGTCGAAGCGGTCGCCCACACGGAGATGGATCCGCGCCACCGCCATCTTGATAGACTCGTCAAAGACTGGACCCCGTGAGTCTCCCGAAGCCCGAAGCGGGCCTCGTCATCCGCTATTCCTATCTCTGGCTGCGCGAGCATCGCGCCGGCCGCGAGGACGGCAGCAAGGACCGTCCCTGCGCCATCATACTTGCGCTGCACACTGACGCAGATGGCGAACAGGTGCTCGTCGTGCCGGTCACCCATAGCCCGCCCGAAAATCCTATGGCGGCACTTGAACTGCCCCTCACCGTGAAACAGCACCTAGGTCTCGATTCAGAACGCTCATGGGTTGTGCTCTCCGAAAGCAATCTGTTCACCTGGCCCGGCCCCGACCTCCGCCGCATCGCCGACCGCGATGACAGCTCCGTGGCCTATGGGTTCCTGCCCCCCAAATTCTTCACCGAACTCCGCCGGAGGTTTGTAGCGCTGGAAAGTGCAGCGCGGTCAATGCGTGTACCGCGCAGCGAGTGACAATCAGTCGGGAGGCTACATCGGAATTTCAGCGAAGGTGAGATATTCGTTGAATTGGGAAACGCCACGTCACTGCAAACGTCTTCGGTAAATTTCTTGAAAGACTGCATAAGTCCATTCGACATCAAAGCGAGCTTTGGCCATCTTGGTGGCAACAAAATTTTCAGTGTCTGACCAATTTCTATTCTTGTACTCGGTTTCAAGAGGCTCAAGTCGATGTTTGTATTCTTTCTCCATTGCTTGCCACTGATCTGGTATGAACTGTTGAGATAGATTCTCCAGACTGGTCATACTGCACATTTCCATCAAATCGTGGTGCGCTATTTGCCATAGGGGTGCAACGCGATCCTCACCACAGGCGTGCTCTAAGACAATTAAGTCGACCGCCGGCCACTGTGCGAAATTAATTCATCGGCAGATGCGAGAAGTTCTAAAAGTTCGAAGACGCGATTGTTGCCAAACTCATAATACCGGCCAAATCCTTCATCAAAGACGACCCCGCAGTCAAAACGAATGTTTCGTCCACGCAAATATTCCCTACGAGCTCCGGGAGTGCCAACACCCGAACCCGGGCGCATAAAATAGCTACTTTCAGTATCAAAGCAGAGACGACGCATGGATTGTCCCTATCCCCTAAACCCCATCGCCAGCACGAACAGTTCCGCCGAGTCGTCGCGGCTGGCCATGGGCTTCACATGGCGCACGCTGGCGAAATCCTTCTTCATCAGCTTCAGCATTTCGCCTTCGGTGCCGCCGCGCAGGACCTTGGCCAGATAGGTGCCGCCGGGCGCCAGCACCTGGCGGGCGAAATCCAGCCCCGCCTCGGCCAGCGTCATCACCAGGATATGATCGGTCTGCCGGTGCCCCGTGGCGTGGGCCGCCATGTCGGAGAGCACCACGTCCACTTTCTCCCCGCCCAGGGCGTCAAACAGCAGCTTGGGCGCGTCCTCGTCGAGGAAGTCCTTCTTGAAGATCGTCACCGCCGGAATGGGCTCCATGCCATGCATGTCGATGGCGATGATCCGCCCCCGCCCTTCCTCCGCCTTGATCCGCTTGGCGGCAACCTGGCACCAGCCCCCGGGTGCGGCGCCCAGGTCCACCACCCGCAGGCCCGGCTTGAGAAAGTGGTACTTGTCGTCGATCTCGATCAGCTTGAAGGCGGCGCGCGAGCGGTAGCCGAGCTTCTTGGCCTCATGCACATAAGGATCATTCAACTGCCGCTCGAGCCAGATCTTCTGCGAAACCGTGCGCCCCTTGCCGGTCTTCACCCGCACTTTCAGGTGCCGGCCGCTCAATTCGTTCTTGCTCCCGGGCCGGCTCATGGCAACCGCCCGAAGGTGCCGTCTTCCATCATCAGCTGGGTCAGGATGCCCTCGCGCAGGCCCCGGTCCGCCACGCGGATGCGGCTTGCCGGAAAGGCCAGGCGGATTTCCTCGAGGATGGCGCAGCCCGCCATCACCAGGTCGGCCCGCTCGCGCCCGATGCAGGCGTTCAGCATCCGCTCTTCATAGGTCATGGCCAGCAGTTCCGCCGTCACCTTGCCCACGTCATCGCTGAACAGCCAGCAGCCATCCACCCGCGACCGGTCGTAGCGCCGGAGCCCAAGCTGCACCCCGGCAATGGTCGTCACCGTGCCGGAAGTTCCCAGCAGATGCGATGGAAGTGCCGCACTCCCCTTCAGGCTTTGCACCCGGGCGACGAATTCCGTCAGCAGCGGCCGCAGGTGATTCCGCATGGCGGCGAACGACTGGGCGGTCACCTCGATGCCGCCGCCGAATTGTTCGGAAATGGTTACCACCCCCGCCGCCAGCGATGTCCAGGCCAGAATCTCCCGTTTGCCGCCGCGCTGCTCGATCCACATGAGTTCGGTGGAACCCCCGCCGATATCGAAGACCAAGGCACTTTCCGCCTCGCAATCAATCAACGGTTCCGCCCCCGTCGCCGCCAGCCGCGCCTCGGTTTCCCGGTCGATGACCTCGAGTTCCAGACCGGTTTCATGGCTCACCCGGGCAATGAACTCGGGCCCGTTGGAAGCCATCCGGCAAGCTTCGGTGGCTATCAGCCGGTGCCGCTTGACCTTGTGCCAGACCAGCTTGTTGGAGCAGATGCGCAAGGCCTCGATGGTCCGTTCCATGGCTAAGGAGTTAAGTGAGCCTGTCTTGCTAAGTCCTTCACCCAGGCGGACAATCCGGGAAAAAGCATCCCGGACATGAAACCCGTCCTGGGCCGGAGCGGCGATCAGCAGCCTGCAATTGTTGGTGCCCAGGTCCAAGGCGCCGTAATAGGCGTTCCCCTGCGATTCCCTCGGTGTGGCTGCAACCTCCGGTTCGGGGCGGTTTTGCAACCGTCCCCTGCTGCCGTGCAACCCGAATCTGCGCCTGCCACGGGAATTTCCCGTACCGCTGGTCGCGTCCACGTTAAGCCTTCCAGACGGCCTGCTCTCGACGGATTTCCCGGAGCCCAGCAACCGTCACATAATCATTGCGTTAGGGCCATCTTAACAGTTTCAGCCTGCAGGTAAAGCAAATGAATCCCCTCCAAATGCCCCGCAATCTTTAACGACTAATTGAGATTCTGGCCGCTACCTATGGGGCCGGGACAGGAGTTGCATGCGTACTTTTGGAAATCGCTGGTTCAAGGACGGCTCGCTGATCGGCGAATATGCCGAGCATTTTGGCCAGGCCGTCACCCGCCAGAAGCAGTCCGCCGCCCTCACCGCCGCCAAGGTCGACGCCGAACTGGCCTCCAAGGCCAAATCCGAATTCATTGCCAACATGAGCCACGAACTGCGCACCCCGCTCAACGCCATCATCGGCTTTTCCGACATGCTGGCCACCCGGACGGTCTCGGGCCCGGAAAAGATTGAGCAGTATGCGGCCTACATTACCCAGGCGGCCGAGCATCTCCTCGCCCTCATCAACGGCATCCTTGATGTCTCGAAGATCCAGGCCGGCAAGTTGTCGGTCGATCTTGAGTCGGTCGCCATCAAGGGCATCCTTGAATCCTGCCTGCTGATTGTCGAGGCCAAGGCCCGCGAAAAGGACATCATGGTTGAAACCTTCGTGGCTCCCCACCTCCCCGACCTGCTGGTCGATCCGCTCCGCCTCAAGCAAATCCTGATCAACCTGTTGGGCAACGCCGTGAAGTTCACCCCCGCCAGGGGCAGAATCCGCGTCGACGTCGGCAGGGGCGAGGCGCATTTCGCCCGCATCAGCATCAGCGATAGCGGCATGGGCATGTCGCCGGCTGAAATTGAAACCGCCTTGAGTCCCTTTGGCCAGGTCGATGCGGGCTTCAACAAACGCCATGAGGGCACCGGCCTGGGCCTGCCGATAGCTCATGCCTTGGCCCGCCTCCACGGCGGCGACCTGCAGATTGAATCCAAAAAGGCTGTGGGAACCCGTGTCACTGTCATTCTGCCCATGGCCGCGCCGGGGGAACTCCGGCAACCGGCCGTGAAGGCAGCCTCCATTAAGGGATCATGAATCTATGGACCGTTCGAACGCAATGCCAAAGGATGAAGCAGAGCCCCTCCCGGAAGCCGCCGCGCGCGTCGGACGCATTGTCGCCGTCACCGGCGCCCATGCCATCGTCCTGCTAGATGCCGAGGAACGTCCCGACGCCGGGAGAAGCCCTGAAATCGGCACCCTGCTGAAGGTGGACTGCGCCACCTCCGTTTCCCTGGCCCTGGTCTCCGCCATGAGCTCACCCATGCCGTCCCACGCCAAGGGTGAGCAGGAGCTGCGCATCGTCGAGGTTGAATTCATTGGCGAGTTGCCCAAGGACGGAAACGACAGGCGGAGGGCTTTCCGCCGCGGCATTTCCAGCTACCCGTCGCTTGGCGATACCGTCTACCGCGCCAGCCGCAGCGAATTGTCGATGGCCTATGCCTGCGATATCGAGACCTCCATTCGCGTCGGCCACATCCAGCAGGACCCCTCCATTCCCGCCATGATCAAGATCGACGAAATGCTGGGCAAGCACTTCGCCGTTCTGGGAACCACCGGCACCGGCAAGTCCTGCACCGTGGCCCTTATCCTGCGCCGCATCCTGGAGAAGAATCCCCAGGCCCATATCCTCCTGCTCGATGTCCACCGCGAATACGCCCAGTCCTTCAAGGGCATGTCGGAAGTCATCACCCCCGACAACATGGTCCTGCCCTTCTGGCTGCTGAACTTCGACGAAGCCGTGGAAATCCTCATTGGCCAGCAGCCAGGCCGTGAGACCGACGTGGAAATCCTGCGCGAAATCATTCCCCAGGCCAAGGCGCGCTACATGAGCAACCAGCGCCGCGACAAGGCTGCTGGTTCCTTGCGCGGCAGTTTCGATGGTTCCAACATCGGCGTTGACTCGCCGCTGCCGTTCCGCACCTCCGACCTCGTCGGCATTCTCGAAGAATATATCGGCAAGCTGGAATTGCGCGGCGAACTGGCCCCTTACAAGCGCCTGAAAGCCCGCATCGAAACCATCTCGCGCGATCCGCGCTATGCCTTCATGTTCGGCAGTCTCACCGTGCAGGACACCATGGCGTCCATCCTGGCGCGGTTGTTCCGCATTCCCGTCAACGGCAAGCCCATCGCCATCGTCGAGTTGGGCGGCCTGCCTTCGGAAATCATCAATGTGGTGGTCTCGGTCCTGGCCCGCCTAGCCTTCGACTTCGGCGTCTGGAGCGCCGGGCGCATTCCCATTACCTTCATTTGCGAGGAAGCCCACCGCTATGTGCCGATCGACAAGTCCCTGGGCTTCGAGCCCACCAAGAAATCGATCTCGCGCATCGCCAAGGAAGGGCGCAAGTACGGCGTTTCCCTGTGCATTATCACCCAGCGCCCGGCGGAGCTTGATCCCACCATCCTGTCCCAGTGCAACACCATCTTTTCCATGCGCCTCACCAACGAGCGCGACCAGCAAATTCTCCGCGCCGGCATTTCCGATGCCGCCGCCAGCCTTCTCGAGTTCATGTCCACCATGGGCACCGGTGAAGCCATAACCTTCGGCGAAGGCGTGGCCCTGCCCACCCGCATCAAGTTCGACAAGCTGCCCGCCAACGAATGGCCGCGCAGCAGCACCGCCTCCTTCACCCAGAACTGGGCCAAGGACCTGCCCGACGACAGCTTCCTCCACGAGATCGTCAACCGCTGGCGGGCCCAGACCTTCAACCCCGACAGCGCCGCCTATGTGGCCGAAGCCCAGACCAACCATGTGGCTCAGCCCGCTGCGCCGCCGCCTCCGCCGCAGCCCTCGCTCCGGCGCGAAAACCTTCAGCCTGCCGCAGCCCAGCAAAGGCCCGGCATCCAGCCGGCCCCCCAGGGTTTTGGCCAGCCGGCCCCGCCGCCGCCCGTGCGCCCGGCCGCCGCCGGCCCCGCCGCCCAGCAGGGCAGCCTCGCCAGCCTGATCAAGCAGTTCCGCTCGTAATCTGTCATCTTCTCCTGTCTTTCTTCTGTCATCCCGGCGAACGCCGGGACCCAGACTTGTCACCAGCACGCCTGTTCAAGGCCTGGGCCCCGACTTTCGTCGGGGTGACAAACTTGTGATGGCCTGCCAAATATCCCGGCACCTCACTCCGCCCTTGCGCTAATTCTCCCCCGCCGCTATTGAAGCCCCCATTCCCGGCGCATTGGGGGATCGGCTAACGGTAGGCCCACAGACTCTGACTCTGTTTGTCTAGGTTCGAATCCTAGTCCCCCAGCCAACAAAATCAATAAGTTAGCGAAAACAAAAACTCCCCAGTCATCTTGTAGTCTCCTCAATTGGGCAAATCTGATGCAATTGTTTCAAGGAAATTTCAAATGACGAACAAGAAGCTAGGAATGCTGGAATCCGCGACTGACGACGAGCTTGTTGAACTCGGCATGTCTCTAGAACACGGTGCGGGCGCGACTGTGGAAGCTATGAGGCGACTGCGGGTTGCAATGGAAAATGCAAATACAAGCAGTGAAAGATACGCTAGGGGGCTTCTGTGGCTTACGGTTGTCTTGGTCGTACTGACCATTGTGCTCGCAATACCTGTCGTGAAGGACTTGTTTCACTAGGTGAAAGTTGGGAGCGTAATCGGATGGTGGTTCTAAACAAGAAAAAGGCACCCTGTTACCAAGGTGCCCTTTTCCGTTAGTGCAACCGCATTAGAGCGGCTACCGTCGAAATCAGCTCTAGGGGCAACACGCACCCTATCACCAGACGGTAGGTCGTTCCGTTCGGTTGGCTGGCTTCGATAGCGAAGATTAGCTTCATCAGCTTTTCCCTCTACCTCGCACGGGTCTCTTGATGAGCCGAAAACCGCGCACAAGACCAGCTCAGGGGGTTTTTCTAGGTTTAATCAGCCCTACGGTGGCCCCCCACGCCTCGGCTGTTCCGAGTTGGGTTGAAATATGGGAAGCTCGACCTTGGCTTTCAAGGAGATTTTTAATGACAGACTGGGATGTAGTTCGCCGTAATAAACTTTCCGATGACCGGCCTTCCGACTGGCCTGAAGGCGTACGTGCAATCTCTATTAAGGGAGTGGGATTGTTTGGGATTCATGAAAAGACAGGCAGGCTGTACTGGGATGGGCATGAGATTGTCACACGCAATAAGATACGACTTGGGACTTTCGAAAGATGGATTGCCTCATTCGCCGCTCTTGGCACCTTTGGTACGTTCTTGGTCAACGTTGGTCGTGCCTTCGGGTGGTGGCACTGAAAATAATTCTCGGCTTTCGAAGTTGTTGCCGATGATTTCTGATTCTGAAACAAGTGGACACAGGCCGTAGTCATAAAATCCTCTGTCATTGTGTTCGTAGAGTGCCTTCCCGACGAATGAGTCGCGATCCCAATACACACCCAGGGTGTGTACTCCCCATTTGAGAATGTCCCCTTCATAAATTTCTTTGCCATTTTTGTCGTGAAGTCCTGTGAATTGCACAACAATACAATCTCTCATCGGTTTTGGTTCTTCAAATCCGAATTGCCAATAAGGATGTCCTTGGCAGTCCAAGTAGACATTCACACCATTGAGCAGACTTCGTCCATTCCATACCTTGAACTTAATTTCCCTCATAGTTGTGTCGTGAAAGGAATAAAGACTGCGAGACCATTCACTCCATAATCGCAATGAGCAATCCAGCCTCCTGGCACGCGGATAAACGTGTAAGGGTAGATTTCACCTTTATCGCCTATGCCGAGGTGAATAAGTTCGTTGAGCGTGCTGTTTTTTATTGGCTCCATGTTGATTAGCGCTCGAACCTGCACCCCGCTAATCAAGAGGGTGCAGACGCGAACGGATTAGCTAGTACCAATTCATTGAACCATGCCCGCAAAATCTCGCAAGCGTTCGATGTGAATAAACTCCTTGCTAACGTCGATTCTTAGTCATCCCCTAGTCTCCTGAATCTGTGGGCTAACCTGACTTCAACGTTTTCAAATACTTAGGATTCCAAACACACAGAGTCTGGTTCTGTTGGTCGTTGCAAGGTGTTGATTTCATTGAGGTGAAAAACAGACCCAAAGAACTCTGACTCTGTTTGTCTAGGTTCGAATCCTAGTCCCCCAGCCAACTTTATTGCAAATAGTTGAAACTATTGAAAACCCCTGCATCTAAGGGGTTTGTGGCCGCTGCGCTGTTACAGTTAAGCTGAACAGCAGCTTGCGTGAATTTTCTGCCTGGTATTGGCCTTGGAAATCCTTGGCCTGGCAAGCGTTTGATGTTCACGCCAGCCAGATCACGAAAGTTAAGACGTGGGCACAAGGTCAGTCTGGGCTCAAAGATGATGTAGCACATTCCTTGCGAGAGGCGATTTCCGTATTTGAAGCCAGCAACTTGAGATACCCGATGATTTCCGATCTGACGGAACTGGCTTCGATTGCCACTCCTGACATCAAGGTTCCCGGTGCGAATGTGTTCGGGTCGGAGATAAAGAGATTCAGCAACTCCTCGGTCCAGTTTCCGTTTTTTTCGGCGAGGGCTTTTGAATACGGAAAATTGCTCAAACAAGCGATTCGCCGGCCAAAAACGCCAGCCAGGTTCAGCTTGTTGTTCGTGTTGTCCTGATAAGAAGAGAAAGAATGGCACTCATTGCAACGACTTAAAGCCGCCTGGGCCTGAGGGCCAAGTTTCCAGGCTTGTGTGTAGGCGTATTTGTTTGCGTCCGGGAATTTTGTTGGCGACAATACAAGAAGTTCGGCTTCGTCAGTCAAGATCACTATTCTTCCATCATCCAGCTGCCCGCTGTCGCGAAGGCGGGACCCGAGATTTATCGGCTCGTCATACACCACCCGATTTTCTTCCAGGCGCAATCTCCGCAATTGCATTGCCTTGAGAGAGCTTACCAGCAAGTCCCCCTCCCACTCTTTGGAAAAACCATGAACCGGCACAACACTCGTGGCCCCTATTGATGGGACCCAGGCGTAAACAGGTTTGGCAAAACCATCATGCCGCCCGGCCACTTCTTGCCCCCCATATTCCTTGTTATGATAATTCACTCCATAGGTTACATTGGGCCAGCCGGCATTTTGGCCCTTCACGATCAGGTTGAGCTCATCACCGCCCCTTGGGCCGTGTTCCGTTGTCCAAATCCTGCCAAGGGGGTCCACCGCAATGCCTTGGGGATTGCGGTGCCCGAGTGACAGCAATTCCATGCGGCCAGATTCCATATTTAGCTTGTAGACCTTCCCATAACTGTTATGGGGGTCTTGCGGATAGATTTCCTTGGCAAAATTCCCGACGGTCAAAAGAAGTTCTCCTGAACTCAACTCGGCGAGGCGGCCTCCTGCCGCGTTACCCGCGATATTTGGATAGTCGGAATTCAGCGGCAGGCACGGGGTACTCTCGAATATCCTGGACCATTTTATGGCATCGAAAGCCTTCCAATCTTTCGGCACCTCACCAAGCTCAACACGCAGGGTCAGGCACTTGGCATCGCTATTCCAATGGGAATATGAGATCGCAACATGCTTTCCATCCTTGAGAAAAAGTATATCCTGTACCTCTGCCACAGCATATCCAATGAATGCGTTTGACTTGACGTGCGCCTGAAGCGATGCGTCGTTTGTATCTATGCCCAGTTTCAAAGGCCGCATGGAAACCGTCTCGCCTTCAAGATTCACCTCGAAGTACTGATTATTATATGCACTGATCAATAGCCGGCTGCCCAGGATCCCCATCGCTCCCCGCGGGAGTAGGATGTCCTTGCTCAGGCCCGAAAGGTAGAGGGTCCGCATTGGCAGATCGATCAGTGCGGTATCCAGCACTTCCGGCTCGATGTCGCTGAACTTGTCCGGATTCACAAAAAGCCGAACCTCTTCCTTCAGGATGGAGTTTGAGATTCTGCCGGTGAGATGGAGTGAATAGGAACCGGGCGGCAAGAGCCCGGAGGATACCACAAGCTTGGTTTTGTCACGGTTGATGCCGATTTTGCAGTTGTCGCATCCATCGATGCTCCCGGTAATTTCAATATTTTGGCCATAAGCTGATCTCAGCGCGGAAATATCCAAAGCGAGAACATCGCCAAACCGCAACCGTTGGTCGCCAATCAAATCCACCTCACTCTCGATTGTTTCAAGTTTGTGGGCGGGGGAGGACGTGTTCGATACTTCAGCTGAACCATTCTCCAGAAAAGCCGATATTAGCAACAAGGAAAGAAATGCCAGGCTCAATAAAATTGACAAGCCGCCGGTAGTTCCCTTGGCAATCATCCTAGTGACTCTGGCTCGCTGCCGGTTCAGTGGCCAACCACCTGCTTCAACCCCGGCTTCCTCTTTCCCCACTCCGTCGCATCCTCATAGGCCTTCGAGGCCCGCAGCACGGTGCGGTCGTCGAACATCTTGCCGACGAGATGCAGGCCGACCGGCAGGCCCGCCTTGGTGAAGCCGCAGGGCACGCTTGCCGCGGGCTGCTGCGTCA
>CAZRZB010000020.1:0-28416 GCA_964604435.1 uncultured Aestuariivirga sp. | reverse complement strand
GCCCTCTCCCCTTGTGGGAGAGGGTGGCGGAGCGCAGCGAAGCCGGGAGAGGGGCCTGTTGAACAAAGGCCCCCTCTTCCGTCCACCGCTTCGCGGTGTCCACCTTCCCCCACGAGGGGGGAAGGCTAAGCAGGATTGAATTCATCCGACACTCCCTTCCAAAGAAATGCCGATCAGCTTCTGGGTCTCGGCCATGAATTCCATGGGGAGTTGCTGCAGGACGTCGCGGACGAAGCCGTTGACGATGAGGGCCACCGCCTCTTCCTGGCTGAGGCCGCGCGACATGCAGTAGAACATCTGGTCATCGGAGATCTTCGAGGTGGTGGCCTCGTGCTCGAACTGGGCGGTCGAGGTCTTCGACTCGATGTAGGGCACCGTGTGGGCGCCGCACTTGTCGCCGATCAAGAGCGAGTCGCACTGGGTGAAGTTGCGGGCGTTGGTGGCCTTGCGGTGGGCCGAGACAAGACCGCGATAAGTATTGTCGCTGCGGCCCGCGGCGATGCCCTTGGAGATGATGCGGCTTGAGGTGTTCTTGCCCAAGTGGATCATCTTGGTGCCGCTGTCCACCTGCTGGCGGCCATTGGAAATGGCGATGGAATAGAATTCGCCGCGCGAATTGTCGCCGCGCAGGATGCAGCTCGGGTACTTCCAGGTGATGGCCGAGCCGGTTTCCACCTGGGTCCAGGAAATCTTGGCGCCCCTGCCCCGGCAATCGCCGCGCTTGGTGACGAAGTTGTAGATGCCGCCCTTGCCCTCGGCGTCGCCGGGGTACCAGTTCTGCACGGTGGAGTATTTGATCTCGGCATCATCGAGCGCGATCAGTTCCACCACGGCGGCGTGGAGCTGGCTTTCCTCGCGCATGGGCGCGGTGCAGCCTTCGAGGTAGGAAACGTAGGAGCCCTTGTCGGCGATGATCAGCGTGCGCTCGAACTGGCCGGTGTTCTCGGCATTGATGCGGAAATAGGTGGAGAGCTCCATGGGGCAGCGGGTATTGGGCGGCACATAGACGAAGGAGCCATCGGAAAACACCGCGGCGTTGAGTGCTGCATAGAAGTTGTCGCCCTGCGGCACGACGGAGCCGAGATATTTCCGCACCAGTTCGGGATGCTCACGCAGCGCCTCCGAGATGGAGCAGAAAATGACGCCCGCCTTGGCGAGTTCGGCCTTGAAGGTGGTGACCACCGAGACGCTGTCGAACACCGCATCGATGGCGACGCGGCCGGCGATCACTTCATTGCCTTCATCATCGAGGGTGCTTTTCTCGCCCTGCTTCCTGACGCCGGCGAGGATTTCCTGTTCCTTCAACGGAATGCCGAGCTTGGCGTAGGTTTCCAGCAGCTTGGGATCAATTTCATCGAGGCTCTTGGGGCCCGCCATGCTCTTGGGCGCGGCGTAGTAATAGAGGTCCTGAAAATCAATCTTGGGAAACGAGACGCGGGCCCAGGCGGGCTCGTCCATCTGGAGCCAGCGGCGATAGGCCTCAAGACGCCATTCCAGCATCCAGGCGGGCTCGCCCTTCTTATCGGAAATGAACTTGACGATGCCTTCGTTCAGGCCCTTGGGGGCGAAGTCGGATTCAATATCGGTGGTGAAGCCGTATTTGTATTTATCGACGTCGATGTCCTTGACGAGTTCAATGGTGTCGAGATCAGCCATGAGTTTATGCCGCCGCTCTTGCTTTGTGGCGGGCCAGGAGCTTGCGCCAGACAGTGATGAAATGTTCGATGTGTTCGGAAGTGGTGTTCCAGCCGAGGCTGAGGCGGAGCGCGCCGCGGGCCAGGTCGGGGGCAACGCCCATGGCGGCCAGCACATGGGACTTCGCCACCTTGCCGGAAGAACAGGCCGAGCCTGATGAAACGGCCACGCCTTCAAGATCGAAATTCATCAGCAGGGTTTCGGCTGACAGGCCGGGGCAGGAGAAATTGCTGGTGTTGGACAGCCGCGGGGCGCTTGCACCAAAGATCATCGCGCCCTCAAGTGCCGATTCAAGACCGTCGCGCAAGGCACTGAGATCCAACTGGTTTTCCCGTGCGACGGCGGCGAAGCCGGCAATCCCTGCAAGGTTTTCCGTGCCAGCCCGGCGGCGCAGTTCCTGGCCGCCGCCGTGAATGAGGGGCTCCAAAGCCAAGCCATCGCGCAGCACGAGGGCGCCGACACCGGTTGGCCCGCCGACCTTGTGGGCGGAAAGGCTCATCATATCGACACCGAGCAGGCCGAAGTTGACCGGCATCTTGCCGAAGGCCTGCACCGCGTCGGTGTGCACCAGGGCGCCTTTGGCCTGGGCGAGGGCGACGATTTCGCGGAGCGGCTGGATGACGCCCGTCTCGTTGTTGGCGAGCATGACGCTGACCAGGGCCTTCGGCCCCTCCAGCATTTTCGCCAAGGCTTCGAGATCGACAAGGCCAGCGGGCGTGACTGGAATGAATTCGGCGGGCCTGGGCACGGCCTTGGCCGCTTCGATGACTGAGGGATGTTCAATGGCTGAGACGAGGATACGCTCGACGGGGGCACCCTTGATGGCGAGATTGTTGGCCTCGGAGCCGCCGGAAGTGAATGACACCATGGGGGCAATCACGCCGATGCTGCGGGCTACTATCTCGCGTGAATCATCGAGCAGCTTGCGGGCGGCGCGGCCTTCCTTGTGGACCGACGAGGCGTTGCCGCCGACGTCCATGGCGGCAAGCATGGCTTGCCTGACGGCAGGCCGCAGGGGGCTGGTGGCGTTATGGTCGAGGTATGATCTCACCTCCCGGGCCTCACATGGCGGTCCTTGGCCTGCTTGATGGTGGCGGAGAGCGCAAGGTTGCGTTTCTCGACCACATCCTCAAGGGTGATGGAGCCGAGGAAAGACATCATCTGGCGGCCAAGCGAGGACCACAGGTCGTGGGCGGAACACTGTTCGCCCTTCACGCAGCCTTCAACGGCATCGCCGGCACAACGGGTGAAGCTCAGTTCCTCGTCCACCGCCAATATAATGTCGGCAACGGCGATCTCGGAGGGATCGCGCGCCAGCCGGTAGCCGCCGCCGGGACCCCTGGCGCTTTCCACCAGCTTGTCGCGGCGCAGCTTGCTGAAGAGCTGTTCGAGATATTCCTGGCTGATGTCCTGGCGCGCGGCAATGTCCGAGAGGGAGACGGGATTGCCTGCCGAATTCCGGCCGATATCGATCATGGCCATCACGGCATAACGGCCTTTGGTGCTCATTTTCATCGGTTTTTCCTTCGTCGGCTGCACGAAAAGCTTGCTTTTTGCCCCCCCGACCGTGCTAAAGGCTGAGACAACTGACCGGGGCTTGAAAGCATTTACTTTCTTGAACCATTCTAAAGTGAACCCAAATATAGAAAACCCGACCTCACGAGTCAACTATTACGACGATGGTTCCGTGGAGGAAATTGGACGGGTGAAAACAGTGAAACGGACCCCACGGGATGCCTGAAGTCATTTTTAACGGCCCGGCTGGCCGCATCGAGGCACGCTACCACCATGCCAAGCCTTCGGGCTCGCCCATCGCCATCCTGCTGCACCCGCATCCGGCCTTCGGCGGAACGATGAACAACCCCATCGTGCATTCGCTGTACCAGACCTTCGTGAGCCGCGGATTTTCGGTTTTACGCTTTAATTTCAGGGGTGTAGGCCGCAGCCAGGGGTTGTTCGAGAACGGCGCGGGCGAGCTTTCGGATGCGGCTACCGCACTGGACTGGCTGCAGTCCTTCAACCGGGAGGCCAAGATCTGCTGGATCGCCGGAGTTTCCTTCGGAGCGTGGATTTCCATGCAGCTGTTGATGCGGCGGCCCGAGATCGGCGGCTTCATTTCCATTGCGCCACTGGCCAAGCATTACGACTTCTCGTTCCTGGCGCCCTGCCCGGCATCGGGGCTTTTCGTCAACGGCGAGAAGGATGTGGTGGCTTCCCCTGAGTCGGTGCACAGCCTGGTGTCCAAGCTGAAGACGCAGAAGGGCATCATCATCGAGCACAAGGTGGTGGCGGGAGCCAATCACTTCTTCGAAGGCAAGACCGACGAGCTCAGCAAGATCTGCTCGACCTACCTGGACAAGCGCCTGTCACGGGAGAGCTAAGACGCCGCCGGTCATGGGCTCGCCCACCCTGGTGGTCATCGGAAAGCTGAGGGGCAGTTCCTTCCGGCTGCGCACGGCGAGATAGGCCCAGGCTTCCGCCTCGACAGCGTCGCCGTTGAAACCGCGTTCTTCGGCTGAATGAACATTCGGCAGTTTCTTCCGCAAGGCTTTCATGATGGCGGGGTTGTGCCGGCCGCCGCCGCAGACAACCCAGGTTCTCGGCGCCTGCGGCAACCAATCGACGGCTCGTGCAATGGTTTGCGCGGTGATTTCCACCAGGGTTGCGGCCCCGTCCTGCGGCGAGAGCCCGGCCAGCGACACGCGCGCAAAGGCATTGCGGTCGAGGGATTTCGGCGGCGCCATGGCGAAGAAGGGATGGCTCAGGAATTGCGCAACGGCTGACGTGCCCACCAGGCCGCGCGCGGCAAGGGCACCATCGCTGTCGCGGGCCACGCCGGTGTGCTTCAGGGCCCAATCATCCAGCAGCGCGTTGCCGGGGCCGGTATCGAAGGCGATCATCTCGCCCTGCGCGCCAATCCAGGTGAGGTTGGCCACGCCGCCGATGTTGACGAAGGCAATGGGGCGTTCGGGCAAGGACGCCGCCAAAGCGCGGTGATAGACGGGAACGAAGGGGGCGCCCTGCCCGCCGGCCGCCACATCGGCGGCGCGCATGTCATAGACCACGGGCACGCCTAGTCTTCTGGCCAGCGCCCTACCGTCGCCGAGTTGGACGGTGAGTTTCATTTCGGGGCGGTGAATGACGGTCTGGCCGTGGAAGCCGATGACATCAAGGGTTGCGGGGTTGGCTTCCAGGAAACGCTCGACGGCGCGCCCATGCCAGTCAGTGAGTGCGGCTTCGGCGTTTGCGAGGCCTCCTGGCCTGTCTTCGCGGCGCGTGAGAGTCCTGGCATCCTCCAGCGCGGCGCGCAGAATGCCGCGCTGCTCGTCCGTATAGGCATAGGTTTCGGAAGGGCCGCGCTCGACCAGGTTTTCCCCATCGGTGCGGATAAGGGCCACATCGATGCCGTCAAGCGAGGTGCCCGACATCAGGCCGAGCGCGGTTGCGAGTTTTGACACCGGATTATCCCATGCTAAGAGCAGCCCATCATGAGCACTTATAAGTCAGACTTTCTTAACACCCTTTCAACCCGCGGCTATATCCATCAATGCTCGGACGCGACGGGCCTGGATGAGCTTGCCGCGAAGGGCGATATCGTCACCTATATCGGCTTCGACTGCACGGCGAAATCCCTGCATGTGGGCTCGCTGGTGCAGATCATGCTGCTGCACTGGGCCCAGGAGCTTGGGCAGACGTCGATTGCCCTGATGGGCGGCGGCACGACGCGGGTGGGCGACCCTTCGGGGCGCGATGAAAGCCGCAAGCTGCTCACCATCGAAGACATCGAAGACAACAAGCGCGGCATCCAGCAGGTGTTCAGCAAGTTCCTGCGCTTCGGCAAGGGGCCGAAAGACGCCGTGATGGTGGACAATGCCGAATGGCTGACCAGGCTCAACTACCTCGACATGCTGCGCGAAATCGGCCGGCACTTTTCGGTGAACCGCATGCTGGCGATGGATTCGGTCAAGCTGCGGCTGGAGCGCGAGCACGAGCTGTCATTCATCGAATTCAACTACATGGTGCTGCAGGCCTATGATTATACGGAACTGGCGCGGCGCCATGGCTGCAACCTGCAGATGGGCGGCTCGGACCAATGGGGCAACATCATCAACGGCATCGACCTGGGCCGGCGGATGGGAACGCACCAGCTCTTTGCGCTGACCACGCCGCTTATCACGCTGGCTTCCGGGGCCAAGATGGGCAAGAGCGCGAGCGGCGCCGTGTGGCTCAATGCCGACATGCTTTCACCCTACGGCTACTGGCAGTTCTGGCGCAACACGGATGATGCCGATGTGGGGCGCTTCCTGAAGCTCTTCACCAAGCTGCCGCTCGACGAGATCGCGCGACTGGAAGGGCTCGGCGGTTCGGAAATCAACATTGCGAAGAAGACCCTGGCTGAAGAGGCCACCGCCCTGCTGCACGGACGGCAGGCGGCCGAAGCGGCATCGGAAACGGCGCGCAAGACTTTTGAGGAAGGCGCCAGCGCGGACGGCCTGCCCACCCTTGAGCTTGATCTTTCCTCAGGTGTCGGGGTGCTCCACGCGGCGGTGCTTGCGGGATTTGCCGCGTCAAACGGCGAAGCCCGGCGCTCCATCCAGGGGAGCGCCATCCGGGTCAATGATGTTACGGTCAGCGACGAGAAGATGCAACTCACCCTGGCAAACCTGAAGAGCGACGGCGTGATAAAATTCTCCATGGGAAAAAAGAAGCACGTCCTGATCAAGCCGAAGTAAGCGCAGCCAGCCGGGCTCCTAGCCATTGCATTTGGCCGAAGGCCCCGAGGCGTCGTACTCGAAGATCTTGCGGAATATGCCCGGGGTGATTGCCGACAGCGGATTATACTGCAGCCGCGGGTTGGCCATGGTGCCGCCGAGGGCAAATGCCAGACCGAAGATTCCCTGGCCTTTGCCGCCGGTCAGGATATCGCCGAACAGCGGGATGTTTCCCACCGCCGCATTGAGGCCATAGGCCGGGATGATGGTTCCGGTGATGTCAATGGCGCCATCGGCCTTGCGGATCAGCCCTTCAGCGGATGCGCCAAGCTCAACCCCCTTCAGCAATGAATCGCAAATCCTGATGAATTTTTCATCGGTGGCGAAGGGCAGCGTCAGCTTGGTGAAGGAAAGTCCCTCGTTGCGCGGTCCGGATTTTTTCGATTTGCTGCGGCTGTTGATGTCCACAAGGGCAGCCTCGTTGCGCACGTCGAAATCGCGCAGGATCAGGCGGCCATTGCGGATGGTGGAACTGCCCTCGTTGGACAGGAGGGCAAAGAATTCCAGGCTGCCGCCCGCCACCTTCGAGTAAAGATTGGAAGCGCGGAGCGTTGCGCCCCCATCGGTGCTGGTGATCTGCAATTGCCGGCCGTCAACGGTCGGCCGCACACGGATTGCCAGCGGCCTGCCGGAGAGGAATTCCCCGCCAATGTCGGCGGTGGCAACCGTGCTGTTGCGGATCGACAGATTGGCCGACACCCCGGTCAGAATTTCACCGCGGTTGGCATAGACCCGATCCACGGCCGCCCGAACCACAAGGTTCTGGCCGGGACGCGACTTGCCGCCCTTTGGCGCCCTGGTAAACATGGATTTCACAAACGGCCGGGCGTCGAAGGAACTTCCCTTGATGTCAACGGCCTGGCCCTCTTCGCGCGGCTCCAAGACCATGCTGAAGTTGTTTTCATCGCTGAGCCAGACCTGCGGCAACTTCGCGGACTTCATCCCGCCGTTGGCATCCAGGAAGATATCGCCCTTGACGCTGAGGTTCGGCCCCTTGATGTGGAGATCCTCGACCTTCCGCGGCCCCCCTTCGCCACCGACATAGGTGAAGGTCGCGGAGGTATTGGCCGTGGGCGGCCGCCGCCAGCTTATGGCATCGACAAACATCTCGGTCTTGGCCAGGTTCGCCTTCACCTTGAAGGTCGGGTTCTTCGTTCCCATGCCGCTGATCTCGGCGACAACCTTGATCGGGCCCTCCATGTAGGTGCCCAGCTTGATGCCAAGCCTCTCGCGGGCCTTGTCGCTCAGCTCCGTATCGACGGTTGCGATGGGCGTGGCCTCCGCGCCAGCGGCGCGCTGCCAGGAAACATCGGCGGGGAACCCGTTGATCTTCACCGGCCCTGTCACCTTGATGCCGCCCTGATCGACCGCGACCAGCAGCGATCCTTCCGCAAGATCGACATTGGGTACAATCTGGCTGACGCTGGCATCGGTGACGTTGATTTCAGCACTGGAACGGACCTGGTCGCGGGTGAGGCCCTTGATGAGCGGCATGCTGATATCAACCCTGGCCTCGGCCTGGCCCCCCACCTTCAGCGGAACGAATCTGGCGTTCTTGAGGAGATCGAGATCCGGCTGTCCGGCAAGCTCCAGCAGCCCCGCAGCACTTGCCGACAGGTTTAGCCCGAAGACGGCGGGCACCGCCTCGGTCAGAAGCTTCTCGGTTCGGAAGGTGGTTTGCTTCACCTGGACATTTTCTCCCGAAGGAAGCGCCACGCTGCCGCCATCAATGGTCAGTTCGAAACTGTCGCCGCGCAGCCGGGCGTGGCCCGCGGCGCCCCGCAGCGGCGGCAGCGACTTGAAATAGGACGAGGTGACATCCGCCATGGAAAACTGGAAATCGATGTCTTCGTCAGGCAGCTGCTTCTGGCGCCGGGCGGCGGCCAATCCGTCCAGCGGAATATTGATGTTGAACACGCCATCGGTGATGCGCCCCGACTGGACATTGTCAGTGACCCATTTCCGCGATTTGGGAACAACCACGGGCGGCCACAGCCGCTTGACGAATTCAGCCGAAACATCGCGCACCCTGCCGCTCAACCGGATGCCGGCTGACTCGCCGCCGCCGGTCAGGGTTCCGCGCAGGCGAACCCCGCTATTGCCGGACATCACGACAAGGTCGGTTATCTCCATGACGGCATTTTCGACCGAGGCCTGCCCCTGGAACTCGATGCGATCGACGAGCGGCATATTTGCTGCGCTCTCCTGCGCAACGACGCTCGCGCTGGTCGCCTTGAGGTCAATCTTGATATCGGTCAAACGGCCATCGCTGGCCCTGATGGGCTCCACCCGCCCGGTCAGTTCGGCCCGCGAACCGCCGACCAGGATGATGGAGTCGACAATCTTGAAGCCGCCCGTGGGCCGGTCGTAGTCAACCCGAAGAGCCCCCTCGTCGACCACAATGGGCTGGGCCAGATAATCCGGCAGGCCGACAACTCCCGCCGCGGCGGCAAACTCGGCAGAAGCCTTGGTGACAATGCCGGTGTCGGTCAATTCAAACTCCGCATGCCCCGACAGCGGAATGTCAACCTTGGCAAACTGCGCCAGGGCATAGATTTCGTCCGAAACATTGGCCGGAACCAGGTCTTCGATGCGCGCACTGACGGCAAACGAGCGGGACTGGCTCCGGTAGGTCGCCGACACCTCGGTGCGCCAGGGGGTTCCGCCACTGGCCACCGAGGCCTTGGCGAAGACGACAAACCCATAGGGCATTTTCTTGAAGCTCAAGTCCGCCTGGGGGGCGAACCAATTGGCCTGGTTCGCCTCGTCAAAAAGCTGGATCGAAGCGCCGCTGACACGGATATCCTGCAGCGAGGCGCCGCCCCCGCCTTCCCCCGACAGTATCTCAAACAGCGACTTCCTGGCCTCCTGGGGCAAAATTGCCGCCTGCTCCTCGCGGCCCGCCTTCGCCGCGCCAGCCGCTTCGGGGACTGTTTCAAGGGTGGCAGACTCATTTTCGGCAGCCGCCGGGGCGCCAAATCCCAGCACCAGCCCGCCATCAAGCTGGCGCTTGACCAGGATGCGGGTGCCGATGAGTTCCAGGCCGCGCGGCACCAGGGAGCCGATGAAAATCGCCGCGCCATCAAAGCTGACGGCGGCGCGGCTTGAGCGGGCGATCAGGTTGCCCGACTTGTCGAGCAGGACCAGATCCCGCAGGCGGAAATGCGGGACACTGGTGGCGCCATCCAATTCAAAGACAGCGCCCGCGATATTGACGGTCATGCCCGAAAGGGATTTGTTGATTTCCCGCTCGATCCGCGCGGTCATGAAATCGAGCGACACCGGCCCCTGCGACAGGCGCCAGAAAAAGGCGGCCCCGACGATTACCAGAACCGCGGTGACCGACAGCAATACAAGCGCTGTTATTTTAGCCAGCCGATGCTGCAATTCGTGAATGCCCTAACCCGTCAGCCCAAAGGTACCATCAATTCCAACAGAATCAGCCAATTAGAAGCACTGTATTACACCCTTGGCCAATCCTGGCGCCATTGGCCAGCAAAGATGGGCCAAAGCAAGGCAAGGCCTCTCAACGCCGGGCCACCAGCCCCGCCACGGATTGTCCCACAAGGGGCTTGCGCTCACCTGTAAAACTGGCATCTTCGGCCCATCGAGGCAGAATACCTAGCGGTGCAACGCCACATGGCTGGAACCAGAGCGGTAACCAATCGGCGTCAGACGGGAGGCGGGTGGCCGAAGAAGCCGCGTTCGCTGCTGCACCGGCTCCTGCAAACGCGGCAAATCTATGTGCGGAGCAACGGCGACGTGCAATTCATCACGGTTTCGCCGATTTCGCAGGTCTGCCTGCTGGTCATCCTGCTGATCGGCTTTTTCTGGACGGCGTTTGCCAGCGTCAATATCGTCTTCAAGGAACAGCTGCTGGAACTCAAGCAGCAAAAAATGTTCGAGGCCCGGCTGGACTATGAAAACCGCCTGGCTGAGCTCAGGGCCTCGGTGGAGCGGGCCAACGACCGTTTGCTGCTCGACCAAAAAAGCTATCTGCAGCGGGTGGACGAGGTCAACGATGCGTTCGAGAGCCTGGTCGAACAGCAGAAGACCCTTGAGAAGTTTATCGGCGAAGGCTGGTTCCCGCTGAAATCCAGTACAGCGACGCCAGACCCCGGGAAGCCCCGGGTGGAAGGGGCGGCCGGGGCGCCCTTCGTGACGCGCTATGCGGCGGATTTCCGCTCGCAGTCCGAGGCGGTCAAACCACTTGACGAGATGAACGGCCGGTTTGAGGCAATGCACCGCGAACACCTGTCGCTGCTGCAAAGGGCCCAGGCCTATTCCCGGCACAAACTGGACAATGCCAATGCCCTGCTGGCCAGGCTCGGCATCCAGCCGATGGGCAGCGCCGGGCTGGCCAAGGCCGAAATGGGTGGCGTGGGCGGGCCCTTCATCAGCCTCGACGACCAGGTCCGGCGGGAAGCAGAGATTTCCGACGGAATCGGGTCGGTGCACGCGACGCTGGAACAGGAGCGCAAGGTGCGCGAGGCGGTTGCCGGCCTGCCGCTGGTGAAGCCGATGGGAAACATCACCGGGATTTCCAGTTTCTTCGGCTACCGCAAGGACCCGTTGCGGCTGGCGCTGGCTTTCCATGGCGGCATCGACTTCAGGGGGCCCTATGGGGAACCGGTGCTTGCGACGTCGGCTGGCAAGGTCACCTGGGCGGGGTCACACGGACCCTACGGTAACCTTGTTGAAATCTTTCATGACAACGGCGTCTCAACCCGGTATGGTCATCTGAGGTCGGTTAACGTCTCCCTGGGCCAGAACATTGCCAGGGGTGACATAATAGGTTGGATGGGAAGCACGGGGCGCAGTACGGGGCCTCATTTACACTACGAAACGCGTGTAAACGGCCGTGTTATCGATCCCCATAATTTTTGGCGAACTCAAGATGATCTTCAAGCGCTCGAAAAACTCAACTAACGGAAGCAATGGCACGGCAAATTCAGGCCCGTCGATCGTTGCCCAGGATGTGACCATCGAAGGCAACATCACCACCGGCGGCGAACTGCATATCGACGGCACGGTGTTCGGTTCGGTGCGGGCCAAGTCCTGCGTGATCGACATGAACGGATTTGTCCAGGGCGATCTGGTGGCGGAGGAAATCTTCATCCGCGGCCGGGTGATGGGACCCATCCGCGGGCTCCATGTCAATCTCTATGCGGGCGCCCAGGTCGAAGGCGACATTCTCAATGAAACCATCTCGATCGAGAACGGCGCCAACATCTATGGCATGATCAGCCGGGCGGAAAACCCCCTGGCCGACGGGCAAGGGCATCAAAGCCCGCCTGCCGCCGCCAAGCCCGCGCCAGCCGCCAATATGTCATTCGGCCAGGTCAGCTACCTGAACGATCCGCCGGAGGACAACTTCCGGCCACTGAAAGTGATCCGGCCGGTCTAATTCCGGCGCCGTAGCAGCAGCGGCGCATAGACGATCACGAAGCCCAGAAAGGCCATGATCCAGGCGGCGCCGGCAGTTTCAAGGAGCCACGGGACAGCCGGAACAATTCCGGAAATGACGCGCGTGACGGCGGCGGCGATTGCAAGGCCATAGATTGCCGTAATGCCTTTTCCCGCGGCAAGCGGCCTACCGGAGTGACCGAGGCTCGCCCGGGTCATCACCGCAAGCGTCATGACGGGTATGGCGCCCGCCATCCAGGCATGCTGGGCGGCGGGGCGCGGAACGATTTCCGGCCACAGGACGGCTGTTCCGGTCAGCAGGAATCCCACCGGCAGGAACAGGAACCCCAGATGCAGGATGGCGACCAGCGGTTCCGCGAAACAGCGCCAGCCCGCCCAGCGCCCCAGCCTCAACAGATTCAATACGCCCGCCAGCAATGCAATGGCACCGGAAACGGCAGATGCCGGAAACCCGGTCCACAGGAGAAGAGCCAAGACGGTCACAGCAAGAACTGCCTGGTCGATCCAGCCGAACGGGGCCGGCAACGCGCCAGGGCCGCGCCGGGCAAGCCAGTTCCGCGTGAAGCTGGGCACGATCCTCCCCCCTACTATTGCAATCAGCAGGATGGCGGCGGCCACGCCAAGGCGGACGCCGATGCCACTTGCCGCGCCGCCGCCGGCCAGGGCCTGGAGGTGAAACAGCAGATTGCCCGCAGCCAGAACGGCGACAACGGCCAGGACCATCAGATTCTTCCAATTGCGGCCCGCAACGATCTCGCGGGCCACGACCAGCAGCAGCGCCACAAGGAATGACAAATCAACCGCCGCTGCCAGCCTAATTGGCAAATAACCGGAGACGAACATGGCAAGCCGTCCGGCGAACCAGAAACCCCAGAGGATCGCCAGGGGCACGCCGACGATCGGCAGGCGGCCGGTCCAGTTCGGAATCGCGGTCAGCAGAAAACCGGCAATGACCGCCGGAAGGTATCCCCAGAGAAACTCATGGGCGTGCCACTCCACCGGTCCATAGGCGGAGGGGATTGTCCAAGCACCGGAAAGCGCTCCGATCCACACGGCCATCGCCATGGCCGCAAAGACTGCGGCCCCGAGAAAGAACGGGCGGAAGCCGTAGGAAAGAACGGCAAGGCCCCGCCAGGCCCGGACCTGTTGCGCCGATGTGGCCACTTTCGTTTCCTCAGTTCAACCCGGGTTGCGCACCCACATGAAGGTAGCCGGGCTTGCGGTGGAAGAAGCCATTCATCACGGGCTGCGGCAAGCCCACTTCCGCCAGCCTGGCAAAAGTCTCATCCGCCGAAATGCGGCCATCAAGCAACTGCCGGTAGGCGCGTGCGACCGCCACCATGTCGAGGCTGTGGGGCGAAAGGCGGAAGGCGGAAACCCCCATGGCGACCAGCGCCGGGATTTCAGCCGAGAGTTCGAGATAGCGGTGCGACAGGGTCTGGATGCCGTTGACCGCGAGAAACTTGTCGTGCGAGCGGGTTTGCAGTTCCATGCCGTCGGCATCGTTTTCGCAGACGAAGAGGCAATTGTCCTTGCTGCGGCCATGGGCCCGGGCGTGATAGCAGCGCGCCGACAGGGCCAAGGTGACGCGGCCGAACACCTGCACTTCGGTCGTGGCGCCGGCCAGTTTCGCGGCTTCGGTCAAGCGGGACACGGTTTCTGCCGGAAGCTCCGGCTGCAGGCTGAAATGACAGGCGCCATTGGAGGCGAGATGGGCAACCGCGGCCTCGTTGTAGACATTCAGGTACTGGCCGATGCGATGGGGCTTGTGCTGGAGCAATGGCAGTATGGAGGCATCATTGGCTTCGATGCCGGCGTCGGCAAATCCGGCAATGCCGGTGGAGGCGCGGCGGTCGACGGCGGTCACGACCTGGGCCAATGACGACCAGACGACGCGCTTGCCGGCGCGGGCCAGGCGTTCAGACACCTCTTCAATGTGGGGATTGAAGAACGGCTCGCGCTTGGCGCAGACGGCCTCGCCGAGATAGGCGGTGGCGACCGGCGCCTCATCGGCGACGCGGAACCAGAAATCGCGCTTGGCTTCCGCCGGCCAATGAAACAAGACCGGGCCCATGGTCAGTTCGCTCGCCATAGCTGCTATCTCCACTTCTTGGTCTGGAAGGCGCCCTGGGTTTCCTTGCCGCCCTCGGTGAGCGCCAGGAGGCCCGAGAGGTCGTGCCAGCGGCCTGCGGCAATATCATCGACGGCGCGGCGGTAGGCGGAAACGACCGCCTGGACATAGGAGCGCGAGCGCTGGCGGCCCTCGATCTTCAAGGCGGTGACGCCGGCCGCGATGAGATCGGGCAGCAGCGACGAGAGATTGAGGCTGACCGGTTCCTCGAAGGCGTAATAGGGCTCCGTCCGCCCCGGCGCGAGATAGCGGCCCTTGCAGATCGTCGGGTAGCCGGCATGTTCGCCGGCGGCGAAGCAGTCGATTTCGAAATCGCCGAGCGCGGCGGTCTTGCTGCCATCGGGCAGATCGAAATAGTGCACCGCGTTGGCCGGCGAGCACACGCCATCCATGTTAGTCGAAACGCCGGTGACATAGTTGGTGAGGCTGCAGCGCCCTTCCGCCATCATGCCGATATTGCCGAATACGAAGGCTTCGATCTCGCAGGGAATTTCGCGGTGTATGGCGGCGATCTCGGCGACGGTGAGAATGCGCGGAAGGACAACACGCTTCACGTTGAACTCCGCGCAGTAGTAGCGGATGGCTTCCGGCGACGAGGCCCCCGCCTGCACCGAAAGGTGCAGCCGCAACTGCGGATGGCGCCGCGCGGCATAGGAGGCCACGCCAATATCGGCAACAATCACCGCATCCACGCCCAGCCGCGCGGCCGTATCGACGGCATCAAACCAAAGCTGGGTGCGCGGCGCCGTGGCAAAGGAATTCACCGTCAGCAGGACCTTGGTGCCCTGCCCGCGGGCATAGGCGATGCCCTGCGCCAGCAGATCGGGCGTGAAATTCAGCCCGGCGAAGTTGCGGGCATTGGTCTCGTTGGCCAGGCCGCAATAGACCGCATCGGCGCCGGCATCGACGGCGGCGCGCAAGGCGGCGGGCGTTCCGGCCGGACAGACCAGTTCCGGCTTTCCTTGCGGTGCGGGGTTCATGCCTGCATCTCCAGCCGGCGCAATCTCTCAAGCAGGAGGTGCGCCGGCAGCAGGAGCGGACCTCCCATGTGAAGCAGATCCTCGATCACGCTGCCGTCGAGATCGTCGAGCGCGTAGCGCAGGCACACGGCGGCCTCGGTGTTGCCGCTGACCTTGAGATTTCCGGAGAAGAACATGGCATCGGAGTCGCCACGCCCATCAAGGACCCGGAACAGATCCATGAAGGGCCCGGCAATCGTCGCATCACTTGCGATGTTTTCCGCCCTGCGGTGCGCGGTCAATTCCGGTTTCTGCGGATTGGGCTTCAGCAGCAGGACAAAGGGCAATTCAGTCACGTCGATGACGTAGGACGAGTCGATGTGGGGGCCAAGGCGGGCGAAAAATTCCGGGCGGCGCTGGGCGATGCCCTTGACCATCCGCGACAGGATGAACTGCAGGGGAAACAGCGGCAGCGGCACCATAAGTTTGCCGAGCAGCGCCGGAAGTCCCGGACCCTTGAGGATTTCCTCAGCCATAGGCGCAGATGCAGCGGGGCGCGGCGGCGGCCAGCTCGAAGCGCGGGAACAGCACTTCATTTTCAACGCGAATATGTTCGCGAAGATCGGCGCAGAGCTTCCTTGCGCCGGCATAAAGCCTTTGCCACGAGCCGCAAGCACCCTCGGGCAGCGCGAAGCCCCTGGCGCGTTCTTCCACCAGGCGAATCGTTTCGGCGTGATCGTCATGGTCATGGCGCAGCACGGCGAGCGGCTGCAAGATACCTTCCTTCACGCCCTGACGCATGGCCGGAAACAGCACGAACTCCTCTTTCCGCATATGGGCCTCCAACT
Organism: uncultured Aestuariivirga sp.; assembly: GCA_964604435.1. Taxonomy (GTDB): domain Bacteria; phylum Pseudomonadota; class Alphaproteobacteria; order Rhizobiales; family Aestuariivirgaceae; genus Aestuariivirga. Next base: position 12,584 of record CAZRZB010000020.1, on the reverse strand, counting down.
CGGCGGAGAGGCGCTCAAGAACCTCGGCCAGGCCAAGCGGCGCCTCGGGCACAGCGTGATGAACGCGCTCGACTTTGCGGGCAAGGGCCACGAGGTCCGGCAACTCCTGCCGGTGTATCGCGTGATAGCGTGACAGGATATGGTCAATGAGCCCCGCCACGTTCATCGCCGCCAGGGGCGGAACCGGATTAACTCCCGTCGTTTCAACTCGCATGGCGTCCACCCTTCCACTCTGTTCCGCAAGACCCTGTTGGCCTCACAGGCCGGCATGCCGACGCGAAATTCTTAACACATATTGCCAATACCACTTTACAAATATCAAAGCAGCATTGCAAATGCAATTTTGACTGGAACGCTGGAGAAACCTTGTGCGCCTCACTGAATTTACCGATTTCGGGCTCCGCGCCCTGATGCGGCTGGCGGCCGATCCGGCGCGGGTTTTCACGACGGATGAAATCGCCAGTGAATTCGCAATTTCGCGGAACCACCTGATGAAAATCATTCATAACCTTGCCAGGGCCGGATTCATCGTCACCCAGCGCGGCGCCGGCGGCGGCTTCAGATTGAGCAAGCCGCCGGAAGAGATTCCCCTCGGCGAGCTTGTCCGCGTCCTTGAACAGCGCCACGCACTGGTCGAATGCTTCCAGGCGGATGGAGGCCACTGCAGCCTGGCCCCAGATTGCCGGTTGAGGGGAAAACTGGCGGCGGCGCGCGAGGCCTTCTACGGCGAACTCGACCGCTCAACCCTTGCTGATTGCGCCTATCCCGCGCCAAGGCCGCGCCCGCCGGCCCTGCGGCTGCGGCGGCCGCGCAAACTGCCGCAACGATCAAACGCATGACGGGCCTCGAGCCGGCCTAACCCGCACGGCGGCGCAAAAACGATTTGCGTAGCAAAATGCGGGGGAGTCCGATAGGTTTTGCGCGCCATGAACCAGCGTCCCGCCACCGCCAACCAGCCGCCGCACGGGCCGGGGCGCTTGGGCAAAATCCTGACCTATGCCCTGCTCTGGTTCTGGACCCTTGTCTGCCTGTTTCCCCTGTATTGGGTAACGGCGACGTCGTTGAAATCCGGGGCGGCCATCGAGCGCGGCCCTTATTATCTTCCGTTTGTCGACTTCACGCCTTCGCTCGCTTCCTGGATGTTCATCCTGGCGGATCCCTACGACAATTTGCTCAGGCGCTATTTCAACTCCGCCGCCATCGGACTGACCGCGACGCTGCTGACCCTGCTGCTCGGCGGAATGGCGGTCTACGGCTTGACGCGTTTCCGCCGTGCGCTGCCATGGACACCTGCGGGCAGCCAGGCAATCCTGTTTGCCATACTGGCGACACGCATCCTGCCTCCCATCGTCATTGTCGTCCCGCTCTACATGATGGCGCAGTATACGGGGACGCTGGATACGCGCCTTGCCCTCATTGTCACCTACACGGCGGTCAACCTTCCGGTTGCCGTGTGGCTGTTGCAGCCGGTCTTCGGCCCAGCCGCCAGCGAGCAGGAGGAAGCAGCACAGCTTGACGGCGCATCGCATCTGCGCATTTTCTTCACGATTTTCCTGCCGATGGTGGCCGCCGGGGCCGCCGCCGCCGGGCTGCTGATTTTCATCCTGTGCTGGAATGAGTACCTGTTCGCCGCGTATCTCGCGGGCAACCGCGTGATGACATTGCCACCCTGGCTGGTGGGCCAGATGTCGATGAAGGAAGCGCAGGTTGGCGGCGAGGCCGAGGAATGGGCGCATCTTTCCGCCGCTACAGTCCTGATGACCGTGCCCCTGCTCGCCGGCGCGGCCGTCGCGCAGCGCTTCCTTGGCCGCATGGCCTTGCGGCAGCGGTGAGGCGGAACACGCCCGCTAGTCGATGTCCTCAATCGGCCCGGCATCGAGGCCCTGGACACGCTTGGCGAGCGAAGCCTGGATGAAGTCGTTGAGGCCGCCGTCAAGCACGGCGGAGGGATTGGTGCTGGTGTAGCCGGTGCGCAGGTCCTTCACCAACTGATAGGGCTGCAGCACATAGGAGCGGATCTGGTGGCCCCAGCCGATATCGGTTTTCTTGGCATTCACCGCGTCGATCTTTTCCTGCTGCTTCTGCAGTTCCAGTTCGTAAAGCCTCGCCTTGAGCATTTTCCAGGCGGTGGCGCGGTTCTTGTGCTGGGAGCGCTCGGCCTGACAGGCCACGACGATGCCGGTTGGCTGGTGGGTGATGCGCACGGCGGAGTCGGTGGTATTGACGTGCTGGCCGCCTGCCCCCGAGGCGCGGTAGGTATCGATCTTGCAGTCGCTTTCGTTGATCTGGATGTCGATGTTGTCATCGATCACCGGATAGGCCCAGACGGAGGCGAATGAGGTGTGGCGCCTGGCATTCGAATCGTAGGGCGAGATGCGCACCAGGCGGTGGACGCCGGATTCGGTTTTCAATTTGCCATAGGCGTTGTGGCCCTTGATCTCCAGGGTGCAGGACTTGATGCCGGCCTCCTCGCCGGGGTGCTCATCGAGCACGGCGACCTTGAACTTGTTCTGGTTGGCCCAGCGCGTGTACATGCGCATCAGCATCGCGGCCCAGTCCTGGCTTTCGGTGCCGCCGGCCCCGGCGTTGATCTGCACATAGGCGTCATTGCCGTCAGCCTCGCCCGAGAGCAGGGTTTCGAGTTCCTGCTCGGCCACTTCGATCTGCAACTTTGCCAGCGCCCTTTCGGCTTCGGCGACAATGCCGTGGTCGCCCTCCAGATCGCCCAACTCGATGAGGCCCACATTGTCCGCGATGGTCTGCTCAAGGCGCAGGACGGAAGCTATGCGGCCATCCAGGTCCTGGCGCTTGCGCATGACCTCCTGGGCCTTCTGCGGGTCATTCCACAGCGCGGGGTCCTCTGATTTGGCGTTCAGCTCGGCGAGCTGCCTGAGGGCTGAATCCCAGTCAAAGATGCCTCCTTAGCAGTCCAATGGACTGCTTCATCTCTTCCACGAGTTTGATGATTTCTGCACGCATCTCTTAACGGCTTCCAGCTTTGATGTTGGGGCTCAATAGAGGCCGCCGGTGCCGGTCGTCAACCCGCCTTCATTCACCGGTTGCTCATTGCCGGCGGGGGGCACGAGCTGCACCCCGTCCGAAAGCGAAGGATCGACGGCAAGGGAGGCCAGGTCCTCGCCGATGATCTTGGTGGAATCCGGCGGCTCCTCGCCGGGCTTGAAGGCTTCGAGAATGACCCCCTTGTCGCCGAAGACGGCGCGCTGGCCGGTATTGGCATCGATCGGAATGAGCTCAATGGCGCGCGGCACGCGGAACGGCGTGGCAGGCTGCTCACGCAGCGCCAGGCGCATGAAGTCGGCCACGATGGGGGCAGCCAATTCGCCGCCGGTGCGCTTCTTGCCCATGGGCTTGGGACTGTCATAGCCGACATAGACGCCAACGGCGAGGTCGGGCGTGTAGCCGATGAACCAGGCATCCTTTTCCTCATTCGAGGTGCCGGTCTTGCCGGCCACCGGCTTGCCGACGATCTGGACCTTCTTGCCGGTGCCGCGCTGGACGACGCCTTCGAGCATCGAGGTGATCTGATAGGCGGTATAGGGGCTCATCACCTGCTCACGCACATCGATGAGTTCCGGTTCGGCGCTGCTGTCAGTGTAAGCGTCCTGCTTGCAGAAACTGCAGTCGCGCTTGTCGAACTTGAAGATGGTGCGGCCATAGCGGTCCTGCACCCGGTCAATCAGGGTGGCCTGGACCTTCTTTCCGCCATTGGCAAAAATGCTGTAGGCGGTGGTCATTTTCATCAGCGTGGTTTCGCCGGCGCCAAGCGCCATGGACAGCTGCAGCGGCAACCTGTCGTAGAGGCCGAGGCGCTGGGCCAGGTCGACGATCCTGGTCATCCCGAGGTCATCGGCGAGGCGGACCGTCATCACGTTGCGGGACTGCTCGATGCCGCGGCGCAGGGTCGAAGGGCCGAAGAACTTGTTCTGGTAGTTCTTGGGCTTCCAGATCTCGCCAGTCGGCATCTTGTATTCGACCGGCGCATCAAGCACGACGGAAGATGGCGTATAGCCGTTGTCGAGGGCCGCGGCATAGGCAATCGGCTTGAAGGCCGAGCCCGGCTGGCGCATGGCCTGGACGGCGCGGTTGAACTGGCTGTTGCCATAGGAAAAACCGCCGACCAGCGACAGGACGCGCCCGGTGTGGGGGTCCATGGCAATGAGGGCTCCTTCCACGTCGGGCATCTGCACCAGGTGCCATTTCCCTTCCTCGCTGCTTGGCGCCACATAGATGACATCGCCGGCAGCCAGCACCTCGGAAGCCTTTTCAATCTTGGGACCGAGCTCGGTGCCGTCAACATAGGCCCTGGCCCAGCCCATCAGGGCTACGGGAATGGTGCCGGTCTCGCGCGCCTCTTCCAGCTTGCCATCGGGCAGCAACTTCGGCTGAAGGCCGATCGCCGCCTGCTGCTCATTCACTTCCAGAACAACCGCCAGGCGCCAGGGGGCCACATCGGCGGGGGGCCGCGGCTTATCAAGCAGCAGGCCCCAGTCGCCCTGGACCTCCACTTTCCTGACCGGCCCACGGAAGCCGCGCTTGCGGTCAAAGGCAATCAGGCCGCGCGCCAGGGCCTGCCTGGCATAGATCTGCAATTTCGGATTGAGGGTGGTGCGCACCGAAAGGCCGCCCTTGCCGAGCTTGTCCTTGCCGTACATCTGGGCCAGTTCGCGGCGCACTTCCTCGGCAAAGGATTCCGCCGCAAAGAGCTGGGCGCCGAAGGGCCGCGGGTTCACCACCAGCGGCTTCCTGGTCGCGGCATCGAATTCGGCCTGGGTGATGTAATCATTCTCCAGCATCTGCTGGAGCACCCAGTTGCGCCGCTCAATGGCGCGCTCCCTGTGCTTGAAGGGATGATAGTTGTTGGGGCCCTTGGGCAGGGCCGCGAGATAGGCCATCTCATCGAGGGAAAGCTCGTTCAGCGATTTGCCGAAATAGTTCAGCGAGGCGGCGGCAATTCCGTAGGAGTTCAGGCCAAGGAAAATTTCGTTGAGATAGAGTTCAAGAATCTGGTCCTTCGAAAAGGCCGCTTCGATGCGCTGGACGATGATGGCCTCACGCAGCTTGCGCTCGATGGTCTGCTCGTTGTTGAGGAGGAAGTTCTTGGCCACCTGCTGGGTGATGGTGGAGGCGCCGACGATCTGGCCCTTGCCGGTGAGCTTGACCTGGACATAGCGCAGGCCCGCCGCGGCAATGCCGCGCCAGTCGAGGCCGCCGTGGGTGTAGAAGGTCTTGTCCTCAGCGGAGAGATAGGCCTGGATCAGGCGTTTGGGCACGGAATTGACGGGCACGAACAGGCGCCGCTCGTCGGCATATTCGGCAAGCAAGGAACCATCGGCAGCGTGAATGCGCGTCATCACGGGCGGTTCATAGGAGGCCAGCTGCTTGTAGTCGGGCAGGCCCTTGGAGACGTCCCAAATCACATAAACCAGGGCCCCCGAGAGGCCGAGGAATATCATGAAGCCGGCTCCGAAGAGCCATCCCAAAAATCTTAGCATGGCTGGTTTACTGGTCCGATTCCGCCTCTACGTCCTGCTGGCGATAGCACATGCGCCAGGCGCTTTGCTAGGCTTGGAATATGGCCAAGCAGGGGCACGGCACGGAGCCGGCCGGTTCAGTTTGCCGTGGAGGCCAGTTCAGTGGCAAAATAACTGTCGACAGCGGTGGCGAAGGCCCTGGCGATTTTTGCCTGCCAGGCGGCGGAGGTGAGCAGTTTCTCATCGGACTTGCTGGAGAGAAAACCAAGTTCAAGGAGCACGGAAGGAACATCGGGGGCCTTGAGCACCATGAAGCCCGCCGAACGCAGGGGCTTTCCGGTCATCAGGGTCAAGGGTTTCAAATGGGCCACCGCCTTCTTGGAAAAGAACATGGCGTGGTTCTTCGACTCGCGCTGAGCAAGATCAATGAGAATATCAGTGATTTCCTCGGTCTCGGCCTCAAGATCCAGCCCGCCGATGATGTCGGCACGGTTTTCCCGTTTCGCCAAGTCTTCCGCCTCGGCGTCCGATGCCTTCTCGGACAATGTATAAAGTGTGAGGCCGCGGGCATCCTTGCCGCGCACGGTATCGGCGTGGATGGCGAGAAAAAGGTCAGCTTCCTTCTCCCTGGCAACCCTCACCCGGTTTTTCAGGCTGATGAAACGGTCACCGCTGCGGGTCAGCACCACGTCATATTTGCCGGTGGCGAGCAGGGCCCGGCGCAGAGCCGTGGCGAAGGCCAAGACCACGTCCTTTTCCTTTGTGCCGGAGCGGCTGATGGCGCCCGGGTCGATGCCGCCATGGCCGGGGTCAAGGACAATGACCTTCTTGCCTTTCTTGCCCGGCAGGACGACCGGCATTTCGCTGGCCTCCGCCGAAGCCGGGGCGGCCGAGAGTTCGGCAATTTCCTTCCGGGCATTGACCTGTTCGGAGTTGTACGACTTGACGAAGGCTTCCTCGGTGGTTTTCACCAGATCCACGACAATCCGCGCCGGCTGGCCCAGTTGCGGCTCCACCAGAAAAGATTTTTCAATCAGAACGGGCCCCAAGGTATCGATGACAATGCGTGACTTGCCCTCCTCCACCAGCCCGTAACGGTATTCCGATACCAGGCCGCGGACCTTGCGGCCAATTCCCGGCGGCAAATCAAACCTGACATCGGCCATGTCGATGATCACCCGGTAGGGCTCGGGCAGCACATAGACGCTATAGCTCACCGTCCTGGAGACATCGGCGACAAAGCGGGTACGGGTTTCGTCGCCCCCCACCCTGGCCCCCGTGGCCACCACATCCTCCGCCGCAAAAGATGGCCGCAAGGCCATGAAAAACATGACAATAAAACACACAAGGGAGAGCGCCGAGAAGCCCCGCTCCGGCCTCATATCCCGTCCCTCCAAGGCGTTTCGCGCTGCATCCATCGTGTCCTGGCCCAATCGCGGGAAGGTTAGCGGGGGCTTGGTTAACCCAAGGTTTCCATGGAATGCTTTCACGAAACTGACACATGCGTCCTTGCAATTTCCGGTCGGGCTCCCTAAACAGGGCGGGTCCCTTCGGCAGACTCGATTCAATCGTTTGGGTTGCAAGGGCAATAATTTCGCGACTGGGGAGGTCCGGAGAACCAATTGGTTCACTCCCTCATGCCGCGTCTAGGTGGGATTCCCAAGTCGGGACTCCCGTGAGCTTCACGGGCAAAGGACAACCGCCCGGGAACAATGAGTTTAACCGTTCAAGCCGTGGTGGCATGAACAGAGATCAATGAGGGCCATGGTCCAGGACTTTTCGATTGCGCCTCCAGCCGCTGGAAACACAGCCAGCACGGAGCCGTTCGCATCGCAAAATGCCGTGACATGGATCGGGCCCCTTTCGCGCAGGCTGGCCCGTCGGGCCGCATGGTTTCTCAAGTCCGGACATGGGATCTTCGAAGCCTCACCGCCAGCTGCCGCAGAGGATATAAGACCATGGGCAGCAAAATGCTCGTCGATGCCACGCATGCCGAGGAAACTCGCGTCGTCGTGGTGCGCGGAACCCGCATCGAGGAATTCGACTTTGAAAGCGCTGCCCGCAAGCAGCTGAAAGGCAACATCTACCTGGCCAAGGTGACGCGGGTTGAGCCGTCGCTGCAGGCGGCCTTCGTGGAATATGGCGGCAACCGCCATGGCTTCCTGGCCTTCTCGGAAATCCATCCCGACTATTACCAAATCCCGGTCGCCGACCGCCAGGCCCTGCTGCGCGAGCAGGAGGAGGATGAGGCGCGTGAAAACGAGGAGGACGGCGATGAGCCGGATGACTCCGACGAGGCGCAGGCCGCCCGGTCCTCCGAGGAGCCGCGGCTCGCTTCGGACGTCGGAGAAGCCGATGATGACACTGAAGAGGCCCAGGCGGAGGACGCCGCCGCTCAATCACCGGAAGAGGACAACGGAACGGATTCCGATGCCGTAAACCAGGAAGCTCCCGAGGCGGGGGCTGCCGGGGTTGGTGTTGAAACCGTGGAAGAAGACGCGGAAAGCCAAAAGATCGAGTCCATCGGGGCGGAAGATGCCCTGGAAGAAGTGCCACGGCGTCCGCGCCGCGCCCCGCGCCGGCAATACAAAATTCAAGAAGTCATCAAGCGCCGCCAGATCATCCTAGTGCAGGTTGTCAAGGAAGAGCGCGGCAACAAGGGCGCGGCCCTTACCACCTACCTGTCGCTGGCCGGACGTTACTGCGTCCTGATGCCCAATACGGCACGCGGCGGCGGAATCTCGCGCAAGATCACCGATGCCGGCGACCGCCGCCGCCTCAAGGAAGTGGCGCGCGACGTCGAGGTTCCGCAAGGCATGGGGCTGATCGTGCGGACCGCCGGAGCCCAGCGCACCCGGCCTGAAATCAAGCGCGATTTCGACTACCTCATGCGGCTCTGGGAAAATGTGCGCGACCTGACGCTGCATTCATCGGCCCCTGCCCTGGTCTACGAGGAAGGCAGCCTGATCAAGCGTTCCATCCGCGATCTCTACACCAAGGATGTGGAGGAAGTGTACGTCGAAGGCGAAGCGGCCTACCGTGAAGCCAAGGACTTCATGAAGATGCTGATGCCGAGCCACGCCAAGAACGTGAAGCTCTACAACGACACCCGCCCGCTGTTTTCAAAGCACCAGGTGGAAACCCAGCTGGACGCCCTGTATTCGCCAACCGTCACCCTGCCTTCGGGCGGCTATATCGTGATGAACCAGACGGAAGCGCTGGTCTCGGTCGACATCAACTCGGGCAAGGCGACACGCGAGCACAATATCGAGGACACGGCGCTCAAGACCAATCTGGAAGCCTGCGATGAAATCGCCAGGCAATTGCGCCTGCGCGATCTCGCCGGCCTGGTGGTCATCGACTTCATCGACATGGAGGAAAACCGCAACAACCGCGCGGTGGAGCGCCGCCTCAAGGAGGCGCTCAAAAATGACCGGGCCCGCATCCAGGTGGGCCGCATCAGCCACTTCGGACTGATGGAAATGTCGCGGCAAAGATTGCGCCCGGGACTGCTCGAGGGCTCCTCGCGGCCCTGCCCCCATTGCGAGGGGCGCGGCATCGTGCGGTCCATTTCATCGTGCGGACTTTCAGTGCTGCGCGCCATCGAGGAGCACCTGATCAGCCGCAAGGCGGAGCACCTCACGGTCAAGTGCAACCGCGAAGTTGCCTCCTATGTGCTCAATGAAAAGCGCGACAACCTGCTGATCATCGAACAGGCCTACGGCATTTCGGTGTTCATCGTGCCAAGCGATGAGGTGAAGGGATCGCAGGCGGTCATCGAGCGGGCGAGCGAGCGGACGGCACCAGTCCGCCGGATCGTGACGGCGCCGGTCAAGATCGATTCCGCCTACGAAGAAGATGAGGATGTTGTCGAAGAGGACAACGAAGCCGAAATTGAGAGCGAAGCAGGTTCCGAGGAGAGCCAGGCCGGGTCCACCGCCGAGCGGGAAGGCGGCGAGGAAGGCTCCGAGTCGCAGCGCGGCAGGCGGCGCAGGCGCGGGCGCCGGGGCGGCCGGCGCGGCGGGCGTGACCGTGAAGATCAGCCGCAAGGCGTTTCCGCGTCCCGTGAAGACGGCGAAGGCGAGGAGCGGCAGCGGCCAGCAGAGGGCGGCGAGACAGAACACGAAGAAGCCGCTCCCCGGGAAGCGGGACCGGACACGGGATCGGCGGAAACAACCGAAAGGGAAGGCGGCGAGCGTGGCCCTTCACGCCGGCGCGACCGCTGGGGACGCAGCCGCGGCGGACGCAACAGGAATGGCCGCAATGCTGAAGCCGAAACGGAAGGCAGGGGGCAAGTCCCAAGCGCAGCCGAAGGGCGCGAGCCGCTAGCAGAGCGTCAACCAGAGCGTCAAGCCGAACGTCCGGTGGAGCGTGCAGCACCGGTCGTCGCCATCGAGCAGATCGCAGCCCCGCCGGTGGAGCCGCGCAAGTGGCAGCCGCCAGCACCAACCGTGAATGCAAGCGAAGCGGCAACGAAGCCCAAGGCGGGCTGGTGGAGCAAGCGCGGTTAAGAATCCAAGGCCTCAAACTCGCCGCATTTGACGGGGAAACACCCCCTCGAATGCGGTGGCCTTACAGCATGGGTTCCACCACTTGAGAGAGCCATGATTCGCCGGTTAACCGCCCTTTGCCTTGCCATCTCGATGGCCTTCACCAGCCTCGGGGCTGATGGCGTCGCCGCCACGCGCAAGAAGCCGTCGGGGCCATCGCTCCCCTTAATCCGCGATGCGGAAATCGAAGGGCTGCTCCGCCTCTATTCAAGGCCGATTTTCAAGGCCGCGGGCCTGAACCCGTCGGCGGTGCGCGTCTACATCATCAACAACGACAAAATCAACGCCTTCGTGGCCGGCGGCCAGCGCCTGTTCATTCATACCGGATTGCTGACCCGGGCCAAGACGCCCAATGAGGTGATCGGGGTTCTGGCCCACGAAACGGGGCACCTCGCAGGCGGCCATCTGGCCCGCATGGGCATCGAACTTGACCGGGCCAGCGCGCAATCAATCATCGGATCGCTCATCGGCGTCGCCGCCATGGTGGGCGGCGCTGCGGCGGGGCAAAAGGGAGCGGCCCAAGCCGGACAGGGAATCATGCTTGGCTCCCAGGGCATGGCGCAACGGAACCTGCTTTCCTATCAGCGGGGCATGGAGGCCTCGGCGGACCAGGCCGCGCTCAAGTTCCTGAACGCCACGGAGCAATCGCCAAACGGCATGCTGACACTGTTCCAGTTGCTGGCCAACGAATCGCTGGTCTCGCTGGAGAATGTCGACCCCTATCTGCTGTCGCACCCGATGCCGCTTGAAAGAATTCGCAGCCTTGAGCTGGAAGCAAGAAAATCGCCCTATTTTGAACGGGAAGATGCGCCGCAACTGCTGCTCCGCCATCAGTTGATGCAAGCCAAGCTGGCGGGCTTCATGCAATCACCGCAGTTCGTCTTTCAGCGTTACCCCTCATCGGACAAGAGCCTGCCGGCGCGTTACGCGCGATCCATCGCCATGTTCCGCAAGGGCGACACCAAGAATGCCATCCCGGTCATCGACAGCCTGATCAAAGAAGTGCCGGAGGATCCCTATTTCTGGGAACTCAAGGGCCAGGCCCTGCTTGAAGGCGGGACGCCGTCCAAGGCCCTCTCCTCCTTGCGGCAGGCCAGCAAGCTGTTGCCCAACAACGGGCTCATCCAAATTCTTTACGCGCAGGCGCTGATTGCCACGGAAAACAAGGCGAACATCCGGCAAGCTTTGAACCTGCTGACCCTGGCCAAGAAAACCGAGGCGGATTCGATCGACGTGTACAAGTTTACGGCCCTCGCCTACGGCCTGCTGAACGATGTGCCACGGGCCGAACTGGCAACGGCGGAAGCCGCCCTCATGCAGGGCGACACGGCGCTGGCGGCCGAGAAAGCAAAGCGCGTGGCGGGACAGTTCAAACATGGCTCGCCGGAGTGGCTGCGGGCCAACGACATCCTGAATTTTGCCACCAAAGAGTAAGATTGACCGGAAACAGCTGTTTCAGGCAAAAGACCGGAAACATGAGGAATGCCATGGGCGCTGTCTTAAGAACGATACTGTTTGCGATTCTGCTGCTGGGAGGGCTGGGGGAAGCCGCCCGGTCGGCTGAATTCAGCGATGGCCAGCGCAAGGAAATCGAAGCCATCATCAAGGACTATCTGCTGGCCAATCCCGAACTGCTCAAGGACGTGGGCCAGCTTCTCGAGCAGAAGGAAAAGCTGGCGGAAGACGAGATGCGAAAGGGCGCCCTGGCCACCAACGCCAAGCAGATATTCCGCGACGGCGCTGACTTCGTCTACGGAAATCCCGACGGCAAGGTCACGATGGTGGAATTTTTCGACTACAACTGCGGCTGGTGCAAGAAAGGCTTTCCCGAGGTCCTGTCCCTGCTCGAAGAAGACAAGGACCTGCGGCTGGTGCTGAAGGAATTCCCGATCTTCGGCGAGGATTCCGAATATGCCGCAAAGGCCGCCATTGCCGCAATCAAGCAGGGAAAATACTGGCAGCTGTTTGCGGCCATGTTCCAGCATGAGGGAAAGATCGCAAAGGCCTCGGTTGACGCGATTGCCGCCGAGCTTGGCCTGGACATGGCGCAGCTCAAGAAGGACATGGAGGATCCGGCAACCACGGATATCCTGATGCGCAACCGCAACCTGGCGCAGGCGCTTGCGATCAACGGCACTCCGGCGTTCATTATCGATGACCGGCTGATCCCAGGCTACCTGCCGAAGGCCGAGCTTGCCGGCGTCATCGCCGAGGTCCGGGCCAAGGGCGGCTGCGCACTTTGCTGATGCCGAGCGCTTCCCTGCCCGCCAGCGACCGCCTATAACCCTCCGACAGGCATGGATTCTGATGGCAACGCGATGAAACCGATTTACATTCTCAACGGACCCAACCTCAATCTCCTGGGGCTGCGTGAACCCTCAGTCTATGGACAGGAAACCATCGGCGGCCTCGAGGCGCGCTGTGCCGCAAAGGCCACGTCGCTGGGACTGCAGATCATCTTCCGGCAGACCAATACCGAAGGCGAACTGATCGGCTGGGTGCACGAGGCGCAAGGCAAGGCAGCCGGCATCATCATCAACGG
>CAZRZB010000019.1:0-28946 GCA_964604435.1 uncultured Aestuariivirga sp. | reverse complement strand
ACCCGTTTCGCCAATTCATGCTGGGGCAGGTGCGCGAAAAAGACTATGTGATGTTCCAGGAAATTTCCAACGAAAGGTTTGGCGCACCGCCCGTTGCTCCGGCAAAGGCGGAGCTTCGCGTTTTGGTTCCAGCCTTCATGATTTCCGAGCTCAGGCGTGGATTTGAAATCGGCTTCCTGATTTCGTTGCCGTTTCTGATCATCGATCTGATCGTCGCCACCATTACCATGTCAATGGGCATGATGATGCTGCCGCCGACCGTTATTTCACTGCCATTCAAGGTTCTTTTCTTTGTGCTGATTGACGGCTGGAGCATGCTGGCGGGAAGTCTCATCAAGTCGTTTTCCTAGTCTGGGTTTCGGTGTGTTCCAAAAATCGTGCGTGCGTGAGTAGGTAGCTGAGGGGGACGTTCTTCCCCAGGTATGATGCCGATCAGCTATTCCGGTTCCGGGCCGGCATGTCCTTATGTCGAGATTTAAGCAATGCCTGAGGGATGATCCTAACATGACAAGTATTCTCACAAACGTATCTGCAATGACAGCATTGCAGAGTCTCAACAAGACCAACCTGGCGATGGAGGCCACCCAGCGGCGGATTTCCACCGGTTACAGGGTGGGAACAGCAGAAGACAACGCCGCGTATTGGTCAATTGCAACAACCATGCGGTCGGACAACTCCGCCCTTTCGACCGTAAAGGACGCATTGGGGCTTGGCGCGGCGACCATTGACGTGGCCTATACCGCCATCAACAGCGCCATTGAGGTAACCAAGGCGATCAAGGATAAATTGGTTGCCTCCCGCCAACCGGGCGTTGACCGGACCAAGATCCAGTCCGAGGTCAGCGAGCTGCAGAACCAGCTTCAGAGCATTGCCGATTCGGCGGTATTTTCGGGGGAAAACTGGCTTTCCACGGATTCTTCGGCGCCAAGCTACAATGCGACCAAGTCGATCGTTTCCTCGTTTTCCCGGACCAACGGCAACATCACCATCGGCATCATCTCCGTCGACGTGACAGGCCTGACGTTTTACGATGCGGGCGCTGGCGCGACCGAGGTCGGCATTATCGACGGTTTGCGCGACGCGACAGGCACCATTGATACCGCCGGCGGCGGCACCTTCAACGTCGCAACACTTGATATTTCCGCCCTGACCGACAGTCCGGCGGATATCACGACGCTGGAGAGCTACATCATAGGCGTCGACAAGTCGATTTCGGAAATGACCAGCTCAGCGAGTACGCTAGGCGCGACCAAGCAGCGCGTCACGCTTCAGAAGAGCTTCGTAAGCGCCCTGATGGACGCCGTAGACCGCGGCATCAGCACCCTCATTGACGCTGACATGACCGAGGAATCGACCCGTCTGCAGGCCCTCCAGGTCCAGCAGCAGCTGGGTATCCAGTCACTGAGCATAGCCAACCAGAGCAGTCAGAATATCATGGCCCTGTTCAAGTAAGGGTCAGAAAAAGCCGGAGTAGACCAGGCCATTCGCGGAGCCCGCGAAGTTGGCGGCACAGCTACGTCTGAAATCATGACAGCGGATTAACCCGAAACTAACCAAGCTCATTATCCAGTTATCAAAACTTGCCATTTATAAGTTGGGCATCACAGGTTGAGCTGGAAAGCTCCAAGGTATTACGCCGCCCTGTCATTCCGGTTCAAATCCGGCATGTCCTTCCTGTATGTAACGTGTAAATGAGGACGATTTCCAATGGCGAGTATCAACACCAACGTCTCTGCAATGGTTGCCATGCAGAGTTTGAACAAGACCAACGGGGCGCTTGAGATTGCCCAGAAGCGCATCGCCACGGGCTACCGCGTCAATTCCGCCGAAGACAACGCCGCCTACTGGTCAATCGCAACCACGATGCGCTCCGACAACTCCGCCCTTTCAACCGTGAAAGACGCCCTGGGCCTCGGCGCCGCCACCATCGACGTGGCCTATACCGCCATCAACGCCGCCATCGATGTAAGCAAGGAAATCAAGAACAAGCTGGTTGCCGCCCGCCAGCCTGGCATTGACCGTGCCAAGGTCCAGTCGGAAATCACCGCGCTGCAGGATCAGCTTCAGAGCGTTGGCGACTCGGCCGTGTTCTCGGGCCAGAACTGGCTTTCCACCGATTCTTCTGCCGCGGGCTACAATGCGACGAAGTCGATTGTCTCGTCGTTCACACGCAGCGGCAGCGCCATCACCATCGGCACAATCGGCGTCAATACCTCCGGCATGATCCTCTACGACTCGGGTGCCGCCGCAACAGAGGCGGGTCTCGTCGATGGCCTGCGTGATGCAACGACAGGCGCCATTGACAACGTAGCAGGCACCTTCAGCATTGCCACCATGAACATTTCGGCCCTGACTGACAGCGTCGCCGACCTCGCCATACTCGAGGGCTATATTGCCGGCGCTGACAAGGGCATTTCCGCGATGACCGACGCGGCCACCACGCTCGGCGCCACAAAACAGCGCGTCAATCTCCAGAAAAACTTCGTGACCGCTCTTATGGACGCGGTTGACCGCGGCATCGGCACCCTGGTTGACGCCGACATGACCGAGGAATCAACCAAGCTGCAGGCATTGCAAGTTCAGCAGCAGCTGGGTATCCAGTCCTTGAGCATTGCCAACCAGCAGGGCCAGAGCATTCTCTCGCTCTTCAGGTAGGCCGGAAGGCAAGCCTAGCTCTCCAAGACCAGAAGTTAACAAAAGGCTGCATTCCTCAGGAATGCAGCCTATTTTTTTGTTTGAAAAACACGCGTTTGTTTTTAGCAAATTATAAACCAAGATTTCATATGATGCTTGCATGACAGTTTGAGCCACCGCGCTCATAGGCATTAAGCCGTCCTGCTATTCCGGTTCAAATCCGGCATGTCTTTACAGCATAGAACAACCTAGTGAGGATGATTTCCCATGGCGAGTATCAATACCAACGTATCTGCAATGACCGCATTGCAGAGTCTCAACAAGACCAACCTGGCAATGGAAATTGTCCAGCGGCGCATTTCCACGGGTTACCGCGTCAATTCCGCCGAAGACAACGCCGCCTACTGGTCAATCGCCACCACGATGCGTTCCGACAACTCCGCCCTTTCAACCGTGAAAGACGCCCTGGGCCTCGGCGCCGCCACCATCGACGTGGCCTATACCGCCATCAACAGCGCCATCGATGTGAGCAAGGAAATCAAGAACAAGCTGGTTGCCGCCCGCCAGCCTGGCGTTGACCGCGCCAAGATCCAGTCGGAGGTCGACGAGTTGCAGAACCAGCTCCAGAGCATCGGCGACTCGGCCGTGTTTTCGGGCCAGAACTGGCTCTCCATTGATTCTTCCGCTGCGGGCTACAACGCCACCAAATCGATTGTCTCCTCGTTCTCGCGCACGGGCGGGGCCATCACCATCGGCACAATCAGCGTCGATACCTCCGGCATGACGCTCTATGACGCGGGTGCCGCCGCAACCGAGGCGGGCATCGTCGACGGCCTGCGCGATTCAACAGGCGCCATCGACAACGTGGCGGGCACCTACAGTATTGCCACCATGGACATCTCGCTCCTGACCGACAGTGCCGCCGATCTCACCACGCTTGAACAATATATTGCCGGCGCTGACAAGGGCATCTCCGAGATGACCGACTCGGCCAGCACCCTCGGCGCCACCAAGAAGCGCATTACCATGCAGCAGAGCTTTGTGAGCGCCCTGATGGACGCGGTTGACCGCGGCATCAGCACCCTGGTTGACGCCGACATGACCGAGGAATCAACCAAGCTGCAGGCCCTCCAGGTCCAGCAGCAGCTGGGCATCCAGTCCTTGAGCATCGCCAACCAGCAGGGCCAGAGCATTCTCGCGCTCTTCAGGTAAGCCCAACCCCGGAAACCGGGGAATTGACATGAAGGCTGCATCCCTGGGGGTGCAGCCTTTTTTCATCTTAGTAATTTGTAAACCATGTTTTCATAAGGTTAATACATGACAGTTTGAGTCGTAGCGCTCAAAGGCATTAAGCCGCCCTGCTATTCCGGTTCAAATCCGGCATGTCCTTCGAAATATAATATTGACCGAGGATGATTTCCCATGGCGAGCATCAATACCAACGTATCTGCAATGACCGCATTGCAGAGCCTGAACAAAACCGATCTGGCCATGGAAATCGTGCAGCGCCGGATTTCCACGGGTTACCGCGTCAATTCCGCCGAAGACAACGCCGCCTACTGGTCAATTGCCACCACGATGCGCTCCGACAACTCCGCCCTTTCAACCGTGAAGGACGCCCTGGGCCTCGGCGCCGCCACCATCGACGTGGCCTATACCGCCATCAACGCCGCCATCGATGTCACCAAGGAAATCAAGAACAAGCTGGTTGCCGCCCGCCAGCCTGGCGTTGACCGCACCAAGGTCCAGTCGGAAATCGCCGCCTTGCAGGACCAGCTCCAGAGCATCGGCGCCTCGGCCGTGTTTTCGGGCCAGAACTGGCTCTCCACCGATTCTTCCGCCGTGGGCTACAACGCGACGAAGTCGATTGTCTCCTCGTTCACACGCACAGGTAGTGCCATTACCATCGGCACAATCAGTATCGACACCTCCGGCATGACGCTCTACGATTCGGGTGCCGCCGCAACCGAGGCCGGCATCGTCGACGGCCTGCGTGATGCAACGACAGGCGCCATTGACAACGTGGCGGGCACCTTCAGCATCGCCACCATGGACATTTCGCTCCTGACCGACAGTACGGCGGATCTCGCCATACTCGAGGGCTATATTGCCGGCGCTGACTCGGGAATCTCCGAGATGACCGATTCAGCCAGCACCCTCGGCGCCACCAAGAAGCGCGTTACCATGCAGCAAAGCTTCGTGAGCGCCCTGATGGATGCGGTTGACCGTGGCATCAGCGCACTGGTTGACGCCGACATGACCGAGGAATCAACCAGGCTGCAGGCCCTCCAGGTCCAGCAGCAGCTGGGTATCCAGTCCTTGAGCATTGCCAACCAGCAGGGCCAGAGCATTCTCGCGCTCTTCAGGTAAGCCCAAGCCCCTGAAACCGGGGAACTGACCTCCAAGCTGCGCCCCGCAGCGGACACGGCTTTCGGCGTCTGCAATGCTCACGCAAGTTTCCACGCGGAATGTGTGCTTCACAAGCATCTTTCTGCGGGAGACACCGGTTTGGTACAGGATTTTTTGACGCGTTTGCAGCAAGGGCTCGCCAGTCTTGGGTTGAAGCGCCTTATCGTTCTAGGCATTGCCGGCTTTGCGGTTTTCACCCTGGTGGCATCGAGCAGCTATTATCTCAGCCTGCCACAACGCGAAGTCATCTACTCCGGCCTTGACCTCCAGGATATCAGCCAGATTGGCTCTGTTTTGGAGGAAGCAGGCATTCCCTTTGACGTGAATTCCGAAGGAACGGCCGTATTGGTCGATTATGGCCACACCGCCAGGGCCCGCATGATACTGGCTGAAAAGGGCCTGCCGAAAGGCGACAAGTCCGGCTATGAGCTGTTCGACAACCTTGGCTCGATGGGCCTTACCTCGTTCATGCAGCAAATCACCAAGGTCAGGGCGCTTGAGGGGGAACTGGCCCGGACCATCCAGCTCATGAAAGGCATAAAAGCAGCCCGGGTCCACATTGTCCTGCCCCAGGAGGGGACCTTCCGGAGCATCAAGGATCCTCCGTCCGCATCGGTTATCATCCGCACCGAAATGAGTGATGGAAAGCTCTATGCGGCCGCCATTCAGCAGCTTGTCGGCGCGGCAATTCCCGGAATGACAAAGGATATGGTGACCGTTCTCAGTACGGATGGCTCGATCCTTGCCTCCCACGAGGACTCCCAGACCGCCGCCCCTGGCAACATGGTAACTCTTGAGAAATCCCTCGCAAAAGACATCGAGGAACGGGTCGGCATGACCCTCGTTCCCTTTCTGGGCATTGAAAATTTCCGGATCAGCGTTTCGGCGAAACTGAATACCGACCGCCGGCAGACGAACGAGACCATATTCGATCCCGAGTCGCGGGTTGAACGGTCCGTCCGCACGGTGAAGGAGCTGGGCGAAGCACAGAACAAGAACAGCCAGGCCCCCGTCGGGGTCGACCAGAGTGTTCCGACCGCGGCAGCGCCAACCGCCGCCAATGATCAATCCACCGAGAAGAATGACAAGCGCGAGGAACTCACCAACTACGAAATAAACTCAAAGTCCGTGGCGACCACAAGCGAAGGCTACAATATCGAGAGTCTTTCGGTTGCCGTGATTATCAACAAGGCCCAGCTTTCCAAAGCTCTCGGCGGCAGCCCGACGCCAGAGCAAATGGCGGCCAAAATGACCGAGATTCAGGCATTGATTTCGTCGGCAAGCGGCGCCAGCGAAAAGCGCGGAGACAAAGTGATGCTCACCGCCGAGGAATTCATTTCGCCCGACATTGCTCTTGTGCCAGTGGACGGGGCCTCAATCGTCGAGACTCTGACCCGCAATCTTGGAAGCTTCATCAACGCGGCAGCGCTTATTACAGTTGTGCTGCTGGTGCTTCTGCTCGGTTTCCGGCCGGCCTTGCGCATGATTCTTGAAACCAAGCCGGAACCTGCGCAATTGCCCGAAAACATGCCGGCAATGATGAGCGCGTTCGAGATGCCGCCAATGGCGACGCCGCTTGAGCTGCCGGGAAACGATGAAAACGCCAAGGACCTGGTGGCGGCGTTCGCGCGCGGCAACAGCGCAGATCCCATGCAGCAGAGGCTGGAAGAACTGGTCAGCCGCGACAGTGAGAAAGCCACCAAGATTCTCAAGGAATGGCTGACCGAACCCAAGAAGAGCGCGGCGTGACAGATCTCGGCACCATTTTGCCGGAGCTGAGCATCTTTCCGATGCTTGGCTCGGCTGGCAATGGCAAGGACAGGGATTTCCGGGACCGTGCCGCCAGGGGCATTTCTGAAGAGGAGCTTGCAACAAGAATATCGGCCGCGCATTCGCTGGGAGTGGAGAGTGGCAGTGAGAGCGCCCGGGCAGAATTCGCCCGCGAGCTGGACGAGCTGCGCACCGCGCACAGGCTTGAGATGGAAGCCGCGCGCCAGAAGTGGGTAGAGGAAGCGGGCGATCATTCGATCAGGTTGATAGACAAGGCCCTTGCGGATTTTGAATCGGAAATTGCCCAGTCGCTTCAGCGCATTCTTGCGCCATTCATTGAAAAAACAATCCCGCATGCGGCGATGGGAGAACTTGAAAAAATCCTTGAAGGCGCTCTGAAGGATGATTTCAAGGGGCCGCTTTTCCTGTCGGGGCCCGAGGATCTCGTCGAGGGGCTGAAGCTTCGGCTCGAGACGAAGGGCATAGACGTCACCATGGAGGCATCGTCAGGAACGGAACTGAAGGCCAGAAGCAGCGACTTTTCCATATCGAGCCGGATCAAGGGCTGGATTGACGGCATTCAGGGTATTGATTGATGATTGACCCGGCTGACACGACTCGTCCCGTTGACTCCATCATCATTGTCCGCCGAAAGCATGATGACGATCATGGGCACCACGGCGGTGCATGGAAAATCGCCTATGCCGACTTCGTGACAGCCATGATGGCGTTTTTCCTCGTGATGTGGCTGATCAATGCCGCCAACGAGAAGACCAAGGCGCAAGTTGCCAGCTATTTCAATCCCATCAAGCTGACCGATGCGTCAACCTCGAAGAAGGGAATTAATGAACCGGCCAAGGTGACTGCTGACGGCGACAAAAGCGAAAAATCTGCCGCATCGGGCGATCAGAGCAATATCAAGAGCGAAAAACCGCCGGAAAAAGATGCCGATCCGACCCAATTCACGGCTGACGAGATATTCAAGAATCCCTATGGAATCTTGGCCCAGCTGGCAAGCCAGGCTGGCGAGGGCGGCGCCCCCCCTGGCTATTCAACCAAGGGCCTGGCCATAGTGGAAATCGTCGAACCAGGCCGCAAGGGCGGCGAGGCGATTCGTGATCCCTTCGATCCGCTGGCCTGGAAGCTGGTCAAGGAACCTGTGGAAAAGGCCGCCGGCCCGAAAACCGCGGAAGACGGCGCCGCAACCGAGATGGCTGAACCGCCGAAAGAGGTGTTGCAAAAGGTTGAAGAAAAGAAGGCCGCGGTGGAGGGTGCCGTCGCGGCAAAAATCGAAACGGCAGCCGGCGTCGAGGGAGCGGCCAAACCCCCTGAATCTGCGGCAAAGCAACCGGCCGGCGGCACCAGCAACCAGATCAAGGATCATGAGGCGCGGCCGATCCCTCCCTCGCCTCCTTCCGTCACGGCGGCCCAAAAACCTGAAGCCGGGCCCACGAAACAGGCAAGTGTTGCCGCACCTGTGGAGAAGAAGGAAGCTACGAAGTTTGAAATCGCCAGCGCCAAGGCGGCGACAGCTGTCCGTGAGCGGCTGATCAAGGACTTGAAGAAATTTGATCCAGAGAAGAATCCATCGCTCGATGTCAAGCAAACCAAGGAAGGCGTATTGATCAGCCTGACAGACAGCATGAGTTTTGACATGTTCGCGCTCGGATCAGCCGAACCAAAGCCGCAACTCGTTCTCCTGATGGAAAAAGTGGCCGCCACGCTGCATGACTATAAGGGAAGAATTGTCATCAGGGGGCATACTGATTCCCGCCGGTTTCGCAACCGGGATTACGATAACTGGCGCCTTTCCACGGCGCGGGCACAGATGGCCTACTACATGCTGATACGGGCCGGCGTTGCCGAGACCAGCGTTGAACGCATCGAGGGCTACGCCGACCGGGACCTGAAACGTCCTGACCAGCCGGAGGCAGCGGAGAACCGGCGCATCGAGATATTGCTTAAGGTCAACGAGCCGTGAGAAAATTCGCTCTCGCATTGATGTTCGCCGCATTGCCGCTCGCGATGCTGGACTGCGCCTGGGCCAATGACGACTCCCGCCTGCAATTTCGCAATGTCACAAGGACTCTGGAAAAAGTGCAGGACTGGACCGCTTCCGGAAATCCGTCCGCTGTCGATACCCAGTCCAAACTGATGATCCAAATGGAAACCGATCTCAAGCTTGCAGAACTGTCAGATTTGCAGGACGAGCGAAACCTGAGAGCGATAGCGGTATATCTCTTCAGTGGAGGCAATCCAAATGCCGTCGAAAGCCGGCTCAGCCAACTGATCTTTGAATCCGAATACAAGGAATTGCTTGACGGCGCGCTGGCTTACGCAAGAGGCGATAAAGCCAATGCAATCAAGAACTTGAAGCATATTGATCTTGATGCCCTGCCAACTAATCTGGCTGGCAGGGTGGCCCTGGTAAAGGCCATTCTGACTTCCGCCGAGGATATCAAAGGTGCCCTGGAACTGCTCGCGACCGCCCGTGCCAATATGCCGGGCACCTTGGTGGAAGAGGCCGCGTTGCGCCGCTGCACCAGTTTTGCGGGAAAGTTGTCTGACATGGAGCAATTGGAGCGCTGTGCCTCTGCATATATCAGACGCTTTCCGAATTCCATCTATTGGAAGGACTTTGAAGACAATCTGACGCTCAGCTTGATCGAGATTGATTATCTCAAAAATGGCGGGACAATGGCGAAGCTGCTAACTGTGCTGGAGGATCTCCCCCCCTTCAACTACAGGAAGATGCTGTTGATGACAGCAAAGGCTGCTGTCGGCCATGGACGGTATGAGCTTGCAATCGCCTGTGCTGAAAAAGCCTTTGAATTGTCGCGCACGGGAAGTGCGGAGATGGCGCGGTCCAATCTCTATACGGGCGCAGTCATGATTGTTCAGAAGGATTATGAGGCAGGAAGAAAAAAACTTGCACAGATCGACAAGTCCTTGCTTGATCCCAGTGACAGCCTGCTTCTTGAGCAGGCCTTGGATTTGGCCGGCCAGATATCCAGAAAACCGGACATCACCGCTGCGCAGGCGATGAAATCCCAGCTGCCTTCCGATGCCAAGGATGGCCAAGTATCGGCATACGAGACTCTGCTGGCCAGGGCAAAGACCGCGCTCGCGGACCCAAAACCCGCAAATTGAAGCAAGGAATATGACAATGACCACAATCAACCAGCCCCCAGATATTGATGCCAAAGCCGCCGTTGGCGGCTCCGCCTTGAGGCCGCGCGCTGGCGGGAATGGGCGTCACCATGGAAAAATACCGGATATGTTCCCGGCAGTTCTTGCTGACATCACGCTTTCAAAAAACGTGGCAATGGAAGCATTCAAAGCGCTTGATACTGGTGAGAAGCCCCTGCGTGGCGACGATGAACCAGAGACTGCCGACGCGCAGGAAATATCGCCGAATGAAGAGGCTGTGCCGCAACCCAGGATATCGTCTGAGATGAAGCAGTATCTCCAGGACTTGGGTGTTATCGGCCAGCTGCAGGCTGGCCGGGAGGTGGCAGTGGAGGTCCAGGAATCGGTTGATGAAGTGTTGTCGACCGTGGCTTGCGGACATGAAAGCAAGGCGGCGGGCTTGGCTGCAGAAGCCAAAATCGTGAAGGATGTATCTGAAAATGTTGAGAATCCCGGCGCTCCGGACAAGCATCATGTGATCTCTGCGAAACCCCGGGAACCGGGCAGTGAGGAAACCAAGAATTATCAAAGCCCAGCCCTGTTCTCTAACGCCCTAGTCCTCAAGGATAGCCAGATTGCCACACGCCTCCCGGCTGGCGAAGGCCTCAAGAACCTGCCGGGCTTGCAGGAGCTTGCAGCCGGCAGCAGCCTCAAGCCCGCGCAGGTTTTGCCAGTATTGGCGGCCGGCAACAACGTCAGAAGTCTGCAGACTCCGTCGAACCCCCAGGAAAAGAAGTCCGCCAAGCCGGCCGAGCCAGACAGCAGAGCTGCCGGTGCACCGCAAATCCTGTCTGGTGAGTTGCCTCAATTGGAAACCCTGTCTGACCCGCAGGAAGCTCGACAGACGAAACCCGCTGATCTGGAGGTGCGGGTCATCAAGGTGGAAACGTCGTTCTCCCCCGCGGCATCTCCGGGGTTCATGCCGCAATTCTCCAAATTGATTAGCGAGGCACTGGGTAGCCCGGTCAAGGGCCCCGTCCTGGTGGCAGCCAATCCAATCCTTGATCCACGCCCTGACGTGGTCAGAAGCATCCAAATACAACTGCACCCCGAGGACCTGGGCAAGATCAAGGTGGCCATGCATCTCCGGGGCGATGAATTGAGGCTGCAGATTGAAGTTACAAACAAGAAAGTTGAGCTGCTTCTTCAGAATGACCAGCAGATCCTCAAGGATCTCCTGGGACAGTCGGGATATGACATTAAGGACGCATCGATATCGATTACCCTCAGCCCTGGCGATCTGCTTCCTCCGCAGCGCAGTACGGCAGCCAACGATCCCGCGCCGGGCCCCTTTGCCGGGCAGGGCAGCAGACAACACCCTGGGGCGGGTGAGGAAAACCAAAATCCTTTCCACAAAGCGCGAGGAAATCATGCATTTGCAGCGGGATTTGAGAGTGGCCAAGAGGCCAGGTTGCCAGCGGAAGGCTCTCGCCGTGGCAGCGGGGTTTTTGTTTAGCCTTTGTAGCGGCAGCATGAGTCATGCGGCAAATCTGAATGTCTGCGAACGGGAGATGATTTCAGCCTCGACGCGGCACAAAGTGCCATTGGGGGTGCTCTATGCGGTGGGCATGACGGAGACCGGAAAGAAGGGGTCGCTTCAACCTTATGCCCTTAATATTGAAGGAAAAACGGTATTTACCGGCAGCGAGAAAGCCGCCATGAGATCCTTCAGGTTTGCCCGCATGAAGGGCGCCAAGCTCATTGACCTTGGATGCATGCAGATCAATCACTACTATCATGGCGATAAATTTTCCTCGGTTGAGGAAATGCTTGACCCCCGGAAGAATGTTGAATACGCGGCCCAATTCCTCAGCGAACTCAGGGTTCAGGAAGGCAGCTGGACCATGGCGGTGGCGCGCTATCATGCCGGCCCCAACAACAATAGCGCCCAAAAACGCTATGTTTGCCAGGTCATCAAGAACCTGGTGGCCAGTGATTTCGGAGCCTGGACCCCGGAAGCCAGGAAATTCTGCCGCTAACACCTACAGTTTAGCGCAAGCTCCCGGGAATAGGCTGAAAATGGTAAAATTGTTGGAGAATTTGCATGAGCTTGTATGGAATTATGCGGACGAGCACGTCCGGCATGTCGGCCCAGGCCGGCCGCCTGGCGACTGTTGCCGACAACATCGCCAACGTGAATACCAATGGCTACAAGCGGGCCTCCACGGAATTTTCCTCGCTTCTGATACAGAGCTCTGCTTCGGCCTCGGATTACACATCCGGTTCGGTGACCACGGATATCCGCCATGCGATCAGCGAGCAGGGCGGCCTTCAATCGACGACTTCGGTAACTGACCTTGCCGTGCGCGGCGAGGGTTTTTTCGTTGTTTCTGATTCGGCAGGCGCAAACTATCTCACCCGGGCCGGCTCATTTGTAAAAAATGAGAGTGGCTACCTGGTCAACGCCGGAGGCTTCATGCTTATGGGGTATCCCCTTACGAGCGGGTCGCCGGCAATCGTCGTGAACGGCCTGTCGGGCCTTGAGCCCGTGAGCTTTTCCGACCTCACGCTGACCGCCGCGCCGAGCACAACCGGCAAATTTACCGCCAACCTGCCCTCAAACGCCCCAATAACGGCTGCCGCCGACCTGCCATCGACGAATGTGGCGACTGCCCAATATTCCGGGAAATCCTCGCTGCTTACCTACGACAATCTCGGCAACGAAGTGATTCTGGATATGTATTTTGCCCAGACCGCCGCCAATGACTGGGAAGTTGCGGTCTATAACCAGGCTGATGCCACGGCGGGCGGTTTTCCTTATGCCACGGCGGCACTTTCGACCACGACGCTGAATTTTGATGGAACGACCGGAGCCTTGACCGGAGCCAGCGCCCAATCTCTTTCGATTGCCATACCAAGCGGCGCGACGCTCACCCTTGATGTTTCCGCGTTCAGCCAGCTGGCGACCGCCTACACGCCGCTCGGAGCGACAGTGGATGGCAACCCGCCAAGCGGCGTTGATTTGTTTGAGGTTGCCAAGGACGGCACATTCTATGCGACGTATGAAAACGGCACGCGCGTTGCCGTATACAAGATTCCGCTAGCCACCGTGACCAGCCCCGACAACTTGAGCCCGCTTACGGGGAATGTGTTCACTGCCAACAGCGAATCAGGCGATGTGCAGGTGGGATTTGCCGAGACCGCCAACTTTGGCTCAGTGCTCTCCAATACCCTGGAGCAGTCCAACGTCGACCTGGCGACGGAACTCACGTCAATGATCGATTCCCAGCGCAGTTACACCGCGAATTCCAAGGTCTTCCAAACGGGCGCCGAGCTCATGGACGTCCTGATCAACCTCAAGCGTTAATCCAGCATGCGTAATTGATGTGAGTTAAAAATGGCGGCACTTTCATCGGCACTGAATATAGCCAGATCCAGCCTTGTGACTGTTTCGGGGCAAACCGCGGTAGCTTCCCGGAATATTGCGAATGTCAGCAATACGGATTACTCGCGCAAATCTGCCGTCATCATTTCCCTGGTCGGCGGCGGTTCCGCCATTTCAGGATACAACCGCGCCGCCGACAAGCTGCTGCTCGACAAGATGCTCATTGCGTCTTCGAATTCCGCGGCAAGCAATTCCGTCCTGGATGGCATCAAGCGGCTGAGCGAAACCGTCGGCGATCCGGAATCTGGCTATTCACCTGCCGGCATGCTTGGCAAATTCCAGGCGGCACTGCAGACCTATGAGCAGAACCCCGCGGATCAGACGCTTGCCCGGAGCGCAATTCAGTTTGCCGGCGATGTTGTCCGTTCCCTGAACAACGCCACAAATGTCATCCAGGATGTGCGCCAGCAGGCAGATACCGGAATGGCGGAAGCCGTGGAGCGCATCAACAATCTTCTGCAGCAGTTCAAGGTGGCAAACGACGCGATTGTCCGCGGAGTCGGAACGGCCTCCGACCTTACGGACTATCTGGACGCGCGCGACAAGACCATGAAACTGCTGTCCGAGGAATTGGGCATCCGCGCCGTGACCCGTGCGAACAATGACATAGCCCTTTACACAGATGGCGGCGTGACCCTGTTTGAATCGGTTCCGCGTCTGGTGACCATGGCCCCGGCCTCCACGATGACCGCCAGTGTCAGCGGCAACGCTGTCTACATTGATGGTGTTGATGTCACCAGTCCGGCAAGCACGATGTCGATCCGCTCGGGAAACCTGTTTGGATTGGCGAAACTCCGCGATGACATCGCGGTTACCTACCAATCGCAGATGGACGAAATTGCGCGCGGCCTGATCGAGGCATTTTCGGAGTCGGATCAAAGCGCGGTTCCCGTGCTGCCCAATGCAACGGGCCTGTTCAGCTACTCCGGTTCGCCGGCGGTTCCGGCGGCCTCCACGCTCATCGCGGGGCTGGCGGGCAACATCAGGCTGAGCGCCGCGGTTGACCCCGCACAGGGGGGGCTTGAATGGCGGTTGCGCGATGGAGGCATCAACGGTGCTTCCTATGTCTACAACGCGTCTGGCGCATCGGGTTTTTCAGGCCGGCTGACCGCCTTGATCAACGCGCTGGACGCCAGCCGGGGCTTTGATGCCGCCGTTCAGCTAGGCGCGCAAGGCAGCGTCATGTCATTTGCAACGGCAACCTCTGGATGGCTGGAGGAGGCGCGGCAGCAGGCCGCCTCGGCCGCTGATTTGCAGTCAACGATGAAATCACGGTCGTCGGACGCCCTGCAGCGGGTCAATGGCGTCAATATAGATGACGAGATGACCATCATGCTGGAACTTGAACGGTCCTATCAGGCCTCGGCAAGAATCATGTCTACAATAGACAAGATGCTTGACGCGCTCCTCCAGGCGACGGGATAGCCCAATGACCATTTCAACCCTCGCAATATTAGGTGCCCCAAGGCAATCCATTTATGACTCCCAACGGCAGGTCATGGACGCCCAAACGGAGCTTTCAACTGGCCGCCATGCCGACGTAGGACTCTATCTTGGAAGCAAGACCTCACAAGTCATCGGGCTGCGGAATGGATTTGAGCGCAACAATTCCATTATCGACCTGAACGGCCTGGCCGCTACGGAACTTGACCTGACGCAAACTGCCATCAACTCGCTGATTGATGTTGTGCACCAGTTTTCCTCCAACCTGATTGGCGCCCGGAATGCGCTTAACGGCCAGGCTGTGGTGAAGACGGCCGCCAAATCCGCGCTTGAGAGCATCACCTCCATCCTCAATCAGAGCCATTCCGGAAAATTTCTCTTCGCGGGAATAAACACCGATGTGGCGCCGCTCGAAAACTACCTCGCAGTACCGCCCACGGGCGGCAAGATGGCTGTCGACGCAGCCTTTCTCGCGGAGTTTGGGATTGCCCAAAATGCGCCAGGCGTGGGGTCGATTACCGCGGCCCAGATGGACACTTTTATCAACGGCTCTTTCGCCGGCCTTTTTGCGCCAGCGGGCTGGTCTCCAGCCTTCTCCTCGGCTTCGGATCAGAACAGGACCGCGCGGATTGACATCGACTACAGCGTGGAAGTTTCCGCCAGCGCGAATGAGGCGGCATTCCGGGATCTCATCATGGCGGTCACCATGGCTTTCGATCTTGGCGCCGGCTCCCTCAACCAGGCTGCATTCGAGAAGATTGTGGACAAGGCGATAACCGTCTCGGCGGCGGCAGCCAATGAAGCAGCGCTTATCGCCGGACGGCTGGGCACTGCGGAAAAAGCGATTTCGGATTCGATCCAGCAGCTGAAACGCCGCAATGAAATATTGAACAGCGAGATCGTCTCGCTTGAGGGCGTCGACCAGTACGAGGTCTCAACGCGCATCAATCTGCTGACGGCGCAACTTGAGGCGTCCTACTCGATAACGGCCCGCATAAACCAGTTGAACCTGATGAATTATCTGTAAGCAAGAAGAGATTGGCTTGAACAAGGACAACCATGCACCGCGCTCATTACTCCGAAATTCTTGAAGATTCCACTTCGGACGCCCGCGAGAGAGAGCGTCAGGCTATCGAAAGATCGATTGAACTTCTGAATGCCGCCAAGAAAAAGGGAGTGGATTCACGCGAGGCCGTTGAGGCCCTGCATTATCTCGACAGGCTTTGGAGCCTGCTTCTGGATGACCTTGCCCATGCCGAGAACCGTTTGCCCAAGGAACTTCGGGCAAGCCTGATATCAATTGGAATATGGATTTTGCGGGAGATCGAGGAATTGCGCCAAAACCGGAGCCAGAGTTTCAATGGGCTGATAGACATTTCGGAAATTATTTGCAAGGGACTGGGACGGAGCGACTGATGCAGATTCACCTCAAGAAGGGCGAGAAGCTTTATGTAAACGGAGCTGTCATCAGGGCGGACCACCGCTGCTCGCTGGAGTTCCTGAACAACGTCACCTTTCTCCTTGAAAACCATGTGATGCAAGCCGACAAGGCCGAAACGCCATTCAAGCAAATATACTTCGTTGTGCAAACGATGCTGATGGATCCGGAGAACGCCCAGATTACCCGGGAATTATATTGGCATTTGTCTGGTTGCCTGCACAGCACCCTGGAAAACACCCAGCTCATCAATGGTCTCGCCAGCTCGGACGCCTGCATCAAAAACCAGCGCTATTTTGATGCCCTCAAAGTCCTGCGGGGTCTTTTTGACACGGAAAGCAAGATCCTCGCGGCGGAGCCCAAAAAACTTGGCAGGACAAATCTTCAGAAAGAGGTGGCATGATGAGCGTTTCCGCAGTTAACAATAGCTCCCCGGCTCCAGCCGTGGCCGCCTCTGCTGGCGAAAAGGCAAAGCTCAACTACGATTCTTTTCTGCGATTGCTGGTGGCGGAAATGAAGAATCAGGACCCGACCGAGCCGAAGGACACGTCGCAATACCTCGCACAACTTGCCTCGTTCTCCGCGGTGGAGCAGGGCGTGAACACCAACAAGAAACTCGACTCGCTCATGACCTCAATGCAGCTTGCGCAGGCCGACTCGCTTATCGGCCACACCCTGACCGGCTCCGGCGGGGTGTTGCTGGGAACGATAAAGTCGCTCGAAATCGGCCAGAATGTCGCAACAGCGATTCTCGAAAATGGCAGCCGTGTTGAGCTTAACCCCGGATTGACGGTCGGATGATCGATGAATGAAGTCGATGCGCTGGAGTTGGTTCAGGCCGCTATCTGGACAATAATCATTGCCTCGGGACCGGCGGTGGGGCTGGCCATGGCGCTGGGCATTGTCATCGCGCTCCTTCAGGCGGTGACCCAGATCCAGGAAGTCACATTGACATTCGTGCCGAAGATATTGGCCGTTTTTGCCGCCATGTTGCTGACGGCGCCTTTTATAGCGTCGCAGATTTACTCGTTCACCGAGCTGATCTTCCAGAGAATTGGACAAGGATTCTGAGAAGGCTGCCGCACTAGTCAACTTCGGACAAGCGCCATCTGCGATTAGTTCGGAGTTTGGAGAAAGTGCTTAATGACCAGTCTGGCTATTCGGGAAGAAAACCTGCGGCAACTGAAATCCGGGCGGGACTTCGGGTTCGCCATATGCATTGTCATCATTCTTACGGCCTTCTTTCTCCCGATTCCGCCATTTCTGATAGATTTTGGCCTGGCGTTGTCTTTTGCCCTCTCGGTGCTGATCCTGATGGTCGCACTCTGGATCGCGAAACCGCTTGATTTTTCGGCATTCCCGACCGTGCTTCTGCTTACCACTTTGCTCAGGCTGGCGCTGAACGTTGCAACGGCACGCCTGATCCTGTCGAAAGGCCAGGAGGGTTACAATGCGGCGGGCCACGTCGTTGGCGGCTTTTCCCGCTTCCTCATGAGCGGCGATTTTGTCATCGGCATAATTGTCTTCCTGATTTTGCTTACTGTGAACTTTCTGGTTATTGTCAAGGGCTCAACGCGAATTGCCGAGGTCGGCGCCCGCTTCACCCTGGACGCCATCCCGGGCAAGCAGATGGCGATTGACGCGGACCTGTCCGCCGGGCTTATCGATGAGAACGAGGCCCGGCGCCGCCGGCTGGAACTGGAGCAGGAAAGCGCTTTCTTTGGCGCGATGGACGGGGCCTCGAAATTTGTAAGGGGCGACGCGATCGCCTGCCTCATCATCACCGCGGTGAATGTCTTCGGTGGAATTGTCATCGGCGTGACCCGCCATGGCATGACCTTCAGCGGGGCCGCGGATGTCTATACAAAACTCTCCATCGGCGACGGCCTGGTTTCCCAAATTCCCGCCCTTATCGTTTCTCTGGCCGCCGGTCTGCTGGTATCGAAGGGCGGAAACAAGGGTTCAGCCCAGGAAGCGATCGTAGGCCAGCTCGGCGAGCATCCGCGCGCCCTTGTGGTTGCCTCCTCGCTCATGGGCGTCATGGCGATGCTGCCGGGCCTGCCGTTTATGCCATTCGCCCTTCTCGGAACCATCATGGCGGTGGCGGCCTACACCATCCCGAAAAAACGCAGCATGAACGAAAAAATCCTCGAAAACGAGAAACGCGAGGTCGAGAGCCGGAAGCAGGAAGAAGACCGCAATTCCGTCAGGGAAATCCTCCGGACGAGTGAAATTGAGCTTTGCCTCGGCAAGCAATTGGCGACATCGATGCTGGTTGCGCATGGCGAGTTGGCCCACCGGGTCTCCAAAATGCGCCGGAAATTTGCCCAGCAGTACGGCTTTGTCGTGCCGGAGATCCAGTTGAGCGATGACTTTTCCATCCCGCCGAAATCTTACAAGATCAAGATCCATGGAACGGCAATTGCTTCCTACGAACTTCGCATCGGCGAGGTCATGGTAATTCCTGGGGAGCTTGGAAATCCGGACCTGCCCTATGACGAGGCCCGGGAACCGGCGTTTGGAATGGACGCCGTTTGGGTGCAGGAGGTTTTTTCCAGTGAATTGAAGCGCGCCGGCTACAGCCCCATCGATGGCATGTCGGTCCTGCTGACCCATCTCAGCGAAATCATCCGCAACAACCTTTCCCATCTCCTTTCATACAAGGACATGCGCTCGCTGATGGATAGATTGGAGCCCGAATACAAGAAATTGCTCGATGAAACCTGCCCGGCGCTCATTTCCTTCTCGGGATTTCAGGCAATTCTCAAGCTGCTTCTTGCGGAACGGGTATCGATCAGGAACATTCATCTCATTCTCGAGGCGGTAGCGGAAATTGCGCCACATGTGCGCAAGCCGGAGGCCATTGTCGAACATGTGCGGGTCCGCATATCCCAGCAGATTTGCGGCGATCTATCACAGGATGGAGCCCTCAAGGTTGTCCGTCTCGGCAGCCGCTGGGACCTTGCTTTCCATCAAAGCCTGAAGCGCGACAACAAGGGCGATGTCATCGAATTCGACATCGATCCGCGCCTCATTGAGCAATTCGCCCAGGATGCAACCAAGGCACTCAAGCCACACATGGACAAGGGCATTCGCATGGCATTGGTAACTGCTCCGGAGGCCCGTCCCTATGTTCGCATGATAATTGACCGGCTCTTTCCCAACCTGCCTGTGCTCTCGCATATTGAGATTGCGCGCGGTGTCCAGGTTGATCCGCTCGGCGTCATTTCATGATTTTTACGGCCTCCGAAGCTGTTTTCGTAGGTGTCCTTGTTCTTTGCCGGGTCGGAAGCTGCATGATGCTCTTGCCCGGATTCGGCAGTACCAGGATTCCCATGCAATTCAGGGCACTCCTGGCAGCGGCTGTTTCCCTGACCTTGTTGCCGCTTCTGTACGATCTTGGGGCTGAAGCCGCCCGGCAGGCCGGCGAAAATGGAAGGCCTTTGCTGTTGGCGGGCGAGATACTGAACGGAGTGACGATCGGGCTGCTCGCCAGGCTGTTCATGGTGGCGCTGTCCTTTTCAGCAACAATTCTAACCAACGCTATCGGTCTTGCGCCCACTCCCGGCGTGCCAATAGATGACACCGAGCCGGCGCCACCGCTTGTAAATCTAATCAGCCTGACGGCCACGATGGTGGTTTTTGCCGGCAATCTTCACCATGAGCTGATCCGGGCGCTGATCAGTTCCTATGGCGCGTTGAAGATCGGCGCCCCGGTCGACCTGGGGTGGTATCTTGATCAGGTGGTGGAAAGGCTGGGGCAGACTTCAGCCCTTGCCTTGCGGCTGTCCGGGCCCTTCATTGTCTACGCAATCGTTGTGAACCTGGCGATCGGTTTTGCGAACAAATTCACGCCGCAGATATCGGTCTACTTCATGACAACAGGAATGGTCGCGGCTGGCGGGTTTTTCCTGATCTACTTCACGATTGATGACTGGTTTGGCATTTTCCTGCAGGACTTCATGGTTTGGTTGAAATAGCGAGGCGCCATTGCGGGAAAGATTGAGACGATTGAACAGGCTGCGTGAATCCTGGGCGCAGCGCAAGAAATCGACGGAATACCGGATTGCCGCGATAGCAAACGAAATTTCCCGCGTTAACGCGGAAGAGGAGCACCTGGTTAAGAGCCTGGATGGCGATGGAGGTACGTTGAGCCGCTTTCCCGACCTCTTGACACGAAGGCTGTCGGCAATCGGGGGTGAGAAGGGAAGGCTGGCCCAAAAAATGGAATCGGCAAAGGCAGTCTATCGCAGTGATTCGATGAACCTCAGGCGGTGCGAGATTTTTCAGGAAAGGCAGAAGGCTGTCCTGGAACAGAAGGAGGAGGCCGCCCAGCTGGAAAGCACGATTGAGGTGTTTCTGCAGCAAAACCCCTGAATTTTCGTAAGGTTGCCACAAGCGACTGCTGGGAACATGCCCGGAGCAGAATTTCGAGGTTAATTCCCCATGGCCATCTCAATCGTATCCGATCTCGTTTTGGATGTCGTCAAGGCCGCCGATCCGGACCGCGCCAGGATAGCCCGGGCGGAACTGCAGCACGGACAATCGGTTGCGGAGCTCGCGAAGGGCTTCGCCAACACCGAAAACGCCGTCAGGCGCAGCGCGGGTATTGGCCGTTTCCTGTCATCGGATATCGTGGCTGAAGTCGTCAACGCGGCCAACCCGGCCAGGCGCGAAAGTGGCGTTGCCCGGCTTGCAGGGTCTGCCGAGCCCGTATCCCAAGACATGGCCAGCCTGGTGCTGACCGCCGATGACGTCCTGCCGGATGCGTCCAATGGCCTTGCTGGAGCTGTGAATCCAAGGGAAACGGCCTATCAGCAGTTTGAGGCCTCGGTGCTCCGCAATTTTGTTGAAGAGATGCTCCCTAAGGCGACAGAAAACATCTATGGAGAAGGCACTGCCGGAAACGT
Source organism: uncultured Aestuariivirga sp. (assembly GCA_964604435.1). Taxonomy (GTDB): domain Bacteria; phylum Pseudomonadota; class Alphaproteobacteria; order Rhizobiales; family Aestuariivirgaceae; genus Aestuariivirga. The sequence continues at coordinate 7,768 of CAZRZB010000019.1, read as the reverse complement.
CTGGCGCTCGATGCAGGCCGACTTCATGAGCCAGGAGATGGCAAAATCAGGCGGGATCGGCATAGCGTCGGTCTTGGCGAAGTTAGACGCGGCAAAGGCGGGCGCCCAAGCGGGAATGACGCTCAATGAAATAGCTCCCCGTGCCGATAGCGCGCGCGGTTCCATTATCAATGCCAGCGAGTGGCCCTACTTCACCCGGCCCGAAATCGGAGTGCTTGAATCATGATTGGCTCAAACAGGGTGCCGGCAGCTGCCCTGGCAGCGGCTCCCTCGCCCAATATCAATCAACTGCGGGATATCATAAACCGTCTCTCGGCAACACTTGAAGAAGAAAACTATGTTCTTGCGGAACGGCGGGACCTGTCGCTTGACGCATTGATTTACAAGAAAAGCCAGTTGTTGCTCGAGCTGCTGCGTGCCCAAAAGAGTTGCAATCCGGAGTTTATCAGGTCGAATCTCGAAAGAGAGGTCCGCCAAGTCAAATCGCTCATGGAAGTGAATCAGAAATTGCTTTCGGTTCATCTTGCGGCGGCACGCGACGTTTCCAATACCATCCTTGATGTGCTGCGCTACAATGAATCCGACGGGACCTACGCGGGAACCGCCCAGCCAGGCCGTGGAATGCAATGATCAAGCTCCTCATTGTCGGCCTATGGGCCTGTATTGTGGCGCTGGGGTCGAGCTATTTCTTCATCCAGACGAACAACAACGCATCCCATGCGCCTACGGAAGAGGAAGCTGCGGCCATCGACTTTATCAAGGCCGACATGGTGAGCGTTCCCATTATCAGAGAAGGAAAAGTTCAGGGATATCTTGTGGCGCAACTGTCCTTTGCAGTGAGCAAGATTGAATCCAAGAAACTGGGATTTGAACCGACGCCCTACCTGGTCGACGTAGCCTTTCGCACGCTCTATGACAATACGGCAATAGACTTCTTGAAGCTGAGGCCGCAGGATCTGACGACGCTGGCAAGAAAGATTTCGCAGGGCGTCAATGAAAAACTGGGCCGGGAAATCGTAAAAGATGTCCTCATGAATGAGATCAACTATGTGCCGCGCGATGAAGTGCGGACCAATTGGGTCAAGAAAAAATCCTAAAACCGGTGAAATCGCTAACTGGCGCTACATCGTTTGGCGAGAGCCAGCGGGCGGAACTTGTTGCCAAGATATTGAACAAGGCGGCAAAGGTATCAACCGCCTCTAACCGGACGGAGCTCTTATCCACCCTTCTCAAGGACACTGCAAATCTCTCTCACTTCATCAGGTCTGCCGGATTGTCCGAGGAAATGGCCGCCGCCCTGCTGCAGGAGGCCAGAAATGCGGCCCAAAAATCTGCTCAGCTTTCGCCGCGGTCCATGGGGGAAATCAGCGATGTACTCGCCAGGATCAGGCCAACAGCGGCAGGCGCTGACGAGTCCTATGGCGCGGCGGCCAGCTTCGGAGAGATAGGCTCCCAACCGGGGCAACCGCATTCTCCCGCGCCTGGGGTCAACAATGGGACTGTCGGTTCCCAGGGGGCAAGAGCCGCGAACCTTCAATTTGCGCCATTCTTGCCGGGGCAGGACGACTTTGACAGGACCATCGACAATATTTGGCCGGGCGCCGAAGCCGGTCATGGCCCCAAGGAATCCCCCGGCCTCGCTGGCGTCCCGCCTTGGCAGCCGCAATGGGAGGGCATTGGAATTTCCAGCGGGACATTCTATTTGTTCTTGCTGTGCCTGGCGGGAGCCCTCCTGTTTGGAATATTTGTGTTCATGACGTAGACTGGCGCTAACGGAGTCTGCGCTGGATCCACCGCCGGTTTTTCCAATGATCATGCCGTTGAATTCAGGCGCTCACGCTGTCATGGTGGCCCTCATGACTGTTATTGCAGATTTCACTCTCACGCCGGGGCAGGAAGCATGAGCCAGATGGCACGGGAGGCCGCCGAAGCGCCGGAAGCGGTCGCCCGCTTTCTTCAGCGCAACGCTGGGATTCTCAAGGATATCGGGACCCGTCTCAGGCAAAAGCCGCCTCCCGCCATCATCACGTCGGCACGTGGCAGCTCCGACAGTGCCGCGGGCTATTTCAAATATCTGGTTGAAATTCTGACTGGGCTTCCCTGTTCTTCAATGGGAGCGTCAGTCGTGTCTGTCTACGGTGCAACGCTTCAGCTTAAAGACGGATTATGCCTGACCATTTCGCAATCAGGAAAGAGCCCTGACATCGTGGCGCTCCAGGAAGCAGCCCGCAAAGCCGGCGCGCTCACCGTGGCGCTGGTCAATGTGGAGGACGCGCCCGCAGCCCTTGCCGCTGATATCTGCCTGCCGCTGCATGCGGGCCCGGAATTGAGTGTGGCTGCGACCAAATCATACATTGTTTCACTGGCTGCAGGGGCTGCCATAGTGGCCCATTGGCTGGCCCGCAGAGACCTGCTTTCCGCTGTTTCCGCCTTGCCCGAACAGTTGGCCGCGGCTTCTAAGCTCAACTGGCCGGAAGCGATCGAGTTGGCAAGGGACGCCGAGTCACTCTATGTCCTGGGGCGCGGGCCAGCGCTGCCCATTGCCGTGGAAACCGCTTTGAAGCTGAAAGAAACCTGCGCCATCCATGCCGAGGCCCATTCCATCGCGGAAGTCATGCATGGGCCGCTCGAACTCCTGGGCGAGGGATTTCCCGTTCTGGCCTATTCGCCCGAGGATGAAGCGCGCCAGTCTTCGCGCTCCGCGCTTGCCGCCATGCGAAAGACAGGCGCACGCGTTCTCGCAGTTGAGGAGGGGGGGCTTCCCTATGTGCGAACAAGCAGTTCTTTGCTCGACCCCATTTCAATGATTCAGACGGCCTACCGCTTTGTTGAGGCGACCGCCGTGGCCCGCGGCCGGGATCCGGATAGGCCGCGGCTCCTCAAGAAAGTGACGGAGACCGTTTGACGGCTCCTGCCCCGGCAAATGCCGGGATTCCGGTGTTGCGCGCAGCTCACGCCAAAGCCTTGCGGATTCCTGCCGCAACCAGCGCTGGACCGCTGTCTCCCAGGCATGTGGGATTGATGACGATCATGTTCTGGTCGCGGCAGCAGGGATCGACGTGGATTGACGGGGTAGCCTGTTGCAGGCGCAAGATGACCTGGGCGGCATCGTGTCTGGCGCGGTCCAGCAACAAATGCACGACTGGAACGGCCGCAACATCGCCGGCGCCCTGAACCTGTACCTCGATGCCGGCAATCCCCGCACACCCATTTGCAACTTCACGAACGGCTTTCAGCCAGCGCCCGTGCCGGACCGCATCGCCTTCACCGGCAAAAAGCCGTAATGCGGCGAGCAGTCCCAAGATCTCTTCCTTTCCCGCTTTACAGCTCCGGCCAATGCCATGTTGTGGCACACCCTTGAGCCGTGACTTATCGATGAGGAGGGCTGGCGGCTCCCACATGTCCCAGAAGATGTCAAAGTCCAGATGCTGCAGGGCGGCGGCCATGACGAGGTCGCGTTTCCCGCAGAGAAAGCCGCTGGCCTGCGGCCCTCCCAGGGCCTTGCCGCCCGAGAAAGCCACGAGATCGGCACCCTCTTCAATAAACCGCCTGAGATTTGCCTGGGGCGGCAATTGCGCCGCCGCATCAACGATGACCGGCACGCCGCGCACCCTGGCGACCCCCGCCACTTCGGAAAGCCGTGGCCTCGCCTGTGCATCCGCTACATAGAAGACTGCCGCCGTGCGCTCCGAAATGGCGTCGTCGATTTCCCAGGCTTCGGCGTCGCGAACACCCGCCCCGGAATAGCGGTCAGGCAGGCCGACTTCGACGATCTGCGCCCCGGCCGCACGAACCGCATGGTCGTAGAAATTGCGCTGGCTGCGCACCATCACAACTTCATCCTTCATGCCCCTGGCATCGGGCAGGCGGGCCATGCGGCCGGGGTCGAGCCCCGTCATGCAGGCAGCCGTGGCGAGCAAGAGGCAGGCCGAGGCGCCCGATGCCACATAGCCTGCTTCCGCGCCGGTGATTTCGGCAATCGCTCTGGAAGCGGCGGCCTGCAGTTCGGCCATGTCCACGCAATGCCTTGAAGCGTCGGCCATTGCTTGCGCCACTTCAGGCCGCATGATGCCGCCGGACAGGCGTGTGGCTGGCCCCTTGGCGTTGACGATGGTGCGGACGCCTATGGCTTCAAATGGGTTCAAGGCTTCACCGCAAGAATTGCGGTGATTTCGACGGAAATGCGCCCTGGCAGGGTTCCCATGCCGACGGCAGCCCGCGCATGGCGCCCCGCCTCGCCAAAGACTTCCAGGAAAAGATCGGAACAGCCATTGATGACCTTTGGATGCTCGGTGAAATCCGCGGCAGCATTCACCATGCCAAGGACGTTCAGCACGCGCTCCACCCGGTCGAGGGACCCAAGAATGCTGCGCGCCGCCGCCAGCAGCACCAGACCCGTGCGCCGCGCATGGCCATTTGCCTGCTCAAGGGTGAAGTCCTTGCCGACTATCCCACAGGCAAGCTCACCATTTTCCAGAATGGGCCCCTGGCCGGAAAGATACAGCACACCGTTGTGGAGAACGCCGGGAACATAGGTTCCTTTGGGTGTTGGCAGCTCCGGCAGGATGATGCCGAGTTGTTTCAGGCGGGCGTCAACGTTCATTTTATTTGTTCCCCTATCGTCAATTGCATGGGCCAGTATCCGGCCATCTCGTCAGGAATCCTCCAAAAAGTCCATTGGTAAACCGAATAGTTTTTTGAAATCCATTTGATTTTATATTTATTTCGTGCTTTCGTGATAGCAGGCAAACAAAAAAGAACCAGCGAAATGGCTCTAAAGGGAACGAACCAGGAGTTTGGGCGTCCGTACAATCGGCGGATTGTGCTCGAGACCATACGTCAGCATGGGCCGCTTGCCCGTGCCGACATTGCCGGTCGCGTAGGTCTTACAGTTCAAACCGTATCCACCATTATTCGTGAACTGGAAGATCAGGAGTATATCGCAGGTGTCCGCGAGGTCCCGAAAAGCCGCGGCTATCCCGCCACCAACCTCAGCATCAACCCCGACGGCGGCTATGCAATCGGCATCAGCTTGACGCCTCTGGGGCTTGAGGCTGCCCTTGTAAATCTTGCAGGCGAAGTGGTGGTACGCGAACAGCATAGACTTTCCCATCCCTCACCCGAGACAGCTTTTCGGGAGATTTTCAGGCTTGTGGGCAAATTCAAGGCCGCCAGGCCGGGCCGCCGCATGCTGGGCATTGGACTGGCAATGCCCGGGCCGTTTGACGTGGAATCCATGAGCTTTGTCGGCCCCACGACACTTGAGGGCTGGAAAGGCGTTCAGGTACAGCAGCGCCTTGCGGAAGGATCAGGTCTGCCGGCTTTCATCGAGGTGGATCACGCCGCCGCGGCACTCGGTGAACGGCTTTATGGCGCCGGCAGGAGTTTTCGCGATTTCTATTATCTCTACTTCGGTGTCGGCCTGGGCGGATGCATGGTGCAGGATGGCCAACCCCTGCGCGGAAGCTTTCGCAATGCCGGCGAAATTGGCCACTTGCCCCTGGTTCCCGGCGGCGAACCCTGTCCATGCGGAAATCGCGGATGCCTGGAGCGTTACCTCTCCCTGGAAGCCTTTGAACGCAGGGCAAAACTCATTGGAATTGAAGGCTGGATCAGTGAATCCATGCCACTTTTCCGGTCGGCAATCGTGACGATTGAAAATCTCTTCGATCCCGAAACGATTATCATCGGCGGGCTGACCAATGAGGCGCTGCTGGCCCGGCTGGTCGCCGCGTCGGAGCCGCTGGCCAATTCGATATCCAAGCGGGAAAACCGCAAGGCTCCGCGCCTGATGCACTCAACCGTGGGAAACGACGCCGTCTTGCGCGGAGCCGGGGCCCTCGCTATTGCTGGCGTGCTGTCGCCGCGTTTCGGCGTGCAGTTCACCCAGGATGACGGCCGCGAATTGCGTGATCCAATGTTCAAGCGCGTGGAGGCTGCATGACAGAGAAAGTTCCGCTGCTGAGTCTGCAAAACATAACGCGCAATTTTGGCGCCATTGAAGCGCTGCGAGGTGTCAGTTTTGACATTAACCAGGGCGAAGTGGTTGCTTTGCTCGGTGACAACGGCGCCGGAAAATCCACGCTGGTAAAGATTATTGCCGGTGGCCTGGAAGCGACCTCCGGCGAGGTCATGTTTGAAGGCAAGAAATGCAACTTTGCTTCGCCCGCCGAGGCGAAAACTGCCGGCATCGAAACCGTTTACCAGGATCTTTCCCTCTGCACCAACGTGGACGTGGTGGCAAATTTCTTCATGGGGCGCGAGATCGTAAAGCGCTATTTCGGCATTCCCATCCTGCAGGAAGCGGAAATGTACGAGGCAACGGCGAAGGCCATTGCCAGCGCCGGAACGAAAATCCCTTCCCTGCGGGTCAATGTTGAACATCTCTCCGGTGGCCAGCGCCAGGCGATTGAGCTCAATCGCTTCGTCCATTGGGGCGGCAAGCTGGTGCTTCTCGACGAACCATTCGCGGCGCTCGGCGTGGAGCAGACGCGCCGCGGCCTGGAGATGATCAAGCGCATCGCCGCCCAAGGGATCGGTGTCGTCATCATTACCCATATCATGGCGCAGGCGTTCCAGGTGGCTGACCGCATAGTGGTCATCCGCCAAGGCAAGGTTGCCGGCGACGTGGCGCGGGAAAAGACAAGTCCGGATGAAGTCGTCCGCATGATCACCGGCGAAGCCGTCATTGGCCAAGCCCAAAAAACGAGGCCGAATGGCCCATGAAATCCGATCAACACAAAAGGAGCCGTCCCATGAAACGAATACTCACTGCCATAGCTGGCGTGCTGGCGTTGACCGCCCTCACGCTGGTTTCTCCCGCCTACGCCCAATCCAAGGGAAAAATCTACTACATGGTGCCCACGCTGCTTGACGAATTCCAGACGGAATCCGTCAGCGCCATCGAAAAATTCCTGAAGGACGTCGGCTATGAGGTCGTCACCCTCAATGCCGACAACAAGACCGACCTGCAGCAGAGCCAGATGAACGATGCGATTACTCTGAAGCCCGCGGCCATCGTCTTGGCAGCTGTTGATTTCAACGCGCTTCAGCCTTCAATCGAAAAGGCCCGCGCCGCTGGCATTCCGGTCATGGAATTCGACCGGCAGATCACCGCTACGCCGAGCGACTTTACCTCGGTGGCCGGAACCGTCGAGATCGGCTACGTCGCGGCCGGTGAAATTCAGCGGTTGCTGAAAGAGAAGAACGGCGACGTAAAGGGCAAGATTCTCCAGGTTCTTGGCGACCCTGCCGATCCCTACACGCTCGATATCCAGAAGGGTTTCGAGGAGAAGATGAAGGATTTCCCGGACGCGCAGATCATCTCCCTGCCCGCCATGGCCTGGGAAGCCTCGAATGCCGGGACGATTGTCTCCGACCAGCTCGTCGCAAATCCTGACATCGATCTGATCTTCGTGCATGCGGCCCATCTGGCTGTTGCTGCCGTTGCGTCTTTGGAAGCAAAGGGCAAGAAACCGGGCGATGTCATGCTTGTCTCGTCAAACGGTGCGCCGGTTGGCCTGGATCTCATCCGCAAGGGCTGGGAGCAGGTCGAGGTTGAGCAACCGCTTTATGCCCAGGCTGCGGCAATCGCCATGTTTGCCGACAAGGTCGTGAACAAGCAGGAAATCAAGCCCGGCACCTATAAGGTTCTTGGCCTTGATTCCACCGTCACAATTGAGAAGTGGGGCCCAAATATCAAGATTCCGGGTGCCGCGATCACCAAGGACAATATTGATGAGCCGCGCTTCTGGGGCAACCTGAAGGC
>CAZRZB010000018.1:0-29097 GCA_964604435.1 uncultured Aestuariivirga sp. | reverse complement strand
TTGACGTGCTGCGCGACCAGGGCTTCATGAAGGGTTTCGGCATCGACGTGAAGGATCCCAACGTCATTGGTGACGAAGATGATTCGCGCATCGTCGGTCATGACTACACCAACGGCAATCCGGAAGGCGGCCGCAAGGCCATGGAAAACCTCCTCCAGATCAATCCGGACATCAACGTGATTCACACTATCAACGAACCTGCGGCTGCCGGCGCTTATGAAGCGTTGAAGGCTGTCGGCAAGGAGAAGCAGGTGCTGATCATGTCGGTTGACGGCGGCTGCCCGGGTGTGCGCGACGTCGCGGCTGGAGTCATCGGCGGCACTTCGCAGCAGTATCCGCTGCTGATGGCAGCGCTTGGCGTCGAAGCCATCAAGAAGTTCGCCGACACCGGCGAGAAGCCCGGCGTCACCGAAGGCAAGAACTTCTTCGACACCGGCGTTGCCCTGATAACTGACGCGCCAGTTGAAGGCGTTCCTTCCATCGACACCAAGGAAGGCCTGGCCAAGTGCTGGGGTTGATCTGCCATTGAATTCGGTGAATGATCATCGAAACACGGAAGGGCGGCCCACGTGGCCGCCCTTTTTGCAATAAGTAGAGGCGCAACAAACGCCAACAGGGAGATGGGGATGGCCAAGGCCCAAGGATTTGAAAAAGTTCTCGATCAGAGCGATGCGTCGGTCGCGTCTTTCGAATCGCACATCAAGACCCCGTTTGAGAAGGCCCAACACTTCCTGCATTCGAACCAGGCCGCCGTGCCTCTCATCGTCCTCATCCTTTCGATTGCCGTCTTCGGCGTTCTCGTTGGCGGCAAGTTCTTTAACGCCTTCTCATTGACGCTGATCATTCAACAGGTCGCCATCGTCGGTATTATCGGCGCCGCCCAGACCCTGGTCATTCTTACCGCGGGCATTGATCTTTCGGTAGGCGCCGTCATGGTCCTGTCATCTGTCGTGATGGGGCAGTTTACCTTCCGTTACGGCATTCCGGTCCCCGTTTCGATCCTGTGTGGCCTTGCCTGCGGCACTCTCTGCGGCTTCATCAATGGCTGGCTGGTGGCCTACATGAGGCTGCCGCCCTTCATCGTGACGCTCGGCACATGGCAGGTCTACAACGCCACGAAATACATTTACTCGCGCAATGAAACGATCCGCGGCCAGGACATCGAAGCCCAGGCGCCGCTGCTGCAGGTCTTCGGCTCGCAAATCAACATCCAGGGAGCCGTGTTCACGCTTGGCGTCGTCTTCATGATCCTGCTCGTACTGCTCCTCTGGTATATCCTCAACTACACGGCCTGGGGACGGCGTCTCTATGCGGTAGGTGATGATCCGGACGCGGCGGGTCTGGCAGGCGTGCCGGTGACCCGCATGCTCATCGGAGTCTACACGATTTCCGGACTGATCTGCGGCTTTGCCGGCTGGGTGCTCATCGGCCGCATCGGTTCGGTGTCGCCGACGTCGGGCGAGTTTGCCAACATCGAATCGATCACCGCCGTGGTGATTGGCGGCATCTCGCTGTTCGGCGGGCGCGGCTCAATCCTTGGCATGATCTTTGGCGCGCTTATCGTCGGCGTCTTTTCGCTCGGCTTGCGTCTCTACGGCGCCGATGCCCAGTGGACCTATCTGCTTATCGGCGTGCTGATCATCGGTGCTGTTGCGGTCGATCAATGGATCAGAAAGGTTGCAGGATAATCGTCATGGCCAAGCTTGCAAAACCCGTTGAACCGAAACCCGAACCGCTTCTCACCGCCCGCGGACTGGTCAAACGCTACGGCCGCGTCACCGCTCTCGATCACGCCGATTTTGATCTCTATCCCGGCGAGATCCTCGGCGTCATCGGCGACAACGGCGCGGGCAAATCGACCCTGATCAAGGTGATCTGCGGCGCTGTCCTTCCCGACGAAGGCGTGATCACGCTCGACGGCAAGGCATTGCAGTTCCAGTCGCCCATGGAAGCCCGCGCCGCCGGCGTCGAAACCGTCTATCAGAACCTCGCCCTGTCACCGGCGCTGTCGATTGCCGACAACATGTTTCTTGGCAGGGAAATCCGCAAGCCCGGCATTCTCGGCAGCATTTTCCGCATGCTTGACCGCTCCGCCATGGAAGGGCGGGCCCGCGACAAGCTGACGGAACTCGGGCTGCTGACCATCCAGAACATCAGCCAGGCGGTCGAAACCCTTTCCGGCGGCCAGCGCCAGGGCGTGGCCGTGGCGCGCGCCGCGGCCTTTGGTTCCAAGGTTGTCATCATGGATGAACCCACCGCCGCCCTGGGCGTGAAGGAATCGCGCCGCGTGCTTGAGCTTATTCTCGACGTGAAGCGCCGGGGCCTGCCCATTGTCCTAATTTCCCACAACATGCCGCATGTCTTCGAGGTGGCCGACCGCATCCACATCCACCGCCTTGGCAGGCGCCTGTGCGTCATTGATCCCAAGCAGTACACCATGTCGGATGCGGTGGCCTTCATGACCGGCGCCAAGGTGCCGCCCAAGGAACTTCTCTCGGCTTAGGCCGCGCAGGCACTATATCCTGATCCGTTTGCCTGCCTGGCGCCGCATCCTGAGGGCACGGCCCGCTCAGCGAAGGGGCTGCCGGGCTTCCGCAGCCAGTTCTGCGAACTTGTTCCGAAGCTGCTCGGCGGTGAAGGCTGGCCCGTGAAAATCCAGGCGCAGGCTTTGCTGATCGAGACCCAGGTCTGCGCCATCAGGGTCAATGGCCAGCACGCGCCAGGGGCCGGGCTTGGCCTTCAATATCTTCGTGGCATAGAGGTGGATGGCGTCCCCATGATCACGGTTCATGTGTTCGATCGCGGTAGCCTCAAGCGTTTCCATATCCGGTGCCGGCGGAAACACCGCATCTGGCACCAGGGTTTCGATGCGCCCGAAACCTGCAACCCCATGGATCGCCGAAGGCCTCAGGCGCCAGAAAGAGAAGTCGGGAAAGTCCGCATAGAGTGCCGCCTGCGGATGGCGGACCAGGTAGCGCCGTCGCAGATTTGCGTCTTCGATCCGCTCAAAGCGCCCCAGGACGGTCACCCGCGGTCCCAGCAGGGCGTCGCCCCGTTCTGGGATTTCACCCACCAGCAGGCTGGCGCGCGTGTCTGTTTCCAGATTTAGCGTGTGCCACGCCAGCCGCGAGATCAGGATAAGGGGCCAGCCTGTCACATCGGTGGCGATATTGGCCAGCGATCCATAGGGCGTCCCATCCCCCCGGTTCAGGGTGGCAAGCGAACAGGTCCTTGCCCGGCGCAGCAACTGGCGCATGGAGGTTCCAGAAAATGTACATTTTTCAGTCATTTACCAAGATTCACAAAAGCTCCGATCAGTCCGGCTTTGCTGTTTGCCACAATTTGTTCTAGTTTCATACTTAGAGGCGGCCGACTGGAACAACAACGGATGAACAAGAAGATGCCGATGATCGCACTGGTTGACGATGACCGCAACATTCTCACTTCGGTCGGCATGGCGCTGGAAGCTGAAGGCTATTCCGTTCAAAAGTACAATGATGGCGCCGCGGCCCTCCAGGGCTTGCAGGACCAGCCGCCGGACATGGCCATCTTTGACATCAAGATGCCGCGCATGGACGGCATGGAGCTGTTGCGCCGCATCCGCCAGAAGACTGATCTTCCGGTCATCTTCCTGACCTCCAAGGATGACGAGATCGACGAGCTCTTTGGCCTGAAGATGGGGGCCGATGATTTCATCAAGAAACCCTTTTCCCAACGCCTGCTGATTGAACGCGTAAAGGCGGTTTTGCGCCGCGCCGGCGCCCGTGACGGCACCGCCCCGCCAACCGATACGGCCAAAGTCATCGAGCGCGGCAAGCTCTCCATGGATCCGGACCGCCATTCCTGCACCTGGGACGGCAAGCCTGTTACCCTGACGGTCACTGAATTTCTCATCCTGCAGTCCTTGGCCCAGAGGCCGGGGATTGTAAAAAGCCGCGACGCCCTGATGGATGCAGCCTATGATGACCAGGTCTATGTGGATGACCGCACCATCGACAGCCACATCAAGCGCCTGCGCAAGAAATTCAATCAGGTCGATGCGGCCTTTGATGGGATTGAGACACTCTATGGTGTTGGCTATCGTTTCAAGGAACAATAGAATTTCCTCCCCCGTAAGGGTGCGAAATGCTCGATAAGACCGCGGCACCCGAGGCGTATGTGCGCCATGAGAACGACGAGGGCCAGGAGATTGAGTATTTCGACCTGCCCGCCGCCGGCCGCCGCAGCCTGTTGCACCGTCTTGCCCCCCGGAGGCTGGCGAGCCGCATCGTACTGCTGAATCTCCTGGGTCTCGTCATTTTGGTGACGGGGATTCTCTACTTCAACCAGTTCCGGCAAGGCTTGATCGATGCCCGCGTGCAAAGCCTGACCACCCAGGCCCAGATCATTGCCGCCGCGGTGGCCGGATCGGCCACAGCCGACACCGGTTCCATCGTCATCAACCCGGACCAGTTGGACGATACGACCGATCCGGTGGCTCCCGACGCTGACCAACTCGGCAACCTCGATTTTCCGATCAATCCGGAAACCACTGGCCCCGTGCTGCGGCGCTTGCTGGCCAACTCGACCATCCGCGGGCGGATTATTGATCCCGAGGGCAACCTGGTGGTCGATAGCAGGTTCCTGTACGGCGGCGGCGATATCATCCAGTCGGATCTTCCGCCACGCGATGCGGACTCGCCCAGCCTGATAGCGCAATTGTGGAACAAGGCCTTCGATTGGTTTTTCGCCTATGATTATCCGTTGCAGAAGGAATACAGCCTCGACAACGGCAGGGATTTCCCGGAGGTGGCGGCGGCTCTCACCGGCGCCGTGGTCAGCGTCGTGCGCCTGGACGAAAAGCGTGACATCATTGTACTGGTCTCCGTTCCGGTGCAGCGCTTCAGGGCCGTTCTTGGTGCCTTGGTGCTCTCGACCTCGGGCGGCGAGATCGACAATGTCCTGCGGGCGGAACGCCGCGTGGTGCTGCTTACCTTCGGCTTTGTGGCCCTGGTGACAATCCTTCTCTCGGTCTTCCTGGCCGGCACCATAGCCGAACCCATCCGCCGGCTCTCGGCTGCCGCCGAACGGGTGCGCCGCGGCATTAACAAGCGCGTGGAAATTCCGGATTTCACGGGAAGGCGCGATGAGATTGGCCATCTCTCGGGCGCGCTGCGGGACATGACTGGGGCGCTCTATAACCGCATTGACGCCATTGAGGCCTTTGCCGCGGATGTGAGCCATGAGCTCAAGAATCCGCTGACCTCGCTGCGCAGTGCGGTTGAAACCCTTGCCATGGTGAAAACCGACGAGCAGCGAGCCAGGCTTGTCGAAATCGTCAAACATGATGTGCGCCGCCTTGACCGGCTCATCAGCGATATCTCCGATGCCTCGCGCCTTGATGCCGAACTGGCCCGGGCCGAAGCCAATCCGGTTGATGTGGCAAGGCTTCTGGGCGCGATATCGACGCTCGCCAATGAAACCAGGAAAGAAGACCAGGCGGAAATTGTCCTGCAGGTTGTGCCCGCGGGCAACGCCCATGATCCGCTGCTTGCCTTTGTGGTTCTTGGCCACGAATCAAGACTCGGTCAGGTTTTCAGGAATCTCCTGGATAATGCCCGGTCCTTCGCCGCCAAGAACACCGATATCCATGTCCGTGTCCGCCGCTTGGGCCCCGATGTGGAGGTTCGCGTAGAGGATCAGGGTCCCGGAATCAGTCCGGACAATCTGGAGCGGATATTTGAGAGATTCTATACGGACCGCCCGGAAGGATCCTTCGGCAAGAATTCAGGCCTTGGCCTTTCCATCTCCAAGCAGATCGTCGAGGCCCACAAGGGACGCATCTGGGCGGAAAACCGCTATGGCAGGGCTCCCGGCGATATGGAAAAGCCGGTGTTCGGAGCAAGGTTTATCGTGCGGCTGCCCGCCGTTTCCGATGATTGGATGCCGCCCGGGGCAAGCTGAATGGCGCAACATCAAATTATCCTGCATGGGACCTGCCTAATGGTCGGGGGCGAGGGCGTCCTCATTCTGGGCCAGCCGGGTGTCGGAAAATCCGATCTGGCGCTCCGGCTCATTGATGCCCCGGGCTTTGGGATTTCCGGGACCCTCATGACGGGCCAACTGGTGTCCGATGATCAGGTCATGATCACCCGCGACAAGGACAGGCTTATTGCCGCAGCCCCCGCAGCCCTTCAGGGCAAACTGGAAATCAGGGGGCTCGATATCGTCGCTTTGGCTCCGCAACCTTCAGTGGCCTTGGCGCTGATAGTCAAGCTGGAGGACCATTCAGCCATTGAGCGCCTTCCCGCCTCTGGCACCCATGAGATTCTCGGCCTTGCCCTGCCTATGGTCAAGATCGACGGCAAAGCGGCTTCTGCTCCGGCGCGGCTGCGTGCCGCACTGAACTGGCTGAAGCAGCCCGGTGGCGGCCGGTGAAAGTGTTGCGCGGTGGCCAGGATAAGGGCAATGTGCGCCGGTTATACGGCAATTGGGGCAAAGCCTGGCAATGCGTGATCTCATAGACCTCAAATGATTGGCCTCGTTATCGTAACCCATGGGCGTCTTGCCAATGAATTTATCCACGCCCTGGAACATATTGTCGGCCCCCAGGACAAGCTTGCGGCCGTCGCCATCGGTCCCGACGACAAGATGGAGCTTCGCCGGGCTGATATTGCCGCAGCGGTGAAATCCGTGGATACGGGCGAAGGCGTTATTATTCTGACCGACATGTTTGGCGGAACCCCCTCGAACCTGGCGATCTCGCTTCTCGAAGAGGGCCACGTCGAAGTCGTGGCCGGGCTTAATCTGCCCATGCTGGTGAAGTTGGTGCGGGTGAGAAAAGAGTCGAATCTGCATAAATGCGCCGCGGCCGCCCAGGATGCCGGACGCAAGTATATCAATATCGCCAGCCAGATTTTGGGGGACTGATGCCCGCGCTGGTCAGGGAACTGGAAATCATCAATGAGCGCGGGCTCCATGCCCGGGCTTCGGCGAAATTTGTGAAATGTGCCGAAGGTTTCGATGCCAGCATCACCGTGAGCCGTGATGGCCATACGGTTCCGGCAACCTCCATCATGGGCCTGATGATGCTGGCGGCCGCGATGGGGACCTCGATCAGCGTTGAAGCTTCGGGGCCCGAGGCCGAGGCGGCCATGGCCGCCCTCGCCGCGCTGGTCGAATCCAAATTTGACGAGGATTAAACAATCTTCCTGTAAGCAGGCAGTGTCAGGAACGGCACGAAGTTCCGGGATGTGGACAGGGCCTTGAAGAGGCTGACTGCTTCCTTGAAGCGCCCCTCTTGGTAAGCCTTCTCCCCCACTTCTTCTTTCACCCGTTTCATTTCCTCCCTGAGGCATTTCTCGAAGAACTTGCCTGTGACCTTCGCGCCCGTATCGAGGGTTGCTCCGAATTTCAGCCATTGCCAGATCTGCGAGCGTGAAATTTCGGCGGTGGCCGCATCCTCCATCAGGTTATTGATCGGAACCGCCCCGTGCCCCCTGAGCCACGCTTCAATATAAAGGACCCCGACGCGAATATTTTCGCGGAAACCGGCCTCGGTCTTGCTTCCCTTGTGAACCTCCAGAAGCTCCTTCTGGCCCACAACGACATCTTCACGTTTGACGTAGAGTTGGTTTGGCGTCGGCATCAGGGCGTTGAAGACGTCCATGGCAACCGGCACAAGATCCGGATGTGCCACCCAGGTGCCGTCATGGCCATTGCGCGCCTCCCGTTCCTTGTCGGCCCGCACCTTGTCCAGGGCGATCTCGTTTGCCTCCCGATCCTTGCGGTTAGGAATCTGGGCCGCCATGCCGCCCATCGCGAAAGCAGAGCGATTGTGGCAGGTCTTGATCAGCAGCGCCGAATAGGCGGCAAGGAAAGCCTTTGACATCACCACCTGCGAGCGGTCAGGCAGAATGTATTTCCGGTTGGGGGCCAGAGTCTTGATGAAGGAGAAGATATAGTCCCAGCGCCCGCAATTGAGCCCGGCCATATGCTCACGCAGTTCATAGAGGATTTCATCCATCTCGAAGGCGGCAGACAGGGTTTCGATGAGGACGGTGGCCTTGATGCTGCCAAGCGGCAGCCCGAGGGCGCTTTGGGCAAAGGTGAAAACACTGTTCCACAGGCGCGCCTCAAGATGGCTTTCGATCTTGGGCAGATAGAAATAGGGACCTGAGCCATGACGGATTGCCGCTTTGGCGTTGTGGAAAAAATAGAGTCCGAAATCAAAGAGAGCACCGGAGATGGCGTGCCGGTCGATGCGCAGGTGATTTTCCGGCAGGTGCCAGCCGCGTGGACGCACCATGAGAACGGCAGGCTTCTTGGCCAGGACATAGTGTTTGCCCGTATCCTTGTCGCGGTGGTCCATGGCGCCGGTCCAGCGGTCCCTGAGATTGATCTGCCCGCGGATGAGATTGTCCCACATGGGAGAGGTTGAATCCTCGAAATCGGCCATGAAGGCCTTGGCGCCGGAATTCAACGCATTGATCACCATCTTGCGGTCCGGGGGCCCGGTGATCTCGACACGGCGGTCTTGCAAATCGGCCGGGATGGGGGCCACCCGCCATGCGCCTTCGCGAACGGAAAGGGTCTCCGGCAGGAAGCCGGGAAGCTCTCCCCGGCTGTATTGTTTTGCCCGGGTGGCGCGCAAGGCCAGCAGCCGTTGCCGCTCGCCATCAAAGTTACGGTGCAGTTCCGCCAGGAATCCAAGGGCATCGGGTGTCAGGATCGAGCGGTATTCCGGCAACATGGTGCCATGTACCGCAACACCGGCTGGCATTCTGGCCATAGTCAGGAACCCCCGTTGAGATGCTTTATTTTCCCGGGCTGCGGCCCCCCATAGGCCCAATCGAGAAGCTCGACAGTGTGAACGACCGGCACCTGCATGCCGGTGGCAAGCTGGGCAATGCAGCCAATGTTGCCGGCGGCAATCACCTGCGGATTGGTGGTCTGGATGTTCTTGATCTTCCGGTCGCGGAGTTGGGTGGCGATGTCTGGCTGCATGATGTTGTAGGTGCCCGCCGAACCACAGCAGAGATGGCCTTCCGGAACATCCTGCACCTTGAATCCGGCATTGCGCAGAAGAGTCTGCGCCCGGCTTCCCATCTTCTGGCCATGCTGCAGGGAACAGGCCGAATGATAGGTCACGCGCAGCGTTTGCGAAGCCGCAGGCAGTTCAATTTCTGAAAGGAACTCAACAATGTCCTTTGTCTTGGCGCTGACGGCTGCGGCGCGTGCGGCATAGACGGGGTCAAAGCGCAGCATGTGGCCGTAGTCCTTGATGGTCGTGCCGCAGCCTGATGCCGTAATGATGACCGCATCGACCCTTGCGTTGGCCCAGTGATGGACATTGCGCCGGGCCCACCAGAGCGCATCAGCCTTCTTGCCCATATGATGGGTGAGCGAGCCGCAACAGGATTCCCCTGCCGACACCACGACCTCATAGCCAAGCCGGGTCAGCAGGCGGATGGTGGCGGCGTTGATGGATGGCTCAATCACGCTCTGTACGCAGCCCATGAGAAGGGCCACCCGCCCGCGCTTTTTCCCCTCAGCGGGATAAGTGCCGGGGGCCCCCAGTTTTTCAGGGACGGCATTCCGGCGCGGAACTAGCGCCAGCAGTGCCGAAACCCGCTTCAATCCCAGGCCGGCAATGGTTTTCGCGAGGGGCGCTGCCAGCCGTGCGGCAGCTAGGCCCAGCCTGAATACCCGCGGCCGCGGCATGGCAAAGCCAAGCATGGCGCGCAGCAACTTCTCAGACCATGGCCTCCGGTAGGTTTTTTCCACATGCGCCCGGGCCTGGTCCATGAGATGCATGTAATTGACCCCGGAGGGACAGGTGGTCATGCAGGCGAGGCACGACAGGCAGCGGTCAAGGTGTTTAGCCGTTTGCGCCGTAGCAGCCTCATTCTTTTCGAGCATGTTCTTGATCAGGTAGATGCGCCCGCGCGGGCTGTCGAGTTCATCGCCCAGAAGAACGTAAGTTGGACAGGTCGCCGTGCAGAAGCCGCAATGCACGCAGCTTCGCAGGATGCTGTTGGCCTCCGCCGTATGCGGGTCTTGCAATTGTTCTGCGCTGAAATGTGTCTGCATGGCTCAGATGCCTCTATACATGCGGCCATGATTGAAAACACCTGCCGGGTCGCACGCGGCCTTGACCCTCCTGGTGAGAGCGGCGAGGGCAGGCTCCTGGGGCTGGAATACTTCAAGGCGTTCGCGTACCTCCTCCTCGGCCCGCACCAGGGTGGCGTGGCCATCTTCGAGGCAGCTGCGGATGATGTAGGCGTAGGCCTGATTGCTGCGCGGAACCCCGAGCCAGATGAGGCCGCCCGCCCAGTCATAGTAATACTCGATATCAAGCTGCCCTGAAATCCGGGCGACTGTCTCCGCAGCCTTGGAGGGTGTCACGGAAAGTTTCCAGACATAGCGCGCATCGTCCTTGCTGAGCGGATCGACATCGCGGATGGCCCTCCACTGCGCCAGGGATTCTTTTTCATCCAGGTGGTCGGCGGTCCCAAAAACCTTCAAGTGGCTGGCAAGCCTCTGGCGGCGGTAGGCCACCGAAGGCCGTATGCCCTCAAGTCGGAAGAGAGTATGGGCCGGCGTTCCAGGAAGATGGGCCGCCCCTGAGACGTCGCAGGCAGACTGCATGGCAAGGCCCATGGCCTGCACCGCCTTGGTATCGCTGAGGCCGCTGAAGACAAGGGTCTCCTCGGTTTCAGCCGCAGGCAAGACTTTCACCGTAATGCTGGTCAAGGCAGTCAGGGTGCCATAGGAGCCCACTACGAGTTTGGACAGATCAAAGCCCGTGACATTCTTGACCACCCGCCCACCCGCCTTGAAGATCTCGCCGCGGCCCGACACACCGGAAATTCCAAGGATATGATCGCGCGCCGCACCTGCCTTGATGCGGCGCGGCCCTGAAAGCCCGCACGCGATCACGCCGCCCAGCGTGCCCTTGCCCCGGACACCCAGCAATTTTGAGTAGTCCGGCGGCTCAAAGGCCAGCTGCTGGTTGTTTTGGGCGAGCGTCCTCTCGATTTCACTGAGAGCCGTTCCGGCGCCCGCTTCAAGCACCAGTTCCTCGGGTTCATAAAGCGAAATGCCCTTGAAGGCGGACATTTCCACAAGCGTTTCCGCCTGTAGTGGTCGGCCCATATTGCGCTTTGTGCCGCTGCCGATGAGCTCGAGCTTGCCGCCCCGGGCAACAAGATCGGCGAGTTCTGCCGGTTTCGACGGTTTGACATTGACAGTCATCAGAATCTCGGAATCTCCGGGAAGCTTAGCTTTCCTGCTTTCACATGCATCCGGCCCAGCTCGGCGCAGGCATGGAGTGTGGGAAATACCTTTCCCGGATTGAGCAGGCCCCGGTCATCGAAGGCGCATTTCAGGCGCTGCTGCTGGGCCAGGTCGGTTTCCGAAAACATTTCCGGCATCAGGTCGCGCTTTTCAATGCCCACTCCATGTTCACCGGTCAGCACGCCGCCAACCTTCACGCAAAGCCGCAGGATATCCGCACCGAATTCCTCGGCCCGCGCCAGTTCATCGCCCATATTGGCGTCGTACAGAATGAGCGGATGCAGATTGCCGTCACCCGCATGGAAGACATTGGCCACCCGGAGCCGGTACTTTTTTGAAAGCTCCGCCATGCCAAGGAGAACCTCGGACAGGCGCTTGCGGGGAATGGTTCCATCCATGCAGAAATAGTCAGGCGAGATGCGCCCAACCGCCGGGAAGGCGGCTTTCCGCCCGGCCCAGAACAGCAGGCGTTCTTCCTCCGACGTTGAAATGCGCTGGCTGCTGGACCTGTTCTTCCGGGCAATTTCGGCGACCTGTTGGATGAGGTGATCCACCTCCACCGCCGGTCCATCAAGCTCGATGATCAGCAGGGCTTCGACATCAAGCGGATAGTCCGCGTGGACGAATTCCTCCACCGCATGGATGGCGGGCCGGTCCATCATCTCCATGCCCCCGGGAATGATGCCGGCCGAGATGACGTCAGCCACGCAGTTTCCGGCATCCTCGCTGCTGGGAAAGCCCACCAGAATGACCCGGGCCGTTTCCGGTTTCTGCAATATACGCACCGTCACCTCGGTGATCACCCCAAGCAGGCCCTCGGAGCCGGTGAGCACGCCCAGCAAATCGAGCCCGCCGCTGTCCAGGTGCTTGCCGCCGAGGCGGATGATTTCACCGCTGATCAAAACCATTTCGAGGCCGAGAATGTTGTTGGCGGTAAGGCCGTATTTCAGGCAGTGCACCCCGCCGGAGTTTTCAGCCACGTTGCCGCCAATGGTGCAGGCAATCTGCGAGGAGGGGTCCGGCGCATAGTAGAATCCCCTGTGCTGCACGGCCTGGGTGATGGCCAGGTTGGTGACCCCCGGCTGAACCACGGCACAGCGGTTTTCATAGTCGATGTCGAGAATCCGGTTGAATTTGGAGAGACCGAGGACAATGCCGTCAGCCAGGGGCAGGGCCCCGCCGGAAAGCGAGGTGCCGGCCCCCCGTGGCACCACCTTGATGCCGTTGTCGAAGGCATAACGCAGCACCTTTGCCACTTCCGCCGTCGTTTTGGGCAGCACGACCACGAGCGGCAATTGCCGGTAGGCCGTGAGGCCATCGGACTCGTAAACGCTCATTTCCGTGGCCGTTTCAACAACCCCCTCGCCTTTGACAATCCGGCGCAGCGCCGCGGCAATCGTGGCGCGCTTGCCTATGGTTTGCGGGTCTGCTTCGGGCATTTTCAGCATGCCGCGAAACTACCCTGCAATGGGATGATTTAACAAGAGAAACGATCTTGCGGTGAAACCCCAAGGCGGGCAAAAGAGAAGCCTCACCGCAAACTTCGGGAAGCAACCTGAGATGAACCCCGCCAACGTCACCTGCATTGAAGACCTGCGCCAGATCTACCAGCGCCGCGTACCCCGGATGTTCTACGATTATTGCGACACCGGATCCTATACGACAGGGACCTATGCCGACAACACCAGGGCCTTCGAGAAATACAAGCTCCGCCAGCGCGTGGCCCGCAACATTGACAACCGCTCGCTGAAAACCAAGATGGTGGGCCAGGATGTGTCCATGCCCGTGGCCCTGGCGCCCGTGGGTCTCACCGGCATGCAGCATGCCGACGGTGAAATAAAAGCCTGCCGCGCCGCGCAGAAATTTGGCGTGCCCTACACGCTGACCACCATGAGCATCTGTTCGATCGAGGACGTGGCCAAGCACACGGAAAAACCCTTCTGGTTCCAGCTCTATGTGATGCGCGACCGCGGGTTTTCATCGGATATGGTGGCCCGCGCCAAGGCAGCCAGATGTTCAGCCCTCGTGCTCACCCTTGATCTCCAGCTCCTGGGCCAGCGCCACAAGGATATCAAGAACGGGCTTTCGGCGCCGCCCAGACTGACCATTCCCAACATTCTCAACATGATGACCAAGCCTGCCTGGTGCGCCGGCATGCTGGGCACGAGAAACCGCACTTTCGGCAACATCGTGGGCCATGTCAAAGGCGTGACCGACATGGGCTCGCTCGCCGACTGGACCAATAACCAGTTTGATCCGACGCTGGATTGGTCGTCGGTGGAATTCATCCGCAAGCAGTGGGACGGCAAGCTCATCCTCAAGGGCATCAATGATGTCGATGATGCCCTGATCGCCGTGCAGACGGGGGCCGATGCCATCATCGTGTCCAACCACGGCGGCCGCCAGCTGGATGGCGCGCCGGCAACGATCGACATGCTGGGCCCGATCATCGATGCGGTGGGCAAGAAAACGGAAGTCTTCTTCGACTCCGGCATCAGGACCGGCATCGACATCATGAAAGCCATGGCTTTGGGAGCCAAGGGCACCATGGTGGGGCGCGCCTATGTCTATGGCCTCGGCGCCGGCGGCGAGGCCGGTGTCACCCGCGCTCTCGAAATCCTGAAAGGTGAACTGGATGTCACCATGGGCCTCTGCGGCGAGAAGGACATAACCAAAGTCGGCCGCCACAATCTCATGCTGCCGCAACCCGCTTTTGCCATTCCGGCGTCAACCCCGGCTCCTGCCCGTGCCCTTGCAAAACCGCGTACAGCCCGACGGTAGCATCGTCGCCGTTGCGGCGCGGGGGCTCATGATGGGCAATCGCGGCGGCAGGTTCCACCGCGACGACCAGACCCTTGGCAGGCGCCGTTGGGCCAGCATCCACTGGATTTGCTGCGAACTGGAATGGAAAGGAGCCCGCCATGAGCCCATGGGCAGGGGCTACACCTCGCTGTTCTTTCTCGATGAGGTGACGGCCCTGGCCGCCGGCCACCGGCCCTGTTTCTTCTGCCGCCGCCGCGAGGCAAAGGAGTTCATGGGCGGGCGCAGGGTCGCGGAATTTGATCTGGAGCTTCACGCCCAGCGCCTGGCGCGGCACGAAGCCCGGGTGGGCGACCTGCCCGATGGGGCGATGCTTGAGCATGGGGGCAAGGCCTATGCGGTCAGAGGCTCGCTGCTCCTGCAATGGTCGCATTCCCAATATGAAGTGGCAATTTCCCGGACTTCGGTTATGAAGGCGAGGCTTTTGACACCGCCCCTCATCGTAGAGGTTCTGGCGAAGGGCTATCAACCACGCTGGCATCCGTCAGCAATCACAGGGGACCAGGCATGAAACTTCTGCGTTACGGGCCAAAGGGCAAGGAAAAACCCGGCATTCTCGACAAGGCCGGAAAGATCAGGGACCTGTCGAAGGTAATCCCCGATATCACCGGCGAAACCATTTCCCCCAAGGGCCTGGCCAAGCTCAAGAAGCTCAAGCTCGAAACCCTGCCGCTGGTGCGCGGCACCCCGCGCATCGGGGCTTGCGTGGCAAATCCGCAGAAATTCGTGGCCATCGGCCTCAACTACTCGGACCATGCCGCCGAATCGGGCCTGAAGGTGCCGCCGGAACCGGTGGTCTTCACCAAGCACGTGAGCTGCCTGTCCGGCCCCAATGACGATGTGACCATTCCGCCCAAATCCAAGAAATCCGACTGGGAGGTGGAGCTTGGCGTGATCATCGGCACCAGGGCCAAGAACATCAAGAAGGCCGACGCCCTGAAGCATGTGGCAGGCTATTGCACCGTTAACGATCTTTCCGAGCGGGAATTCCAGGTCGAGCGCTCCGGCCAATGGACCAAGGGCAAGTCCTACGACACCTTCGGCCCCATCGGCCCCTGGCTGGTCACCGCCGACGAGGTGAAGGACCCGCAGAACCTCCACCTCTGGCTGGAACTCAATGGCAAGCGCGTGCAGGACGGCTCCACCGCCACCATGGTTTATGGCGTGGCCCATATCGTGGCCTATCTCTCGGAATTCTTTACCCTGATGCCGGGCGATATCATCACCACCGGAACCCCCCCGGGCGTCGGCATGGGGATGAAGCCGCCGCAATACCTGAAACCGGGCGACAAAATACGCATCGGCATTGACGGCCTGGGTGAGCAGAACCAGAAGGTTGTGCGCGATAAGTAAGGGCGCTAGAAGCCCTCAACAAACGGGTTGAGACAATGGCTTCCAGTGACAAGCAAAACCGCCCCAAGGCGCGCCTCGCCAAGGGATTCCGCGATGTGGGCCCCGCCGAAATCCGGGGCCTCAAGCGCATGCTGCGCATCATTGAGGGGGTCTATGAAAGCTATGGCTTCGAGCCCGTGGAACAGCCCTTCATCGAATATACCGAAGCGCTGGGTAAATTCCTCCCCGATCAGGACCGGCCCAACGAGGGCGTATTTTCGTTCCAGGATGACGACGAGCAGTGGCTGTCGCTCCGCTATGACCTGACCGCGCCGCTGGCCCGTTATGTGGCCGAGAACCAGCAGTTCCTGCCCACGCCGTTTCGCAGCTACAGGCAAGGCTGGGTCTTCCGCAACGAAAAGCCGGGCCCCGGCCGCTTCCGCCAGTTCATGCAGTTCGATGCCGATACCGTAGGCAGCGCATCGCCCGCCGCCGACGCGGAAGTCTGCATGATGGCGGCGGACACGATGGAGGCGTTGGGAATTCCGCGTGGGCAGTATGTGGTGAGAGTGAGCAATCGAAAGATTTTGGACGGTGTGATGGAAGTCAATGGCCTCTTAGGTCCGGAAATGGCAACCAAGCGCATGATTGTTATGCGCGCCATCGACAAAATTGATCGGCTTGGTTCCGACGGCGTTGCACAATTGTTGGGTGAAGGCCGAAAAGATGACTCGGGGGACTTCACAAGAGGCGCAGGACTTAATGACAAACAAATAGATCGCATTCTGAACATTACTGGCTCGAAGCAACAGGGGACTGGCTCCAAAGGGGTAACAAACATAGTTACGCTGGCAAATCTGAAGGATGTCGTCAGGGGCAGCCCAAGAGGTGAAGAGGGAATTGCAGAACTGACGCAGATTCACGAAATCGTCTCATCTGCGGGTTATGAAAACAATCGAATCGAAATTGATCCATCAATTGTCCGCGGTCTGGAATACTACACTGGTCCCGTTTTCGAATGCGAACTCCTGATGGAAGTGAAGGACGAAGATGGCCGTCCCGTTCGCTTTGGCTCCGTCGGCGGCGGTGGACGCTATGATGATCTGGTTGCGCGCTTCACCGGGCAATCGGTTCCGGCAACGGGCTTTTCGATCGGTGTCTCGCGCCTCTATTCCGCGCTGAAGCTTTTGGGAAGGACCGAAGATAAAGAAACTACGGCTCCCGTTGTGGTTCTGGTCATGGATAAAGACAGACAGGGCGATTACCAGAAAATGGTGCAGCAACTTCGAAATGCCAAGCCGCCGATTCGCGCCGAAATGTATGTCGGCACATCCGGCATGAAGGCCCAGATGAAATATGCCGACAAGCGCGGCAGCCCCATCGTTGTCATTCAGGGCGGCGATGAGAAAGCGAGGGGCGAAGTCACGCTGAAGGATTTGGCGCTCGGCAGCCAGCTCGCCAGCGGCGTTGAATCCCGCGAGGAATATGCCAGCCAGCGCCTGGCGCAGGTTTCGGTTCCTGAAGCTGAACTGGTTTCTGCTGTAAAGAAAATGCTGGAGCGCAAATGAACCCTGCCCTCTTACTTGCCTTCTCCCCTTGCGGGAGAAGGTGGATCGCGCCGCAGGCGCGAGACGGAAGAGGGGGCTGGTTCAGCGAGTCCTTTGTTAGATCGATTATGCGGAAACACCCCCTCTTCCGGCGCTTCGCGCCACCTTCCTCCACGAGGGGGGAAGGAAGAATTCCCAATTTGAGTGCAAGCGATGGCCGGTAAATCCAAGCCCGAGCGCGAGGCGCTGGAACGCCAGAATGCCGCCATCATGGCGGTGTTCGAGCGCGCCGGATTTGACTATATCGCCCCCGATATCATCCAGCCCGCCGACATTTTCCTCGAGCGTTCCGGCGAGGACATAAGGGCCCGGACCTTTGTGTTTACCGATCCATCGGGTGCCGAAATGTGCTTGCGTCCCGATCTCACCGTGCCCGCCTGCCGCTATCATCTCAGTCACGCGGAAAAACCCGGCACGGAAGCGCGCTACTGCTATCTGGGCCCGGCCTTCCGCTTTCCCAATGAGCACCTGAGCCCGCAGGAATTCCTCCAGGCCGGCCTCGAATGGTTTGCCGCTCCCGCTGCCGCCGCGGCTGAAGCCCGGGTGCTGAAACTGGCCATCAGCGCGCTTGAGGCAACGGGCCTCACCAAATTCCGCGTGACCCTTGGCGACCTTGGCCTCTTCTCGGCCTTGCTTGAAGACACGCCCATGCCGGCGCGCTGGCGCAACCGGCTGAAACACCACTTCTGGCGGCCCCATGCCTTCCGCGAGGTGCTGGAAAGTTTCACGACGGATCGTGGCGGAAAGCGCACCAGCATTTCCGCCCTCATCGACAAGCTGGCCAATGATTCAGCTCCGGATGTCGTTGCCCGGGAGATGGAGGCGAGAAACCTGCCGCTGGTCGGCGGCCGCTCCCTGGATGAGATCGCCGCCCGCCTCGCCGATAAATTCGCCGACCGCTCGGAGCCCCGGCTCGCACAATCCAAGGCCGATGCGATTGTCGCCTATCTCGATATCGTCGAGCGCGCCGACAATGTTGAGGGGCACCTGCACCGCATGGAAGCAGGCCGCCATTTCAATGGCGCGCGGCAGTATTTCGCCGCGCGCCTGGGCGAGATGGAGGAACTGGGCCTCAATCCCAAGCGCTTCGAGTTCAAGGCAACCTTTGGCCGCGAACTCGAATACTATACGGGCTTTGTGTTCCAGATCGAGGTCGAGACCCCGGCTGGCTTTGTGGCGGTGGCCGGCGGCGGGCGCTACGACAATCTCCTCTCCGACATGGGTTCGCCCGTGCCGGTGTCTGCCGTGGGCTGCGCCATCCACACCGAGCGCCTGAAGGCGGTGCTGGCATGAAGACGCTCACCCTCGCCATTCCTTCCAAAGGCCGCCTGATGGAACAGTCCGCCAGTGCCCTGGAAGCCGCGGGCCTTGCGATCAGCCGCAGCGGCACGGAGCGCGGCTACCGCGGCCAGTTGAATGGCATCCCGGATATTGACGTGGCGTTCATTTCTGCCGCCGAGATTGCCCAGAGCCTGCACGAGGGAAAAATCGATTTCGGCATCACCGGGGCTGACCTCCTCTGGGAAAAGTCCGCACCCGGGGAAAATCTTGTTTCGGTCCTCGCCCCCCTTGAGTTCGGTTTTGCCAATGTTGTGGTGGCCGTGCCCGAATGCTGGCTCGATGTGGCATCCATGGCCGATCTTGATGAGGTGTCTGAAAGCTTTTATGTGCGCCACGGGAGAAGGCTGAGAATCGCCACCAAGTACCTCAACCTCACCCGCCGGTTTTTCGCCGGCAAGGGGGTAACTGGTTACCGCATCGTCGAAAGCCTTGGCGCGACCGAAGGAGCCCCGGCAGCCGGAACCGCCGAGGTCATCGTCGACATAACGACCACCGGCACAACCCTTGCCGCCAACCACCTCAAGATTCTTGATGACGGCACGATCCTGCGTTCCAGCGCGGTGTTGGCGGCAAGTCAGGCAGCTTTGGCCGATCCCCGGGCCCTGGTGCTGCAAAGCGCCTTCGGGAAATCCGTGTAATCCGCGGCGGCTGTAAAATATTTCTTGAAGAGACATTCAACTGTGGGTGAAATTGGCTATAGTCAGCCAGTTCAGGGCTAGGGCGGAGCCAGTCACCTAAAGTCCGCGCTTGCGAGAGTCTGGTATCGCCCCCGGTTCAGATTTTCGTTACCAGGCAAGGATTTTGGATTA
This sequence comes from uncultured Aestuariivirga sp., assembly GCA_964604435.1. Lineage (GTDB taxonomy): Bacteria > Pseudomonadota > Alphaproteobacteria > Rhizobiales > Aestuariivirgaceae > Aestuariivirga. Next base: position 9,911 of record CAZRZB010000018.1, on the reverse strand, counting down.
TGGTTCTTTCGCCTGAGCGAGGGGTCGTACGTCTTGTACGACCCCTCGTGAATCTGGGCTAACATGAGGCGCCTGATTCTCTTCTTCTAGGGACACACCGTGTCAGAAATCCCCCATCCCGCAAAACCGCCTCGCGACGAGTTCACGCCCAAGTTGTTGAGCACGCTGCGTGAGGGTTACAGTCTCGAGGGTTTTCGCCGCGATGCCCTGGCCGGGCTGACCGTCGCGATTGTCGCCCTTCCCCTCTCCATGGCCATTGCCATTGCCTCGCATGCCAGTCCAGAGAAAGGCCTCTACACGGCCATCGTCGGCGGCTTCGTCATTTCGGCTTTCGGCGGCAGCCGCTTTCAAATCGGCGGGCCCGCCGGGGCCTTCATTGTCCTGCTGGCCTCGATCATCGACCGCCATGGCTTTGACGGGCTTCTGCTGGTGACGCTGATGGCCGGTGTCATCTTGCTGGGCGTGGGCCTGCTGCGGCTTGGCACCTACATCAAATATGTTCCCCATCCTGTCACCATCGGGTTCACCGCCGGCATCGCGGTCATCATTTTTGCCAGCCAGATCAGAGAACTCCTGGGGCTGAAACTGGCCGGCGCCGAACCCGCCGAGCTTGTGCCGAAACTGCGCGCCCTATGGCAAGCCCTGCCAAGCCTGAACGGCAGTTCCACGGCCATTGCTCTCATCAGCATCGCGGTCATTCTCTTCCTGCGGAAGCTCCGCCCCCACTGGCCCGGTTTTCTGATCGCTGTAGCAATCGCCGCAGGTCTTGCCTTTGCTTTGAACCTTGATGTCGAAACCATCGCCACGCGCTTTGGCGGCATTCCGCGCACCCTTCCTTTTCCCTCCCTGCCCGGCATCAGTTTTGAGAAGGTGATCACGCTCCTGCCCGATGCCCTGGCCGTGGCCCTCCTGGGAGGAATTGAATCGCTGCTCTCGGCGGTGGTGGCGGACTCGATGTCCGGCCGCAGGCACCGCTCCAACATGGAACTGGTGGCCCAGGGCCTGGCCAATATCGCCTCAAGCGTATTCGGCGGCATCACCGCCACGGGCACCATTGCGCGCACCGCCACGAATGTGCGGGCCGGCGCCCATGGGCCCGTTGCGGGCATCCTGCATGCGGGCTTCATTCTGCTCTTCATGCTGGTCGCCGCACCTCTGGCAGGCTACATTCCGCTGAGTGCGCTTGCCGCCATCCTGGTGATCGTGGCCTGGAACATGGCGGAGCGCGCCGAATTCAAGCTCCTGCTTTTCAGCTCCAGGGCTGACGCCGTGGTTCTTCTTGCGACATTCCTGCTGGTGATCTTTGTCGATCTGCCGACCGGCATTGTCGTGGGTGTGGTTTTGGGCTGCCTGATGTTCATGCACCGCATGGCCGAGGCCATTGCCGTCGAGACCCACCACCACGCCGATGAGCGGCCGGATGCGGAATACAAGACCGAACCCGGCATTATCATCCACCGTATTTCCGGTGCCTTCTTCTTTGGCGCGGCAAGCGCTGTATCGGCAACCCTTGAACGCATCAATGAAGTGCCCAAGGCCTTCATTCTGGATTTTTCCCAAGTGTCCTTCGTGGATTCGTCCGCTGCCCACGCCCTGCAAGGGTTCCTGAAGAAAGTCTTGAAACAGGGCGCCCCGGTCTATCTGACCGGGGCATCGCTGCATGTGCGGCGCGAACTCATCCGCAACGGCATCAAGAAACCGGACGTACGCTATGGTCATTCGGTCGAGAGTTGCATCGCGGCCATCAGGCAGGGCCTTGAATTTGACTCAAGCGATGAATAACCAAACTGGAATTCAGGGAGTTTTGGAATGATGAAGTCACGATTCTTGGCGGCAATGCTTTGTGCCGGGACGTTTGCTCTCATGGCAGGAAATCAGGCCAGGGCCGAGACCTGCGGAAACAATGGCAGCGGCTTCGGCGGTTTCATCAAGGCCTTTCACAAGGAAGCAGCCGCAAACGGCATCGGCCGGCAGGCGCTCTCCGTTCTTGATGCCACAACCTACGATACCGGCATCATCAAGAAAGACCGGGCGCAGAATGTCTTCTCGCAAAGCTTTCTGGAGTTTTCAGGCCGCATGGTGTCCGACTACCGCATCAAGCACGGGGCGGAATTGATCCAAAAGCACAAGGCGACCTTTGCCCGGGTGGAAAAGCAGTTCGGTGTGCCAGCCCCGGTTATCGTTGCCTTCTGGGCCCTGGAAACCGATTTTGGCGCCAACACGGGTGATCTGCCGACAGTCCAGTCTCTTGCCACCCTGGCCTGGGATTGCCGGCGGCCGGAAAAATTCCGCCCCCAATTGATGGCCGCTCTCGAGCTCATCCAGCGCGGCGACCTGCACCCTGATGAAATGCGCGGCGCCTGGGCGGGTGAAATTGGCCAGACGCAATTTCTCCCTTACGACTACAATGAAAGTGCCGTCGACTTTGATGGCGATGGCAGGCGCGACCTGCGCGGCAGCATACCCGATGTTCTAGCCTCCTCGGCCAACCTCCTGCGCAAGCACGGCTGGCAGCCCGGCCAGCCCTGGATGCAGGAGGTGCGGGTGCCCAGGGACATGCCCTGGGAGGAAGCTGATATTGCCATCCAGCACCCCAGGTCCCAATGGGCCAAATGGGGGGTCAAGTTGGCAAGCGGCAAGGCCATCAAGGCCGATGCCTTTCCGGCTTCCCTGCTTTTGCCCATGGGAAAAGACGGGCCGGCATTTCTGGTCTATGAGAATTTCACCACGGCTTACCTGAAATGGAACGAGTCGCTGGTTTACTCAACCACCGCCTCCTATCTGGCGACCCGTATTGCCGGTGCGCCCAAGGTCAGTCGCGGAAATTCCGAGGTGACGCCTCTCACCTACCAGCAAATAGTGACATTGCAGAAAAGGCTGGCGGCAAGGGGTTATGATGTGGGCAAACTTGATGGCAAGATCGGCAAGGGAACCCGCGCTGCCGTGAAGGATGTACAAATGCAGCTCGGCTTGCCCGCCGACTCCTACCCGACCTTGGAGCTGTTGTCCCGGCTGGACTGAACCCCGCTATTCGTGGCGCAACGCTTCGATGGGGTCGAGGCGTGCGGCCCGCCGTGCTGGAAAATAGCCGAAGACAACGCCGATCAGACCTGAAAATACAAATGCCAGGGCGATGATGCCGGGACTGGTAACAAACGGAATGTCCATCGCAAAGGCGGCCCATCCGGCAAGACCCAGGCCCAGGACAATTCCGATGATGCCGCCAAACACCGCAAGAACGATGGCCTCGACGAGAAATTGGCTGAGCACCTGCTTTTCCAAGGCGCCAATGGCCAGGCGAATGCCGATCTCGCGCGTGCGCTCGGTCACCGAAACGAGCATGATGTTCATGATGCCGATGCCTCCCACGAGGAGGCTGACCGCCGCAACCGCGCTCAGCAGTCCCGTCATCAGCACCGTGGTTGAACTTAGGGTGCTGACGATTTGCGACATGTCGCGCACGGAAAAGTCATCATCCTGATTGGGCCCAATGCGGCGTTGCTCGCGCAGGATTTCTTCTGTCGTGGCTTGCACCGCGCTGACGGCATCGGCGGAGGCCGCGGAGATATAGATTGTGGCGATGCGCTGGTTGCCTGCAATCCGGCGCTGAAAGGCGCGAAGCGGCATGAACACGACGTTGTCCTGGTCATTGCCGAAGGCCGATTGCCCTTTGCCTGCGACAGTGCCGATGACCTCGCAGGAGACATTGCCCAGCCTCACGCGCTGGCCCACGGGATCTGCTTGGCCAAAGAGGGCCGTTTTGACCGTCTGGCCGATCACGCAGACGGAACTGGCGGAACGGACATCACCATCGGAAAAGGGCCGGCCCGATTCAAAGGTCCAGTCCTGCGCCACAAAGAATTCAGAATCCGTGCCGTTGACGCTTGCGTCGGTATTTTCAGCGCCGTAGACGATTCTGGCGGACTTCGTGGAAGACGGCGCGAGCGCCCTGACCCCTGTCAGATTGTCACGGAGGGCCGCAACGTCGCGCTCGGTAAAGCTGCGGAGTTCGCCGCCGCCCCCCGGTCCAAAAGTTTCCCGTTCCGGCCGCGCAATAAGCATGTTGCTGCCGAGTTTTGAGAGGTCAGCGGTCACTTTTTGGGTGGTTCCGTTGCCAATGGTGACCATGGCAATCACCGCACCAACACCAATCACAATGCCCAGCAGCGTGAGTATGGAGCGCAGCGCATTGCGGCGCACCGACTGATTGGCAAGTTTTATGGCTTCCCACAGCATCAGGCGGCCTTCTTCCGTGTGTCGGAACCGATTTTTCCGTCAACGAAGCGGAGCGTTCGTTGGGCAAAAGCTGCCATATCGGCCTCGTGGGTCACCATTGCAATGGTAAGGCCGCGCGCCTTGTTGAGCCCCGAGAGCAGCTCCATGATTTCGCGGCCGCGGGCTGTGTCGAGATTTCCCGTGGGTTCGTCAGCGAGCAGCACGAGTGGATTTGTGACAATCGCCCGCGCAATCGCAACCCGCTGCTGCTGCCCGCCGGACAGTTCGGCGGGCGTATGGGTTTCCCGGCCCTGTAGGCCTACAAGATGCAAGGCTTCAGTGGCCCGCTGGCGCCGTTCGTGTCTTGGCGTGCCGCGATAGATCAGAGGGAGCTCCACATTTTCGATTGCCGTCGTCCGGCTCAGCAAATTGTACCCTTGAAATACGAAGCCAAGAAAACTCCGCCTCAGCATCGCCCGCCCGTCGCGGGTCAGCTTCGTCACATCGACATCGTTGAACAGGAACCGGCCCTGGGTGGGAGAATCAAGGCATCCCAGGATATTCATCGCGGTGGACTTGCCGGACCCGGAGGGGCCCATGATCGCGACAAATTCGCCTGCGCTGATTGCCAGGTCAACACCATCAAGGGCCCGCACCATGCCGCCGCCTTCGCCGTAGGTCTTGCTCACGTTCTGCAAGGCAAGCAATGCGCCCATGCCTATTTTCCCGCCTGCTTTGCCGCGACAATCAGGGGCATATCGGGGGTGATGTCGCCTTTGACAACTTCCGTCATCTTGCCATCGGAAGCCCCCGTCACAATGCGCCGGGCCTCCGGGACACTGTTCTTCAACATCCAGACGACGCGCTCTCCGGCAGCGGTTTCCGTCCGTGCCGGCTTCTCGCTGCGCGGCATGCGCGGCAGGAAAAGCCGCGAAATACTGAAACTCTGTTGTTTGGTGACAACCGGTGGTGAGTAGCGCAACGCGGCATTGGGGACGAGCAGGGCATTGGAAATTTCCTGCACGGTGATTTGCGCCGTGGCTGTCATTCCGGGACGCAATGTGAGGTCTGTATTGTCTACACTGAGAATTGCCTTGTAGGTCACCACGCCTTCGCTGGTCTGGGGATAGAATTCGATGGTTTCAATGCGAGCTGGAAAGTTCCGGCCGGTGAAGGCATCAACCGTGAAACTGGCCTTCTGCCCCAAGGCCACCGCGCCGATGTCCGCCTCGTCAATGTTGGCCTCGAGCTGCATGTGTTTCAGGTCTTCGGCCAGCGTAAAGAGAATCGGCGCTTGCAGCGACGATGCCACGGTTTGGCCCGGCTCGATGGCGCGTTTCAGCACAATGCCGTCGACCGGCGAGAGGATTTGCGACTTGTCGATATCCATCTGCTTCAGGCCAATGTTGGCAATTACGACTTGAATGTCAGCCCGGGCCGAGGCAACCGCAGCTGCGGCCCGCTGTTCGGAGGCCTGTGCCGCCTCCAGGTCCTGGGTTATGGCCAGCCCCTTTTCCTGCAGGGTCTTCTGGCGTGAAAGGGCAAGTTCGCTGGCGTGCAGTGTTGCCTCGGTATCGGCAAGCTTCGCCTTGGCAATGTCCAGACCGGCCTGCAGGCCCTGCAGTTGCGCCTTGAAGCGTTCCGTATCCAGCGCGGCCAGCACATCGCCTTTTTTGATCAGGCTGTTGTTGTCCACGTTGACCGAGCGGACGATGCCCGACATTTCGCTTGATACGTCGATTTGCGTTGTGGGCTGTATGGTTCCGGTTGCCGTGACTGTGACTGTGAGATCTGCGCGCTTGGCCAGGCTCGTTTCATAGGCAACCCCGTTCACGGCCGTTTGCGAGTTTTGATAGTAAAGATAGCTGCCGGCAACGATGAGACCCAGCAGGGCAAGCCAAATCCCCCGCTGCAGCCGGCGTTTCATTTGGGCCCGGGGTCCCAGACCCAAGATCTGCTCAATCTCCTGCTTATCCGGCAAATTCTGGGCGTTCATGGGCCTGCGCTTTGAAAGGTCACACTTATATGGACGCTAGACGCCCATAACACAAATTTCCGGCGCCAGTGTTACTTAGGCTGCTTGTTTTTGCAGGTTAAACCAGCCTTTGCCGTGAAAATTGCGCAAGATCAAGAATGCGCATGGAACCAGCCCCACGAGCACCACAATAAGGGATGGCCGGAGGCCAAACTGGAGCATCAGGTTGGCCTTGGCGACACGCCAGGGATCAACCCCCGTGGCCAGGGCGTACCAAGCAAATTCCATGAGGGCCGTGAGCAGCCCAGCAAGCCCCGCGCTGACGGCAAGCACAGGGGCCGTCAGGGCCACCCTTTGGTTAACGAAGACGCGGTGGATCACGAGAAGCAGGAAGAGTCCCGCCATCAGCGTCGCCGGGCTCACGTCGGCCTTCGATTGAATGAAATAATGCAGCAGCCCCAGAACCGCGATCGCATAGACCGACCGGTGCAGCATTTTCCAGTTCCGGCCAAGCCGGCGAACGGCGAAATCAAATGACGTGGCCGCCAGCAAGCTCAGGCCGAAGAGCGCCACAAATCCGATGCTGAGATAGAAGCGCAGGATGATTTCTGCCGCGACGAAGGCCAGATCAAATTTCGAGTGCACGATGAAAAGAATGAAATGGCTGAGTCCATAGGCAAAGGCAGTCACTCCCAGCATCCGCCGGACCAAGGTAATTTTCGGCCAGTTCAGCACCCGTTGCAAGGGCGTGAGCGCCAGGGCGATGACCAGAAAGCGGATGGTCCAGTCGCCAATCAGGCGCAACGCCGCCTTGACGGGAAGCGGCCCCAACTGATGGGTGGTGAGCCAGTAACCAACGACGAGGGCAGGCAACAATGCCAGGGCCAGCGTCGCGGACTTGAGAACTGAAAACCGTCCCTGCCTATCGGTAAGAGGAGTCATCGCGGCACCTTCTACCAGCCCCTTCATGATCTGTCTTTACACGGGCCTTCACCTTTTGGGGAGAAACCGTGAGTTGGATGGGAGTGACGCTCCGCCTGCAGGCGGTTAGGACATTCAGTTCCACCAGCCCTTGTGGTCACGCTTGGGCTGGCGCAGCACGCCGCCCGCCCCCGGGGGTTCGATTTCCAGGAGGTAGCGATGCACCGGGCTCATCCGGTCATAAAGGCCCTGGGTCAAGTGATCGAGCTGCACCAGCTGTTGCGGCAGGTCGCGCCGCGTATAAGTGAGATGCAGCATGCGCCGGTGGGCCGGCCCCTTTTTCAATGTTCCGCTGTGCCACACCGACGAATTGCAGATGATGGCCGAGCCGGCAGGCGCCGTCACATGGATCTCGCCAGGATAAGGCGCATCGAGATCTGCTGGAATGCGGGCCCGGTCCTCGGCCGAGAGCGGCTCGGGTTCCCAGTCGGACTGGTTGACATAGGGAACATTTATGGGAGCCCACCAGTGCGAGGTGGGCACAACCCGGGTGGGGCCATTTTCCAGCGTCATGTCGTCCAGCATGAGCATGGCATTCAGAACCCACCAGTCATCATCAAACCGCTTCGGCACATCGACATGCAGGGCTTGGTGTCCGTATCCTTGGTTGGGATCGCGAAGATTGGCGCCATGGACCTTGATCTCGCCCAGCAGGTAATGGGCAGCCGCCAACACGGAAGGAATTTCGAGGCATTTATCAAATGCCGTTGTCTTGTTGAAGATGTTGGAGACGCGCCGCGCTCCGGGCTCCACATGAACTTCATGGCCGCCCTTGTCGGCTTCCGCGGCGTGAATCCGTTCAAACTCGTCGCGCATGAGTATTGTATCGCTTTCTGAAAGGGCATCCTTCACAACGAAAAAGCCCAGTTCGTCGAGTTGCCGTTTTTGCTCAGTGGAGATGTCGGCGGATCTTATGCCCAGTTCATGCAGGGCCTGTTTTGTGTACATGGCATGTTCCCTCCCGATGCGGAGAAGCTAACACACCCCGCAAACCCTGCAATAGTCCGGCTTGAGCAACAAAAAACCCCGATGTTTCCACCGGGGCTCTGTATTTCGTCTGAGGTGCGCTGGACTTAGAAGTCCATGCCGCCGCCCATGCCGCCCATGCCGCCGCCCATGCCGCCGGGCATGCCGCCACCGGCGGCCTTGTCCTTTGGACGTTCGGCGATCATGGCCTCCGTGGTGATCAGCAGCGAGGCAACCGAAGCCGCATCCTGCAGCGCCACACGCACGACCTTGGTCGGATCGATGATGCCTGCGGCAACCATGTCCACATATTCCTCGTTCTGGGCGTCGAAGCCGTGGTTGCCGGATTTCTCCAGCAGCTTGCCGACCACGATCGAGCCTTCCACGCCGGCGTTCTCGACGATCTGGCGAAGCGGCGCTTCCAGCGCCCTCGACACGATGTTGATGCCGGCCTGCACGTCGGGGTTCTTCGAGGTGATGGCTTCAACCGCCTTCTTGGCCCGCAGCAGGGCAACGCCGCCGCCCGGTACGATGCCTTCTTCAACGGCAGCGCGCGTGGCGTTGAGCGCGTCGTCAACCCGGTCCTTCTTTTCCTTCACTTCGATCTCGGTTGAACCGCCAACCCGGATCACCGCAACACCGCCAGCGAGCTTCGCCAGGCGTTCCTGCAGCTTTTCACGGTCGTAGTCCGAGGTCGTATCCTCGATCTGCGCCTTGATCTGGGCCACCCGGCCGGCGATGTCGGACTTCTTGCCCGAACCGTCGATGATCGTGGTGTTTTCCTTGTCGATGCGAACCCGCTTGGCGCGGCCCAGCATGTCGAGGCCGACATTCTCAAGCTTGATGCCGAGGTCTTCGGAAATGACCTGGCCGCCCGAGAGCGTCGCGATGTCTTCCAGCATGGCCTTGCGGCGGTCGCCGAAGCCTGGAGCCTTCACCGCAGCAACCTTGAGGCCGCCACGCAGCTTGTTTACAACGAGCGTTGCAAGGGCTTCGCCTTCGATATCTTCTGCAATGATCAGCAAGGGCTTGCCCGACTGGACCACAGCTTCGAGGATCGGCAGCATGGCCTGGAGCGATGACAGCTTCTTCTCGTGGAGAAGAATGTAAACGTCTTCCAGTTCGCACAGCATCTTGTCGGCATTGGTGATGAAGTAGGGCGAAAGGTAGCCGCGGTCGAACTGCATGCCCTCAACAACCTCAAGTTCGGTCTCGGCGGTCTTGGCTTCCTCAACGGTGATCACGCCCTCATTGCCGACCTTCTGCATCGCCTTGGCGATCATTTCGCCGATCGACTTTTCGCCATTGGCCGAAATCGTGCCAACCTGGCCGACTTCCTCGGAAGACTTGATCTTCTTTGAACGCTTCTTGAGATCCTCGATCGCGGCGGCAACAGCGAGATCGATGCCGCGCTTCAGATCCATGGGGTTCATTCCGGCGGCAACGGACTTACAGCCTTCACGGACGATGGCCTGGGCCAGAACGGTCGCGGTTGTGGTGCCGTCGCCTGCGATGTCGTTGGTCTTGGAGGCGACTTCGCGCACCATCTGGGCGCCCATGTTCTCGAACTTGTCTTCCAGTTCGATTTCCTTGGCAACGGTCACGCCGTCCTTGGTGGTGCGGGGAGCGCCAAAGCTCTTGTCGATGACGACGTTGCGGCCCTTGGGGCCGAGAGTGACTTTCACCGCGTTAGCGAGAATGTCAACGCCGCGGAGCATGCGCTCGCGGGCTTCGCCGCCGAAGCGGACTTCTTTTGCAGCCATGTGAATATTCC
>CAZRZB010000017.1:0-29578 GCA_964604435.1 uncultured Aestuariivirga sp. | reverse complement strand
TTGACGCGCGGGTCATAGTTCTTGTAGACCCGGTGGCCGAAGCCCATGAGCCGGATGTGCGAGCTCTTGTCTTTGACTTTTTCAATGAAGGCCGGGATCTTGTCGGCCGTGCCGATTTCGCCCAGCATGTTGAGGGCGGCCTCGTTGGCCCCGCCATGGGCCGGCCCCCACAGGCAGGCGATGCCTGCCGCGATGCAGGCGAATGGATTTGCCCCCGAAGACCCGGCAAGCCGCACGGTGGAAGTCGAGGCACTCTGCTCGTTGTCAGCATGCACGATGAAGATGCGGTCTATGGCGCGCGCCAGGATCGGATTCACCTTGTACTCCTCACAGGGCACCGCAAAGCACATGTTCAGAAAATTCGCCGCATAGGTAAGGTCGTTGCGCGGATAAACGAAGGGTTGCCCGATGTGATACTTGAAGGCCATCGCTGCGATCGTCGGCAGTTTTGCAATCATGCGGTGCGAGGCGATCTCGCGCTGGCGCGGGTCGTTGATATCGGTTGAATCGTGATAGAAAGCCGACATGGCCCCAACCACGGCCACCATGACCGCCATCGGATGGGCATCCCGCCGGAACCCTTGGAAGAAACGGGCCATCTGCTCGTGGATCATGGTATGGTGGGTGATCGCGTGCTCAAAGCTGCGGCGCTGCGATTGGTTGGGCAGTTCGCCATAGTAGAGAAGATAGCAGGTCTCGATAAAGTCGCCGTTTTCGGCAAGTTGGTCAATCGGATAGCCGCGATGAAGCAGAACGCCTTCGTCGCCGTCGATATAGGTGATCTTGGATTCGCAGGCCGCCGTCGAGGTAAAACCGGGATCGAAAGTGAAGATCTTCCCTTCGGCATAGAGCTTGCTGATATCGATGACGTCCGGGCCGAGAGTCCCCTTTTTGACAGGGAGCTCGTAGGTCTTTCCCTGATAGGTTAGCTTGGCCGAATTCTCCGGTTCAGACATCGGGGCCTCTCCAAATTATCTTGCTAAAGCTTATTGCAGTGCAGCAAAAAGGTCAAATCAACTGATCATTGATACGCAGCATGGCTTCATCCCGCCCCAAAACCTCGAGCACATCGAAGATGGGAGGCGAGGTGGACAATCCCGTCAGGCTAGCCCGTAAAGGTTGCGCCAACTTGCCCAGTTTGACGCCGCCTTGTTCGGCAAAAGCCTTGACCGCCGCCTCGATCGCGGGCGCCGTCCAGTCGGCACAGGCCGCAAGCACCGGCACCAAATCCCGCAAGGCGGCCTTGCCGCCATCCGCCATGATTTGTTTGGCCTTCTCATCCATCCTCAGCGGCCGCGATGCAAACAGGAACGCCGCGCCATTCTTGAGTTCAACCAGGGTCTTTGCCCGCTCCTTGAGGCCAGCCATTGCCTTGCGCAGTTGCTGGCGTTTGCCGGCATCGATTTGCCCCAGCAAGTCGCTGCCGCCTTCCGCATGGGGCAGGAAGGCGAGCAATTCATCAAGCAGTGTGTCGTCGTCCATGTGACGGAGGTAATGGCCGTTGAGATTCTCGAGCTTGGCAAAATCAAACCGCGCCGGCGACTTTCCGATGTTGCCGAGTTCGAACCACTCCACCAATTGGGCAGTGGAGAAAATTTCATCGTCGCCATGGCTCCAGCCCAGCCGCGCGAGGTAATTGCGCAAGGCCGCCGGCAGGTAGCCCATGGCCCGGTAAGCCTCAACCCCCAGCGCTCCATGGCGCTTGGAAAGCTTGGCGCCATCGGGGCCGTGAATCAGCGGCACATGGGTCATGTTGGGAACGGTCCAGCCCATCGCGAGATAGATCAGGGTCTGCCGCGCCGCATTGGTGAGGTGGTCGACGCCCCGGATGATGTGGGTGACGCCCATGTCGTGATCGTCAACCACGACGGAAAGGTTATAGGTGGGATTGCCGTCGGAGCGCAGGATGATGAGATCATCCAGTTCCTTGTTGGCGAAGACAACCCGGCCCTGGGCATTGTCGTCGAGGACCGTTTCGCCCTCCTGGGGCGACTTGAATCGGATCACGGGCTTGATGCCGGGAGGGGCCTCGCTGGCATCCCGGTTGCGCCAGGTGCCGTCATAGCGGATCGGGCGCTTTTCGGCCTCGGCCTTGGCCCGCATGGCCTCAAGTTCCTGCGGGCTGCAATAGCAGCGATAGGCATGGCCCGCGGCCAGCAGCATCTCGGCTACCTCGCGGTGGCGGCTGGCGCGGGCGTGTTGCGAGACCGCCTCGCCATCCCATGTCAGGCCGAGCCAGGTCATGCCCTCAAGGATCGCCTGGATCGCCCCGTCGGTTGAGCGCTCGCGGTCCGTATCCTCGATGCGAAGCAACATCTTGCCGCCCGTATGCTTGGCAAAGGCCCAGTTGAACAGGGCGGTGCGGGCCCCGCCGATATGCAGATAGCCGGTGGGCGAGGGGGCAAAGCGTGTAACGACGGGCAATGGCATGAACACCGTTTTCCTTGTAGGCTGGTGGCGGGGATGGTGCCCGAAGGCATGGCTTTAGGCAAATAGCACAAGCTCTTGGGGCACGTAAGAGGGCGAAAGCGTGGTGGGCAAGCTGCAGGAATTGCGGGAAGCGCAGCGCGGTGCCACCGTTCTCTGGGCCCCGGTCGCGCTCACCTTCGGCATCTGGGCCTACTTTATGCTCCCCCGGGAGCCCGGACTTGCGCTGACCGGTTTTTTCATGTTGCTGGCCATCATTCTCTTCTGGAAGGCCCAGGCGCGAACCGGCATGATCCTGCTGGCCGTGTTGCTCGGCGGCTTTGCCCTGGCGAAATTCCGCACCGAGACTGTCGGAACGCCCCTTCTGAAGGCGGCGACCGGGGAAATACTTGTAAGCGGCATCGTGCGCGATAGCGAGCGTGCCTCGGAGCGGCGCCGCACCGTCACGCTTCAACCACTCGAGATTGAAGGCATGGCAACCGCGCAGTTGCCGCGCCGCTTGCGCCTGTCAAACTTCAGCAAGAACGGTGAACCGCCAATCGGCGGCAAAATTGCCTTCAAGGCAAGGCTTGCCCCGCTCCCTTCGCCGGCCATGCCCGGTGGTTTTGATTACGGCCGGCAACTCTATTTCAGCGGGGTGGGAGGAACCGGCCGCATCACCTCAAAAATCGACCTGCGCGGCAGCACCGGATCTCCAGCCATCTGGCTTTCAGGACTGTTGATTGACTTGCGCCAGGACATTGGCAATCGCATTCGCCAGAATCTGCCGGAACCCACCGCCTCATTTGCCGAGGCAATGATCACCGGCGAGCGCGGCTCCATCCCCAAGGACGTCAACAGAAGCCTGCAGATATCTGGCCTTGCCCACATCCTGTCGATTTCCGGCTTGCATATGTCATTGGCCGCCGGGGGGGTATTTTGGATTGTCAGGGCCTTTTTGGCCCTGTTCCCGCAGGTTGCCCAGAATTGGCCGATCAAGAAGTGGGCGGCAGGCGTGGCCCTGCTGTTCGGCTTTGCCTACATGCTGCTGGCAGGGTCGGGGGCTGCCACCCAGCGCTCCTACATCATGCTTGCCGTGGTCTTTCTGGCTGTCATCGTCGACAGGCCGGCAATTTCCCTCCGGAATTTGGCACTGGCGGCCCTGCTCATCCTCATCCTGCAGCCGGAGTCGGCCATTCAAGCAAGTTTCCAGATGTCTTTCATGGCGGTCATGGGACTTGCCGCCTTTTTTGAGTACTGGAACAGGCCCGTGCCTGACCCGGACTTTCGCATCGAAAGCAGAACGCTCTACTATCTGCGGAAGTTCTTCAATATCGCGCTGGCCTCAGTCCTGACGACATTGATTGCCGGCAGCTTTTCGTCCATCCCGGCGGCCTATCATTTCGGCAGGTTGGCGCCCTATGGTGTTCTGGCCAATGGACTGGCTATCCCCGTCATAAGCCTGGCTGTGATGCCCTTTGCCGTGCTGAGTGTTGCCTTGATGCCGCTGGGATTGGAAGCCTGGCCGCTTGTTGTGCTTGGCAAGGGCCTGGAAGGGGTAATGGCCATCTCCGATGGCGTGGCGGGGCTGCCGGGTGCCCAGCGCGTTGTCCCGCAGTTGCCAATGGCGAGCGCCATTCTTCTGGCGTTCGGGGCCGCGGTTCTTTGCCTCGCCCGGGGACAGGTGAAATATGTCGGTTGCCTCTTGCTGATTTCGGGATTCGTCTGGGCCCCCTTTAACGCTTTCCCCGATGTTCTGGTCGAGCGCACGGCCGACAATGCCGCCTATCGCAACGGCGGCGGTGAGCTGGTTTTCGCCAACCCGCGGCGCGGCCGCTTTGCCGGAGAGAAATGGCTGCAGGCCAATGGTGAAGAAGTCGCCTTCAAGGAGGCGGCGGCGCGGCCGGGGTGGAACTGTGCCGAGCGCTCCTGCCGCGGCGAAGTGGAAGGCAGGAAGATTGGCTACTTCATGGAAGGAGAGGGCGCGCCGCCCTCCTGCGCCGGGCTTGATATCGTCATTGCCGCCTATCCCCTGCGCGGCGCCTGCAGGTCGGTGAAAACCCGCATTGACCGCTTTGATGTCTGGCGCCTGGGGGCCCATGCAATTGCCCTGCATGGCAACGCCATTGCCGTCACGACAGCCCGCGGCCTGCGCGGCGACAGGCCTTGGGTTGTGGTGCCGGAACCGCGGCGGAAAATTGGCCTCTTCCGATGGCGTGGCGCTTCGACACATTCAATTCCTGCCCGTTCCGGTCCAATTCCAGCGCCATGAGTCAAGCAGCGAATAAGACCGGCATTCAGGAACTGCGCCATGAGATCGATGCCGTCGACGAGAAGCTCATCAAGCTTCTGGCCGAGCGCCAGCGGCTGGTGGAAGCGATTATTGCGATAAAACATCGCGATGGCATGCCCGCGCGCATTCCCGCCCGTATCGACTATGTCATCGACCGGGCCCGTTCCCTGGCCCGGGCCCATCATCTTGATCCCGCCCTTGCCGAGTCGCTTTGGACCGAAATGGTGGAATGGTTTGTGGCTCACGAGGAGCGTGCTTTGGATTTGAAGAAATAGCTTGCGGACCGGCCGGCGCTTTAAACCCGGTGGAATTCTTCAAGAAATTGAACGTGGCGAGTCGTTTGCAGAGCCTGAATCTCACCGCTAAAAGACAAACTTATTAATTCATCATTTCATCAGAAGTGCCTGTTCTGGCCGATTGGCAATCCTCAGATGAACTATGGTGTCGGAGTTATGCAATTAAAAACAATGACATGCGATTAGTGTTGCTGAAATGCCACAGATTCTTGAATTGTGCGAATGCCGCAATTTTGCGCCACAATGAACCTTTGATCCGCCCAAATTGGCACCTAGCTTGAAAATGCGCAGGAGTTGAGACCTGTGGAATCAGAGCTTACGGGGCTTCTGGGAAATGTTGGGCGGGGTTGCTCTTGATCACCGGGAAATCGGTGGTCGGGAAGTGAGGCCGCCGTTTGTTTGAGAGGGAAGGAAAGAAAACTGTGTCGCCGTCATCCAGAACAAAACGCAGACGTTGACCCAGGATACAGCCATGGCCGCCACCGTCATTTTGAAAACCGGACTTCCAGGCAGGCAGGAAACCCTTGGCCCCGATGGCGCCAGCCATCATTCCTTTGGCAGCATCCTGAAGCTGGCTGCAGGTTCAGGCAGAGGTTTGCTGGTCGCCTGTCTGGCCATGCTGTTGCTTGCCCTGCCGCCCGCAGCCCGCGCCGATGAGGGAGAAGCCGGCTTCTTCTCCTATTTGCCGGCGGCGCCGAAACTGAACTTGCCGCATTTCGACGCCATCCCGTTTTGGACCGATGATTTGAAGAAGGCGAAGCGGGCTTACAGCAATGGCAACTTCGAGCGGGCGATCAAATTTTTCCGCCGCGCTTCCGAGGACGGCAATATTGTGGCCGATTGGTATCTCGGCCACATCTATCGCAAGGGTCTTGGAGTTTCGCGCGATGATGCCACGGCGTTTTCCTATTATTTGCGCGTGGCCGACACCTATGATCCGGATGAGCGCGATCAGAACCGGCTGCGCATCATGGTGGATGCGCAATTGCGCGTGGCCGATTACTACCGTGTCGGGATTGCCGGTGCCGGCATCAAGCCGGACTACAAGTTCGCCGCCAGCAGCTATCTGAAAATCGCCTCAACCTACGGTCATCCCGGCGCGCAGTATTCCCTGGGTCTCATGAATATCAAGGGTCAGGGCGTAAAGAAGAACCCGCAGCAGGGATTGAAATGGCTGATCGCGGCAGCCAGAAAGCGCCATGCCCTGTCCGAAGCCTATCTCGGTGATCTGTATTGGGATGGAAAACTCGTGCAGAAAGACCGCACGCGCGCCCTGATGTGGTATATTCTTGCCGAGAAGTCGACCAAGCCTTCTGAATTTCCTGCGATTTTTGACCGTTACGATGAGCTTAACGCGGTGGTCAGTGAAGACGAAAGGCTGGAGGCGGAAGCCCGTGCGAGGGTATGGGCGGAGCAATACCCGGCCAATGGCGGTTCAGTCTCGGATTAGGCTCTGATTTGCGATGCAGCGGTGCCATCCCCCAGGAAATTAACCGCGCCTCATCCAATTTTCGCCTAATCCCTGCCTAACCCTTGCTATGCAAAGGCCGTTCATGCGATTTACTGGCACCAATGGCAAGCTTGAACAACGACAATAATGACCTCCCGAGCGTAACGCGCGTCCCCTTTTTGGGGCGGCTCAGGGCTTATTTTTTCACCGGCCTGGCCATCACCGCGCCGATCGCCATCACAATCTGGGCCACCCTGTGGTTCATCGATATTTTCGACGCCTGGCTCAAACCCTACATTCCGTCCAGCTACAATCCGGACACCTATTTGCCCTTCAAGGTCCCGGGCTTTGGACTGGTCTTCGCGCTGATCGCCATTACCCTGGTAGGGGCCCTGGCCGCCAATCTGGTGGGCCGCACCCTGATCGGCCTGTGGGACAAGGCACTGCACCGCACGCCCGTGGTGCGCTCGATTTACAAGGGATCGAAGCAGATTTTCGAAACCCTGTTCCTCCAGAAGGGCACATCGTTCCAGAAGGCCTGCCTGGTTGAATGGCCACGCCAGGGAATTTGGACGCTGGCATTCATTTCCCGCGAGATTGATGGTGCGATGGTGGGCCTGGCGAAGGGCCGCAGGATGTATGCCGCCTATGTGTCGACGACCCCCAACCCCACCGGAGGCTATGTCTTCTTCTGCGACGTCGACGAAGTTCTGCTTCTCAACACGACGGTTGAGGATGCCCTGAAACTTGTCATTTCCATGGGCCTGGTCTTCCCGGACGGGCCGCTGGCGCCGGAAATGGAAGTGAAGCTGGCAAGCAGACTGCCGCGCAAGAAACCTACCCGGCGGAAAGCAACTTGACCGCTTCGTCGCGTTCAAACAGGTAGAGCAGGGAGCGCAGCGCCTCGCCGCGCTCTGATTTCAGTCCAGCGTCCCGTGCCAGGACAAGTGCCGCATCGTCACGGGCCGCCGCCAGCAGGTCGCCATGGGCCGCGAGATCGGCAATGCGGAACAGCGGAAGGCCGGCTTGCTGGGTTCCCAGCATTTCGCCAGCGCCGCGCAGCCGCAAATCCTCTTCGGCGATGCGGAAACCGTCCTCGGTCTCGCGCATGATGCTCAGGCGCGCCTTGGCTGTTTCGCCAAGCGGCTCCTGGTACAGCAGCAGACAGGTTGACTTGGCCGCGCCGCGTCCCACCCGGCCGCGCAACTGATGAAGCTGCGCCAGGCCGAAACGCTCGGCATTTTCAATCACCATGACCGAGGCCTCCGGAACATCGACGCCGACTTCGATCACGGTGGTCGACACGAGGATATCGAGACCTCCCGACTTGAAGTCGGCCATGATGGCGTCCTTGGCCGCGCCCTTCAGCCTGCCATGGATCAGGCCAACCCGGCCGGGAAATTTCTGTTCCAGGTGTTTGAAGCGGTCCTCCGCCGCAGCGAGATCCACCACCTCGCTTTCCTCCACCAGCGGGCACACCCAGTAGGCCCGGTGGCCGCTCGCAATGCTGCGTTGCAGGCCGGCAACCACCTCATCCAGGCGCCCAAGCGGCAGCACGCGCGTGTCGATCGGCAGGCGGCCGGCAGGTTTTTCGGTGAGTTTTGAGACATCCATGTCGCCATAGACAGTCAGCGCCAGCGTCCGCGGAATTGGCGTCGCGGTCATGACCAGGAGGTCGGTCGCGCGTCCGGCTTTGGCCTGCAGGGCAAGACGCTGGTGTACGCCAAAGCGATGTTGCTCGTCGATGACCGCCAGGCCGAGGTTCTTGAAGCCGACGCCTTCCTGGAACAGCGCATGGGTGCCGATGAGGAGGTCGATAGCCCCCTCGGCCAGGCGGCCCAGAATCTCCTCCCGGGGCTTGCCTTTTTCACGCCCGGTGAGAATCGCAACGGAAATTCCTGCCGCCGCGCAAAGCGGCTGAAGTGACATGAGGTGCTGTCGCGCCAGGATTTCGGTGGGAACCATGAAGGCGCCCTGGGCCCCGCACGCGATGACATTGGCAAGGGCCAGCAGCGCAACGATGGTCTTGCCTGATCCAACATCGCCCTGCAGCAGGCGCAGCATGCGCCTGGGCGAAGCCATGTCGGCCTGGATCTCGGCATTGGCGAAAGCCTGCGCGGCGGTGAGCTGATAGGGCAGGGCCGCTATGATTTTCGCCTGCTTTTGGCCCTTGCCTGCGAAACTCTGCCCCGAGGCCCGCTTCATGTGGCCACGCACCAGGCCCAGCGCCAGCTGATTGGCCAGAAGCTCATCATACGCAAGGCGCTGATGTGCTGGCGAGGTGACCGACGGGGTCTCGCTGATCTGCGGATTGTGCAGCGCCTTGAGCGCCTCCGAAAAGTCCGGCCAGTGCTGCCGTTGCTTCCAAGCCGCATCCTGCCACTCCGCCAGATCCGGCAGGCGTCCGAGGGCAGCCCTGATTGCGCGCCCCAATATCTTTGGTGAAAGTCCGGCCGTCAGCGGATACACCGGTTCAATCAGCGGCATGTGGCTGAATTCATCCGCTGTGAGGATATGGTCGGGATGGGCAATTTGCGGCTCGCTGCCATACCAGCTGATTTCGCCCGAAATGAACCGCGTCTCGCCTTCTGGCAGGCTGCGTTTCAGACTGTCGGCAAAGGCGTGGAAAAATACCAGCGTCAAAGTCCCCGTCTGGTCGGAAACCTCGACCCGGTAGGGAAGTTTCTTGTTGAATGGCGGCGGCGGCTTGTGGCGGCCAACCTTGACTTCAACGGTCACGATGCCCGCCTGCGGCAAATCCGCGATGCTCGGGCGGAAGCGCCGGTCGACGGCCCCGCTTGGCAGGTGAAACAGCAAATCGACCACGCGCAGCGGAGCGGCACTGTCGCCGCGCAGGAATTTCGCCAGGAGTTTTTCGAGTTTCTGGCCAATGCCCCTGATGCCC
Source organism: uncultured Aestuariivirga sp. (assembly GCA_964604435.1). Classification (GTDB taxonomy): domain Bacteria; phylum Pseudomonadota; class Alphaproteobacteria; order Rhizobiales; family Aestuariivirgaceae; genus Aestuariivirga. The sequence goes on along the minus strand of CAZRZB010000017.1, from coordinate 20,228 downwards.
GTGGCGCTTGCAAAAAGGGGATTGAGAACAGAAGGACGCATGGCGCCATTTTGTGAGGTAAGGTGTTGCAGCGCAAGTGCGGAAGCGGCTAATCAGGCAGCAATGACACCTTCAGCTGAGCCCATTGAATTGCGCCGGAAACGTCTTCTATGGCGCAGCAGCCACCGTGGCATCAAGGAAATGGACCTGCTGATGGGCGGCTTTGCCAGGTCCCGCTTGCCGGCCATGACAGAAAGCGAACTCAGTGCATTTGAGGCCCTCATCGACCTGCCGGACCAGGAATTGCTCTCCTGGTTCACCGGCGAGGCTGCCGTGCCCGAAAACCTCGGCAACGCGCTCCTGCCCGAACTCCTCAAGTTCCGCCCATGATTGACCTTTCAAAACTCTTGCCGCGCCTGGGCGTTTCCGGCCGTATCCCGCTGTCAGGTGTCCCCCAGGGCCTTGATGCCATGCTCTTGCCCCGCCTGGCTCAGCATCTGGCAAACCTTCCCTTGCTGCATGTCTGTGTCGATGACCAGCGGCTTGCAACGCTCACCGAGCAGATCGCTTTCTTCGCACCTGACCTTGAAGTCCTCAGCTTTCCCGCCTGGGATTGCTTGCCCTATGACCGCGTCTCGCCTTCCGCCGATGTCCTGGCGCGAAGGCTGTCAACCCTCACCCAACTGAACAGGGAAACCGGAAAGCCGCGGCTGGTCCTGGCAACCGTCAATGCGGTGCTCCAGCGGGTCATGCCACGCGAGGCCATCGGCAAGTCCTCTTTCACTGCGGCGCCGGGCAACCGCGTCAACGGCGATACACTGCAGGCTTTTCTCGCAGGCAATGGCTTCTCCAGGGTGGGCACCGTGGTGGATCCCGGCGACTTCGCCGTGCGCGGCGGCATCATCGATATTTTCCCGCCGGGAGCGGAGAACCCGGTGCGCCTTGATTTCTTTGGCGACACGCTGGAATCGATCCGCGAGTTTGACACCCAGTCCCAGCGCTCAAACGTAACGCTGAAGACGCTCACCCTGAACCTTGCCAATGAGGTCCTGCTGTCACCGGAAGCCATCGGCCGCTTCCGCACCGGCTATGCCGCTGCCTTCGGCGGCCTCGACCTGAATGATCCGCTCTACGAGTCGGTCACCAACGGCCGGCGCTACCAGGGCATGGAACACTGGATGCCGCTCTTCCACGAGCGCCTGGAAACCCTGCTTGACTATCTGCCGGGCTCTCCCGTCTCCCTGGACCATGCCGCCGGCGAAGCGATGGCGGCGCGCCACGAGCAGGTGGCGGAGTTTTATGATGCCCGGCGGGAAGCCCGCGAGAAGGGCTCATTTGGTGCGGCACCCTACAAGCCGCTGGGCAGCGACAGGCTCTACCTTGGCGAGGCGGAGTGGCAGCAGCTCCTGGCCGATCGCACCAGCCTTGCTCTTTCACCTTTTGAGAGTCCGGATTCTGCCAGCGTCTCTTTGGGTGGCAAGAGGGGCCGCAGCTTTGCCGCCGAGCGTGCCCAGACCGGTGCCAGCATTTACGACGCCGTGAAGCTGCATACCGAGGACCTGCGCAAGGCGGGCAAACGCGTGCTTGTCGCCAGCTGGACCGAAGGTTCCCAGGAGCGCCTGCAGACCATCCTGAAGGATCACAAGCTGGCTCCCCTCGCCAGTGCCGCCACCTGGGCCGATGCCGGCACGCGCGATCCGTCCATCGTCAGTCTGATCGTTCTCGAACTTGAAGAAGGTTTCGAAACCGGCGACCTCGCGGTCATTGCCGAACAGGACATCCTCGGCGACCGCCTCGTGCGCAAGGCCCGCAAGAACCGCAAGGCCGCCGATTTCCTCTCGGAGCTTTCCTCCCTGTCCCCCGGCGACCTTGTCGTCCATGTCGATCACGGCATCGGGCGCTTCGACGGCCTGAAAACCATCGAGGTGCAGGGCGCGCCCCATGATTGCCTCCTGCTGATCTACGCCGGCAATGACCGGTTGTTCCTGCCGGTTGAAAACATCGAGCTGCTCACCCGTTATGGCGCGGAAGACAGTGGCGCGCAGTTGGACCGGCTGGGCGGCGGGGCCTGGCAGGCCAAGAAGGCCCGCCTCAAGGAACGCATCCGTGAAATTGCCGAGGACCTGATCAAGACGGCCGCCGCCCGCGAGCTCAAGCCCGGCGACATTCTTGCCCCGCCCGAGGGTGCCTTTGACGAGTTCTGCGCCCGTTTTCCTTACGAGGAAACCGAGGACCAGCTGAGCGCCATTGAGGCTGTGCTCAATGACCTGCAAAAGGGCCGCCCCATGGACCGGCTCATCTGTGGCGACGTGGGCTTCGGCAAGACCGAGGTGGCGCTCCGCACCGCCTTCGTGGCCGCACTCAACGGCAAGCAGGTGGCCGTCGTCGTGCCGACAACGCTTCTCGCCCGCCAGCACTATGCAACCTTCACCGAACGCTTCAAGGGACTGCCCCTGAGGCTGGCCCAGGCCTCCCGGCTCGTGGGCCGCAAGGAAATCGAGGCCGTGAAGGCGGGCCTCGCGGCGGGTGACATCGATATCGTCATCGGCACCCACGCGCTTCTTACCGGTAGCATCAAGTTCCGCGATCTCGGCCTCCTGATCATTGACGAGGAACAGCACTTTGGCGTGAAGCACAAGGAACGCCTCAAGGAACTGCGGGCCAACGTGCATGTGCTGACGCTGACCGCCACGCCGATTCCCCGCACCCTGCAACTGGCCCTCTCAGGGGTGCGCGAACTCTCCCTGATCACCACGCCGCCCCTGGACCGTCTGGCGGTGCGCACCTACATCTCGCCCTTTGATCCCGTCATCATCCGCGAGTCCCTGCTGCGCGAGCACTTCCGCGGCGGGCAAAGCTTCTATGTCGTGCCCCGCATCACCGATCTTGAGGAAATTGCCGAATTCCTGCGCGAGAATGTGCCTGAGATCAAATTCCGGACGGCCCATGGCCGCCTGGCGCCCACCGAACTGGAAGACATCATGTCCGGCTTCTATGACCGGAAGTTCGATGTGCTTCTCTCCACCACCATCGTGGAATCGGGACTCGATATTCCAACTGCCAACACCCTGATTGTCCACCGGGCCGATATGTTCGGCCTGGCCCAGCTCTATCAACTGCGCGGCCGCGTTGGCCGTTCCAAGCAGCGCGCCTACGCCCTGTTCACCACCCCGCCAAACCGCCTGCTGACCGAGGCCGCCGACCGGCGCCTGAAGGTCCTGCAGTCGCTTGATTCACTCGGCGCCGGCTTCAGTCTGGCCAGCCATGACCTTGACATCAGGGGCTCCGGCAACCTCCTGGGCGAGGAGCAGTCGGGCAACATCAAGGAAGTCGGCTACGAGCTCTACCAGACCATGCTGGAAGAGGCGGTCGTCAAAATGCGCACAGGCGGCGAGCCGGAAGAGGCCGAAGGCGCCTGGTCGCCGCAGATCAATGTCGGAACCTCGGTGCTCATTCCGGAAAAATTCGTCTCCGATTTGCAGGTGCGCCTCGGACTCTACCGCAGGCTTGCCGACCTGCAGGAGCAGTCGGACCTCGAAGCCTTCGGCGCCGAGCTGCATGACCGCTTCGGCCGCTTGCCCGATGAAGTGCAGCACCTGATCGAGGTCGTCTCGATCAAGCTGCTCTGCCGTGCCGCCAATGTGGCCAATGTCGATGCGGGCCCCAAGGGCGTGGTGCTCGGCTTCCGCCAGGACACCTTCCCCAATCCCGGCGCCCTGGTGCAGTGGATCGGCGGGCAGGGGACGCTGGCCAAGCTCAGGCCCGACATGAAACTGGTCATCCTGCGCACCTGGAAAACCCCCGAGGAACGCCTGAAGGGCACCCGCCAGATCCTGCAAAATCTGGTGAAACTGGCGGCTCATTAGGCCTGCGACCTCGTGTGGCGTGGACGCCGCCGGGCCCGCCCCTGATACTATGGGCCATGCAGAGTGGCATCGTGAAGTGGTTGACGCTCAGGCGGAGGCTCCCGTCTCTGGCTTTGCTGTTGGCTATACTGGCCCCTGTATTGCTGGGTATTTCGCCTGTTTCCGCCATGAGTGCCGAACAGCAGTTGCTGCACGACATTTCAGGCAGCATCTGTTCGGCCCCCGTGCCGGACGGCAAGAGGGAGCGGATACCTCCCGCCCACGCGCACCACTGCATTCTCTGCGCCCCGTCGAAGCATCTTGCGCTTGCTGCCCGCACGCCGGATTTCGCAATCATTCAAAAGACCATCCTGCGCCGCGTCACGGTTGACCTGGCCCAGGATGTGGCGCCGCCCACCCGCCCTGACCTGCGCGCCACAGCACCTCGCGGCCCCCCAGAACGCTTCACCGCCTAATTCCGGTTCATCAAGGCTCCGCAGCTTTGCAGCCATCACCAGCGCGCCTGGCGGTATGCAAGCCTGCAAGGCCGGCTCCCCAATTTTTGAAAATTTGCTTTTGAAAGGATTACCAACATGCGTTTGCTTAAGGAAATTGCCCTTGCCGCAGCCCTCGTCTTGACATCGTTTGCCCACTCCGCCACCGGCCAGGCCCACGGCGCAACCATCGGCGCTCTCGTCATTGATCATCCCTGGTCGCGCGAGACCATGGCGAGTGCGATGGTGGCTGCCGGCTTCATGTCGATCACCAACAATGGCCAGGAGGATGACAGGCTGACCGAGGCCACGGCGGAAATCAGCGGCATGGTGCAGCTTCACGAGATGAAGCTGGAGAATGGCGTGATGAAGATGTCCGAGGTGCTGGACGGCATCGTGATCCCTGCCGGCCAGACCGTCGAGTTGAAGCCCAAGTCCCTGCATCTGATGTTCATGCACATCAAGGCCCATCCCAAGCAGGGCGGGATGTTCAAGGGCACCCTGACGTTCGAAAAGGCGGGAACCGTCGAAATCGAATTCGCCGTCGAAGCCGCTGACGCAGGCATGCAATGAAGCGGGTTCATGTTCTGGCAATGGGAGTTCTGGGGATGGCGGCCATCGTAGCCGCCACACTCTCCGTGGCGTATTTTTCTGGCGGGGGAGCGCGCCATGAATTTGCCGCGCTTGCCGAAATCGGCGGGCCGTTCCGCCTCGCCTCCAGCAATGGCGGCGTGGTCGACAGCAAGGATCTGCGGGGCAAGCCCTATGGCGTGTTCTTCGGTTTCACCCACTGCCCGGAGGTCTGCCCCACGACCCTCTATGAGATGACGAAGACCATGGCCGCCGTGGGCGACAAGGCACGGGACTTCCGGCTGTTCTTCATCACCGTCGATCCGGAACGCGACACGGCGAGCATGCTGAAGGACTATCTCTCCAACTTCGACCCCCGCATCGAGGCCCTTGTGCCCACGCCGGATGAGTTGGCCGAAGTCGCGAAGGGTTTCCGCGCGATCTACGAAAAAGTACCCGGCAGCGCTGGCGAATACACGATGAACCACACCGCCACGGTCTATCTGATGGACCGCAGAGGAAAGCTTGCCAGCACCATTTCCTACGACGAAAAACCCGAAAACAGGGCCCGCAAACTGGCCGCCCTCATGGCGGCGGAATGACAGCGCGGCCTTACGGCATGTGCCAGAGCGTTGTCGCTTCAAAGCCGGGCAGCGGCTGCTTCTCCGGCCTTCCGATGTGGTTCCAGCGCGCCACCCACTGCCCGCCCGCGTCATAGAACGGGATGATGTAGAAGCCGGCGACGAGCAGCCGGTCAAGGGCGCGCACCGCAACGGAAAACTCTTCATGGCCCCTGGCCGTGAGCAGGGCGGCAATGGCCGCATCCACGGCGGGATCGGCAATGCCCGGATAATTCCGCGTGCCTTCGGTGCCCCGCCCCTCGGAGCCGAAATAGAATTTCTGCTCGTTGCCGGGCGACAACGAGTTGAACCAGGTCGCCGGGATCATGTCGTAGTCATAGGTCTTCTGCAGGCTCGCAAACTGGGCGGAATCCACGATACGCACCTCCGCCTTGATGCCGATCTGCTGCAGGGTGCGCTGGTAGTGCAGGGCGATTTTTTCCTGGTCCTTGTTCTGGATTGAAATGGTGAAGGCAAAGGCTTCGCCCGCCGCATTGACCAGGCCCGTATCCTTCACCGTCCACCCCGCCTCGGCCAGCAGATTGACCGCCTTCCGCAAGGTCTTTCGGTCATGGCCCGTGCCATCGCTCACCGGCAGGGCGTAGCTGCCGTCCTGAAAGTCGGCGCGCAGGCCCGCCGCGGCGGGACCCAGAATGGCCTTCTCGGCCGCGTCGATGGCCTTGCCCCTGGAGGAGAGTTCCGAGCCGGAGTAGTAGCCATAGGTGCGCTGGTAGGCATTCGAAAACAGGTTGGCATTGGCCCACTCAAAGTCAAAGGCGGCCAACAGCGCCTCGCGCACGCGGCGGTCCTCGAAGATCTTGCGCCGCGTGTTGAAGGCAAAGCCGCTGGCGGGGGCGGGCGAACGCTGGATGATTTTTTCAAGCGTCACCTTACCTTCTTTCGCGGCGGGAAAGTCATAGCCCGTGGCCCAGCGCGTTGGGTCGCCCTCGGTGCGGACATCCGCGTCCCCCTTCTTGAAGGCCTCGAAGGCGGCATTGGCGTCGCGGTAATAATCGTAGCGCAGCGTCTCGAAGTTCCACAGGCCCTTGCCGAGCCCCAGGTTCCTGCCCCAGTAGTCAGGATTCTTCTTGTAGGTGATGCTCTCGCCGGCCTTCACCTCGGCAATCACATAGGGGCCGGAGCCGATGATCGGATCAAGCGAAGTCTCGTCGAAGGCCTTGCCTTCCCAGGCGTGCTTCGGGAGGATCGGCATTACGCCAACGATGAGCGGCAATTCCCGGTCGCCAATTTCCTGGTGAAACACCACCGTGTGGTCATCAGGTGTTTCGATTTTCACGACTTTGGAATAGGAGTTCTTGAAATTCGGCCGGCCCTTGTCGCGGAGGGTTTCCATGGAAAACACCACGTCAGCGGAAGTCACAGGCTTGCCGTCCGAGAATTTCGCCTCGGGCCTGAGCTTGAAGGTGAAGCTCTGGCGGTCGTCGCTGACGTCGATGGATTCCGCCAGCAGGCCGTAGAGCGAGAAGGCCTCGTCCCAGTTGCGCCCCATCAGGCTTTCAAACACATAGGTGCGCACCCCCGCGGCTGCCGTGCCCTTGACGATAAAGGGAGAGGTGCTGTCAAAAGTGCCGGTGATGGCCTGCCGCAGGGCGCCGCCCTGCGGGGCATCCGGATTGGCATAGGGCAGGTGCTTGAAATCCGCCGCCAAGGCCGGTTCGCCGTGCATGGCAATGCCGTGTCGCGGCGCCGCAATCGAGGTCGAGAACATGGCCGCCGCAAGCACGCTGCCAGCGATGAATGACATAAGGGTACGAATCTTGTTCATCGGTTCATCCTGTTCAATTCTCCCGGTTCTCTTCATGCGCCTGTCTACCCCTTTTCTCGTCTTGCCCGGACTTGCTCCGGTCATGATGAGAAACTGGAAACATCTTACCGCACGATGATGTTCGAAAATTGCCAGGGGTCGCGCCGGTCCAGTTTCTCTTCAAACAGTTCGCCGCGCCCCTGCAATGGGTTCCAGTCGGTGTACACACCCCTGAGCGTGCCAAGGTAGGGCTTCTGGATTTCAAGGCAGCGGCGGAAATCCATTTCCTCGGCTTCAACAATACCGGCCTTGGGATTCTCGATGGCCCAGATGAGGCCTGCCAGCACCGCCGAGGTCACCTGCATGCCCGTGGCATTCTGATAGGGGGCAAGCTTCCGCGCTTCCTCGATGGAAAGCTGCGAGCCATACCAATAGGCGTTCTTCTTGTGGCCGTAGAGAAACACCCCGAGTTCGTCGCCGCCGTCCACGATCTCCTGTTCCTCCAGGATATGCGCTGCCGACTGCCGCTTGCCGCCCGCCCCGAACATTTCAAGCAACGACAATACCGCATCATTGGACGGGTGGTAGGCGTAGTGGCAGGTGGGCCGGTAGGTGACGTGTTTTCCTTCCCGCACGGTGAAATAATCGGAAATGGAAATCGCTTCGTTGTGGGTGACCAGCAGGCCGAAATGGGCCCCCGCCGTCGGAACCCAGCTCCGCACCCGCGTGTCCGCCCCCGCCCGCGTCAGATAGATCGCGGCGCCGGTGCCCTTCTTGTGCTTCTTGCCGTCGTAGGGCAGCTTTTTTTCATGGCTGCCCCAGCCCAGTTCGGCGGGCTGCAGGCCCTCTGAGATGAAGCCGTCGACCGACCAGGTGTTGATGAACATGTCGAGGGGTTTTGGGTTCTTCGAACGTTGCGTGTCGCGCTCGGCGATGTGAATGCCCTTCACCCCGATCCGCTTCATCATTTTGGCCCAGCCCTCACGCGTCTCAGGCTCCTTGACCTTCAGTTTCATGTCTTGGGCAAGATTGAGCAGCGCCTGCTTCACCAGCCAGGACACCATGCCGGGGTTGGCCCCGCAGCAGGAAACCCCGGTGGGCCCGGCGCCCAGCTTCCGCCGCACCGCCAGAAGGTCTTCACGCACCTTGTAGTTGGTGCGCTCCGCATTGCTGGCCTTCGCATTGTAGTAGAACCCCGGCCACGGTTCGTTGACCGTGTCGATGCACAGCGAATTGGTTTCGTGCGCCAGCTTGAAGATATCGATGGAGCTGACGTCCACTGTGAGATTGACGATCAGCGCCTGTCCTGGGCCGGCGGTGAGTAGCGGGGTCAGGATCGATTTGTAGTTCTGCTTGGTGATGTTCTGCTTGACGAAGGTAAGGCCTTCTTTCTCGGCCAGGTGGCTCCATGACGAGGACGGGTCAATGACCGTGAAATTTCCCCTGTCGCATGCGATGTGCCGCAAGATCAGCGGCAGGCTTCCCCGTCCGATGGATCCAAAGCCAATCATGACGATGGGGCCATTCCAGGTTGCGTGCACGGGCCACTTATTCATTCATCAAAACTCCTGTCGCCATTGTCGAAATCAGCGAGTTTTTATCGCAGGTTGCGGCGCAATGGTACAGAATTATTCGGCCCGCCGCGAACCCTGCGCTAGGGTTTGTCGCGGCCCTGTCCATGCCTCCAGGTCTCCCATTGCACCCGCGACCATTTGTAGGCATCCAGGACCGAAATTCCATAGACGAAAACGCCGCCGATGTGGCGTCCGAAGAAACTGGCGGTCTCCGGCATGATATGCTGGCTGGCCCAGCCGAGGATGATTGTGAAGAAGAGGAACGTGAGCCCGCGCGGCGCGCGGCCCTGCAGGACATGGCCCGAACCCGGGAAAAGGACGGCGGCGATGAGGACGTGGCGGGGATTGCGGGGGGATGAGGTCATGTCCTTCCTGTACTCCAATCGAGGATGTCTTTGCGCAAGGCAATGAGCCTGTCCAGGATGTCCCGAACCACCCGTTCGTCGATCTGGGCCTCGCCAAATTCAGCCTGCCGGAAAACCCCATAACGGGCCCGGTCGGCTTCGGCCAACAGCCATACGATGCGCAGGCCCTTTTCGGTGATCAGCAGCTCCTTTGCCTTTGGCCCGAAGAACGGTGCCAGGTGTGGCGCAACGATGGAGGCCGGCAACACCGCGTCCGGGTCGTCAGTCCGGACAACCGCATGCTCCGGGAAGCCCTCTGGCCGTTCGATGGTATGGGGCAGGTGGTCGAAATTGGAGAATGTCGTGGGTCCGGCAGGCCGCATCATCATGTCGAAGCGGGCCGTCAGCGGCAGCTTGTCCTGCAAGGTCACCAGCAGCCAGAGAGCCGGGAGGCGGCGTGTGGCCAGCGTATCGACCAGGGGATGGATTTGCACCGGAAACCCGCCGTAGACGCCGGCAAGGCGCGGAAAACCAGGGCTCCCCGTCTGCTCAAGGACTGGGTTCTGGATCAACGCCCCGAGGCCGGCAAACAGGAACTCCGTGGCGGCCTCCTTGCGTCTCCGGTTCCGGAAGAAAATAAACACCAGCCGCGCGCTGAGAGCTGCAAGTGCCGCGAGCCCGATGGCCGTGCTCCACATTCAAGTTTCCTCAAAAAAAGAAATGGCCCGCCTGTCGAGCGGGCCATCTCGGTGGTTGATAGCCTCAGTAGCCCTTCGGCTTTGGCCATGGCATGGTGAACTGCTCGCCGCGCCGGACATAGCGGTAGCGGTAGAAGTGGAACCACAGCGACATGATGACGTAGAACACCACCATGGCCGTAAGCTGCGCGCCATACCCCAGGAAAATGGCGAAGTATGTGACGACGCAGAGGCTGAAGAGCACCACGGCCGGGACGGGATGGAACGGATGGGTGTATCCGCGCCGGATTGTTCCCAGCGGCCATTTGTTGCGGAACATGATGATATTCACGCTCATGAAGGTGTAGTGCAACACGCCCGACAGGATCGAGAAGGTGATCGCCTGGCCAAGGTTTGCGATGAAGGCAAAGGCCAGGGCAATCGGCACCAGGAATACGATGGCGCGGTAAGGCGTACGGTATTTCGGGTGCACGGCGGAAAACCAGGTGGGCAGATAGCGGTCGCGCCCCAAGGAGAAGAAGGCGCGCGCCGCGTCGTTGATGCAGCCGTTGGCCGAGGCAAGGCCCGCCAGGATGGTGGCGGTGAACATCAATGCTTCGAGGAACGGGCTGCCGGTCATCTTGCCCGCGTCAAGCAGCGGGAAGTAGGTGTACCCCAGATACTGCCAGGGCAGCAGCGAGGCGCAGACATACCACGTCAGCGAAGCGCCGATCAGCAGCGTGATCATGCCGGCCATTGTGCCATAGGGCAGCGCCCGGGAGGGTGAGCGGACTTCTTCCGCCGCCTGGGTGGTTCCCTCGATGCCGAGATAATACCAGATGCCCCAGTGGAAAGCCGCGACCACGCCGATCCAGCCATAGGGCAGGGCGTTTTCCGGCGTCACCATTTCACCGAGTTTCAGCACCGCGCCCTGGCTCCAGGGCTGCACCGAAAAGAAAAGCACGATGATCGCCAGGTAGGCAAAGGCGGTAATGACGAAGTTCACATTGAGTGTCATCAACACGCCGCGGTAGTTCAGCGCCGCCAGAAGCACGATGACTGTGGCGATGATGCCCCGGTAGTGCCAGTCGCCGAAGCCTTCGCCCGCGTAGGATTTTATCGTGTCGGCCACGAGAATGGCGTTCGAGACTTCCAGCATGGTGTAGGCAAAGACCAGATAGAGCGCCACGTTGAAGGCCATCAGCGGGCCTACGATGTGTTTTGCCTGCGCGTATTGGCCGCCCGCGGCGGCCACCGTTGAGGTTACCTCGGAGTCGATCATGGCGACGGACGTATAGAGCAGTCCGATCACCCAGCAGATGATGAGGGCGGCAAGCGTGCCGCCCTTGTCGGCGGCGAAATTCCACCCCGTGTATTCGCCGACGAGCACGATGCCGACGCCCAGGGCCCAGACTTGCGCCGGGCCGAGCACGCGCAACAGCGACACTTTTTGGGGTGCTTGTCCGGCGGTTGTAGCTTTTGCCATGGTGTTCCCCCTAAACCTTGTGTTTTTCTTGAACGGCTTCGATCTCGCCTTCGCGCGATGACGTCAGCATGTCTTCGGAATATGAGGTGTCCGTTTGGAACCAGTCATAAAGCATCCAGGCGCCAAGGGCGGCGGAGACTGCCCAGCCGATGTTTGCAATGATAATCCACATGATGGCTGCCCCTCACTTGCCGTTGAATTTTTCATCTAGCACTTCGCGGTACTCCCTGTCGGAGGCCCTGAAGAGGAAGATGAAGTAGCCAACGATCACGACAGTCATGATGATGAGCTGCAGCCAGTCGATGGTGTAATCGAATTTGTTCTGGATGATGTCATGGGCGGCGGCCGCATCGGGGAAACCCAGCTTCACCCACTGCTCGGCCTGGACCGGCGTTTGCCCAAGCGTCTCCCATGTCGGGTTTTCAACCGTTTGTATCGATTTTCCGACGCCTGCCCATCCCATGTAGAGCGGGAACCACAGGGCAAGGAAAATTGCCCCGACGAGACAGATGATATCGAACCACTGCATTCCCCGGGATTGTTCGGGTGGTGTGTATTTTGCCATTTTCGTCACCCCTGTCCCTTGCTGAGCCTGGCGGCATCGAGATGCTTGATGTCGAGGCCGTAAATGAAGTCCTTGTCCTCTTCATAGTGCTTCAGCATGGCTCCGATGGAGGCGGTGTTGAAGATGAGCACGGCGGCGGCGGCGATGGTCGCCACCACCCTTACTCCCTGGTCGGGGATGTAGGGCCAACTCATGAACAGGACGAAAAGGATTGTGATCCACAGAAGCGCAACCATAAGCCAGGCACCAAGCTTGTCCTTTTGGTACATGGCCTCAATCCGCTGATTGAGGTCAGACATTGGCATTCCCTCCAGCGTATAGCGCTTTTTTCCCCGTGCCTTGCGCTACCGCCCCTTGTTAGACTCATTTGCTACGGGGCAATTTTGTTATCTCACAGGAAACATGGGGTTCGGCCAATTGTCAAGCATCCATCGCGTGTAGTCCACATGAGCCCCCGCCGAGCCGCCCGCCCGTTCGGCTCCCCTACAGCCGCCGCCGCGCGGGAATTGCCGCAAGGCAGGCCTGATTTGAGCTTTCTTTCCCGCTCCGCCATAGTGGCCGAAAACGATTCGGGAACCCGTGACTTATGGCCAAGGCCAAACCTACCGACGACCTCTTCGGCGACCTGCCGTCCGCCACCAAACCCGCCAGCAAGGCCCCGGCGAAGTCCCGGGGCGAAGAGCAGTACACCGCCGCCGACATTGAGGTGCTGGAGGGGCTGGAACCGGTGCGCCGCCGACCCGGCATGTATATCGGCGGCACCGACGAAAAGGCCCTGCACCACCTCTTTGCCGAAGTCATCGACAACGCCATGGACGAGGCCGTGGCCGGCCACGCCTCGTGGATCGAAGTTGAGTATGGGGCCGACGGCTATCTTTCGGTCACCGACAATGGCCGCGGCATCCCCATTGACCCGCATCCCAAGTTCAAGAACAAGTCCGCCCTCGAAGTGATCATGACCACGCTGCATTCCGGCGGCAAGTTCGACTCGAAGGTCTATGAAACCTCGGGCGGCCTCCATGGCGTGGGCGTCTCCGTGGTGAACGCCCTTTCCGAGCATTGCATCGTCGAAGTGGCCCGCGGCCAGCAGCTCTACCGCCAGGAATATGCTCGGGGCATCCCCACCGGAAAAATCCAGTCCCTCGGCAAAATCTCCGGCCGCCGCGGCACAACCGTACGTTTCAAGCCCGACTGGCAAATCTTCGGCAAGGGCAATGTCGAATTCTCCGCCGCCAGGCTTTACCGCATGGCCCGCTCCAAATCCTACCTCTTCGGCGGGGTGGAAATCCGCTGGCAATGCGATCCCTCCCACATCAAGGACAAGGAAACCCCGGAAAAGGCCGTGCTGCATTTCCCCGGCGGCCTGAAGGATTTCCTTGAGGAGCGCCTTGAAGGCAAAACCCGCGTCGTCGATGAAATCTTCGCCGGCAAGGTGGAGAAGGAAGGCGGCCATGGCAGCGTCGAATGGGCGGTGGCCTGGTTCGGCGGCGATGACGGCTTCTCGTCGTCCTATTGCAACACCATTCCCACCGGCGATGGCGGCACCCATGAACAGGGCTTCCGCACCGCGCTCACCCGCTCCCTCAAGAACTATGCCGAACTCGCCAATAACAAGCGCGCCTCCGTGGTCACCGCCGATGATGTGATGGCCTCGTCCGGCTCGCTGCTTTCCGTCTTTATAAGGGAGCCGGAATTTCAGGGCCAGACCAAGGACCGGTTGGCTAGCGTCGAGGCGCTGCGCATTGTCGAGAACGCCGTGCGCGACCATTTCGACCATTGGCTCACCGGCCACCCGGCCCAGGCCGACCGTCTGCTCGACTGGATCATCGAGCGCGCCGATGAGCGCATCAGGCGAAGGGCCGAAAAGGAAGTGGGCCGCAAGACCGCGGTGCGCAAGCTCCGGCTTCCCGGCAAGCTCGCCGATTGCTCGGCCACCCAGGCGCAAGGCTCCGAACTCTTCATCGTCGAAGGCGACAGCGCCGGGGGCTCGGCCAAGCAGGGCCGCAACCGCGTCAATCAGGCCATCCTGCCCTTGCGCGGCAAGATCCTCAACGTCGCCAGCGCCACCAAGGACAAGCTCGCCGCCAACCAGCAGATTTCCGACCTCATCCAGGCCCTCGGCGCCGGCACCGGCACCTCCTACCGCGAGGAGGACCTGCGCTACGACAAGGTCATCATCATGACCGACGCCGACGTGGACGGCGCCCACATCGCCTCGCTGCTCATCACCTTCTTCTACCGCCAGATGCCGCTGCTCATCGACCAGGGCCACCTCTATCTCGCCGTGCCGCCGCTCTACCGCTTGACGCAAGGCGGCAAGACCACCTACGCCCGCAACGATGCCCACAAGGAAGAACTGCTGAAGACGGTTTTCGGGGGCAGGGGCAAGGTCGAAGTCGGGAGATTCAAGGGCCTCGGCGAAATGCTGGCCTCGCAGCTCAAGGAAACCACCATGGACCCAGCCAAGCGCCTGCTGCTCCAGGTGACGCTGGCCGACGCCGAGCGCGCCGCAACCGCCAAACTCGTCGAACAGCTCATGGGCAACAAACCGGAGGAACGCTTCAACTTCATCTCGGAACGCGCCGAGTTCGTGAGCGAGGAGGGGCTGGATATCTGAACTCAGCTCAAAGTATTTGTAAGCGAACCAAGAAGTCCACCGACAAACTCACCCCATTTTGCGTAAGGCGTATCACTTGATGCTGCTTTAGAATTCTCTTTTATTGTTTCGGTAATGCTTCCGCTAATTTGAGAGGTTTCTGCTTTTGCATTTATGAGGCTAAGACCTTTAGAGGTTAGCTGTACGCCAAAAAAGCCGTACCCACCGTCGTATTCCTGAACATTTTGTGCTCTTATAACGTCTTCCTTTATCATGAAGATAAGAACATCACAAACCTTTAGCACATCCTCTTCATCCCCTTTTCTAAAATCCATTATATCAAATGCATCTGACTGATCGAAGTCTACTCTAGATAGGCCGCCTTCTGCCAAATGAAATAGAATGCGGCCTAGAGTATAATAATGATAATCAAGGGGTGTAGCGGGGAGAACATTGGGATCAATTTGTCGTTGCATGCTGATCTCTATTTCGGACGTGCGACTGGATAAAATCTAAATGAATAGACTGGTTTCAAAAAGTTACTCCGCCGCCACACGCCCCGCCGCACTGTTATAAGAATAAGTCTCCCACGTCGGTTTGTAATCCTCGTTGGCTTGATTGCCCCAATAGGTCCAGCCCGGCCTCGTGCCGCGCGCGAAGAGTTCGAGGTAAGGGCCTTTGGAGCAGGACTCGATCAGTTGATACTGCTCATCAGGCTTGCGCGAGTGTTCCCGCTTGCGGGTTTGTATCATGTTAACCTGGCTGCGGCCCGGAGCCAGTGTCCGCGCATTCTTGCCGCGCACGCCGAACAGCAGAACTTCCGTTACATTGCGGAAATAGAAGCCGACGCCGCGCCCATCCGAGCCGCCATCTTTCCGGATCTTGTGCCACACAATATTGCTCTTGTAGTCGAAGCCCCAAGCCTTCATCACGGTCAGGCCTTCCGGAAGCAGCGCATTGGGCACCCAGAGATAAAGATGTGCCGGACTGTTGACCAGATCGGCGACAGGCAATTCGCAAATCTCATCGGTTTTCATGGTGCCATAGCGCGCCAGCCTACGATGCTCGGGCGCCACCTTTCCCGTGCGGTTGATGAAGCGCCATGGCGGATCGGCCAAAACTGTGTGGAACTTCCGCCCACGCAGGCTTGTGGCAAGATTAATCAGGGTATTATTGATCTGGTCCATCGTTGACATACGCCTCTGGTCTGATTCCGAATGTAACAATGGGGCAGCCTCCGCCGCCGCCGCCTTCGAGCCGTGGAATGAGCTTGCTCATGTGGGTCGTCGAATTCCCATAACTTGCCCCTTTGCCCAGCTCATTGAAAATTGCCTGCAACTCCGACGACCGAGTGATGATAATGCCAACATCAATTGCGCGAAGCTCAAACAGCAGGCGAAAATTGTTGAGATCCCGGTCAAAAAAAGGATCCTTGTTATTCCATTCCACTTCCAGAGCCACCCGGTTCTTGTAGCAATCAACCTTATGGGTTGGCGTGGAATACTCTGCCTTATCCACCACTATCTTCGTATCGAACTGCTTCTCCTGCCAGCCGAACTTCGTGAAATGGCCGTCAATCTTCTTGGCAATATCGGATTTCGCGCCGCCGGGATTCACGATGTCACTCCTCAGCAAAGTAAACCCCCGGAGCACCTCCAGCATTTCTGCCCATTCAGTGGGCCGCACCGCTGCCAGAATCGCCAAACCGTTACGCCACTCCCTCACGTCATACTTCTGCGCGATGTCATCAGGAACAAGTGGGTGATTCTTCATGACGACATGATGCAGCCAAAACACTCTTCCCCAAAGGGATTGGCGTTCACTCTATGTTCCAATGCCAGGAATGTCAACAATTGCAATTTGCAACATTTGTAACATATGCTACACAGCGAAACATGACATCAGCTACCCGCAAAATCGAACCTGCCTCGTCCCATGGTCTGGTCCGCATTCCCAAGCGGCTTGACGACCAGCTTACGCGCATTGCCACGCGCACGGGCAGGGCGAAGGCCTATTACGCAACGAAAGCTCTTGAGCGTTACCTCGAAGACATGGAAGATCACCTTCTTGCCGCCGCAGCACTCGAAGAGATGGCCGCGAAGGGAAAGAAGAAGGGGAAAAGCCTTGGGGCAGTCGCCAAGCAGCTCGGTCTGGAAGATAAGCTTTAGTCCGGCCGCCGAGCGTGCCCTGGGCAAGCTCGATAAAAAGGCCCAGGGCGAAATCATCCAATACCTCAGCAAACGAATTGCAACGTCAGGAAACCCGCGCCGCTTTGGCAAGGCGTTAACCCACGGACTAGCCGGCCTCTGGCGCTACCGCGTCCGGGACTATCGCGTCATTTGCCGTATAGAAGATGAAGAAATCAGGGTTCTGGTGCTCGGCATCGGTCACCGGAGAGAGATTTACCGGTGAGTGGAATTATGATCCCGCATACATTCGCTTGACATTTAGTCCTAGTGTGGCATATATATTCCTTAATTGTTTTTCGCACCGGATAGGGAAACACCATGGACTGGGCCAGGGCCATCGAGCGGAACAGTGAAGCCCTTAGAGGTATCATCGAATCGCTCTTTGTCATGCTGGGGCTTTCAGGCGGTGTAGCCATGGCCCGGATTCCGCACCCCCTCCACCGCGCCGTGCTGCGTATCCTGAGGCCCGCCGAGTCCGCCGTGCGGCGCCTCATCGTTATCGCAGCCCGCAGCCTTGTGGTGAAGCCCGTGCCTTCGCGCCCCATGCCGGCGGGGCCGATCATGGGGAAGGGCGGGTGCTTTCGTCCCTCGTTCCGGCTTTTCGATACGCGGAAATGCTTTGTCTTTCCGGGTGAGGAAAAGCCCAGGCGCCGTCTCCCCCGCGTCCATGTCTTCGGAAGCGATCCCCGGGTGGTGGCCCTCTGGGCCGCGCGGCCTTCCCCAGCCAATGCCGCTCCGCCGCCCGATGGCCTGGTCAATGCCTTGCCCATCACCCGCAGGTTCCTGGCCATGAAGCTTGCCTTCGAGGATCTGCCGCGCCAGGCCCGGCGCATGGCCCGCTGGCGGCTGCGGCGCGAGAGCATGCCGAGCCCCAGGTTCAAATCGCCGCTTCGTCCGGGTCCGCCTCCCGGCCACCGCAAGCGGAAGGTTCACGACGTCGACGAGGTGCTCGCCGAATGCCACGGGCTTGCCTGTTATGCGATGGAGCCCGATACATCCTGAAACCTTCGCCTCTCTCGCTACATCCGGAAACCGTTTTTCACGGAGGGCGGAGCCATGCCCCGCACCCGCAAATATGTGAATTTTTTCAACCCCCTCCCAATTTTGCCGCGACTGCCTATATAATCCCCGCCATGGCGAATAAGGATTCTCACAAGGACAAGGATGGCGGGCAGGTCGGCGTCATCACCCGCACCGAGCCCAAGACCAAGAAGCCGAGCCTCTACAAGGTGCTGCTCCTCAACGACGACTACACGCCGATGGAATTCGTCGTCCATGTCCTGCAGCAGTTTTTTGGCAAGTCGGCCGAGGAAGCCACCCGCATCATGCTCCATGTCCACCAGAAGGGCGTCGGCGTCTGCGGCGTCTACACCTATGAGATCGCCGAGACGAAAGTCACCCAGGTGATGGATTTTTCCAAGAAGCACCAGCAGCCCCTGCAGTGCACGATGGAAAAGGAATAGAGCCGCTCCGGCAACCCGCTTTAGAAGCTGCCGTCCATGGGCCCCATCCGCGACAGGCCGATATCGCGTTGCATGCAGTCGTCGAGGCCGAGCAGGTGCTTGCGCAGCGCAAGCTTGGCGCTGCGGCGGCGCAGGCCGTAAAAGCTTTCGCGGATGAAGCTGAAGCTGGTGGCTGCGGCGCGCGTGGAAAGGCTTGTTGAAGTCATGATTCCATCTCCCATATGTGTTTCAATGGAAGCCTTGATGCCCGATTAACCCTGAAACCCGGCTGAACCAGCCGTTCAGATCCGGTTCATCCGCCTGAAAAACGGGCGCGCCCATCTATTTATTTTCGCCCTCTCCCCAAGATCGCAAAAATGCCTATATAATGAAGTTCAAATCAGTCGGTTCATGCAGCGCCACGCCGCGACAGGGGCGGAACCTGCGGGAACCAGAAGGAGCAAGCCGTGCCGACGTTTTCACGCAGCCTTGAAAAGGCCCTCCACCGCGCTTTGGCCTTTGCCAATGAGCGGCACCACGAGTTTGCCACCCTGGAGCACCTGCTTCTCTCCCTCATCGAGGACAAGGACGCGGTCGCCGTCATGCGTGCCTGCAATGTCAATGTCGATGAGCTGCGCAACAGCCTGGTGACCTATGTCGATACGGAACTGGCCAATCTGGTCTCCGACGACGTGCTCGAATCAAAACCCACCGCCGGCTTCCAGCGGGTCATCCAGCGCGCCGTGATTCACGTGCAGTCCTCCGGCCGCGAGGAAGTGACCGGCGCCAATGTGCTGGTCGCCATTTTCGCCGAGCGTGAAAGCCACGCCGCCTTCTTCCTGCAGGAGCAGGACATGACGCGCTATGACGCGGTGAACTATATCTCCCACGGCATTGCCAAGCGCTCCGGCATGAACGAGGCGCGCCCCGTGCGCGGCGTTGACCAGGAGCAGCAGACCGGCGGCGGCCATGGCGGCGAAGGCGAAGGCGAGGCTGGCGGAGCCAAGAAGAAGGGCGATTCCGACGCGCTTGAGGCCTATTGCATCGACCTCAACAAGAAGGCTGCTGAGGGCAAGATCGATCCGCTCATTGGCCGCGAGAATGAAGTCAACCGCACCATCCAGATCCTCTGCCGGAGGCAGAAGAACAACCCGCTCTTTGTCGGCGATCCCGGCGTCGGCAAGACGGCCATTGCCGAGGGCCTGGCCCGCAAGATCATCAACGGCGAAGTGCCCGATGTCCTGAAGAACTGCACCATCTATATGCTCGACATGGGCGTCCTGCTCGCCGGCACCCGCTACCGCGGCGATTTCGAAGAGCGCCTGAAGGCCGTGATCAAGGAAATCGAGGCCCGTCCCGGCGCCATCATGTTCATCGACGAAATCCACACCGTGATCGGGGCAGGGGCCACCTCCGGCGGCGCCATGGATGCCTCGAACCTGTTGAAGCCCGCCCTTGCCGGCGGCAATCTGCGCTGCATGGGCTCCACCACCTACAAGGAATACCGCCAGCACTTCGAGAAGGACCGGGCCCTGGTCCGCCGCTTCCAGAAGATCGACGTCAACGAGCCCTCGCTGCCCGATGCCATTGCCATCCTCAAGGGCCTCAAGCCCTATTACGAGGATTTTCACAAGGTCAAATACACCGACGAGGCCATCGAAAGCGCGGTGCAGCTCTCGGCCCGCTACATGAGCGACCGCAAGCTGCCCGACAAGGCCATCGACGTGATCGACGAAACCGGCGCCTCCCTGATGCTTCTCGCGAAAGACAAGCGCAAGAAGGTGATCGACGTGGCCGATATCGAGGCCACCGTCGCCACCATGGCCCGCATTCCGGCCAAGTCCGTCTCCAAGGACGATGCCACGGTGCTCAAGAACCTGAGCGCCGAGTTGAAGCGTCTCGTCTTCGGCCAGGACAAGGCCATCGAGGCCCTGGCCTCGGCCATCAAGCTGGCCCGTGCCGGCCTGCGTGAACCGGAAAAGCCCATCGGCTCCTATCTCTTCTCCGGCCCCACCGGCGTCGGCAAGACCGAAGTGGCCAAGCGCTTGGCGGAAGTCCTGGGGGTTCACATGCTGCGCTTTG
>CAZRZB010000016.1:0-32449 GCA_964604435.1 uncultured Aestuariivirga sp. | reverse complement strand
TGAGGTCGAAGGCGGTATTGATTTTTTCCAGCGGCAGGATGTGGGTGATCATGGGGTCGATCTCGATCTTGCCGTCCATGTACCAGTCGACGATCTTCGGCACGTCGGTGCGGCCACGGGCTCCGCCAAAGGCGGTGCCGCGCCAGGACCTGCCGGTGACAAGCTGGAAGGGGCGGGTCGAGATTTCCTGGCCAGCACCTGCCACGCCGATGATGATCGATTGGCCCCAGCCCTTGTGGGCGGCCTCGAGGGCCACACGCATGACCTTCACATTGCCAATGCACTCAAAGGTGTAGTCGGCCCCGCCATTGGTGAGGTTGACGAGATGGGCGACCAGATCGCCCTCCACCTTCGACGGGTTCACAAAATGCGTCATGCCGAAGCGCTTGCCCCAGGAGGCCCGCTCTTCGTTGAGGTCGACACCGACGATTTGGCTGGCGCCGGCCAGCCGCAGGCCCTGGATCACATTGAGGCCGATGCCGCCTAGGCCGAAGACGATAGCAGTGGAACCGACCTCAACCTTTGCCGTGTTGATGACGGCGCCGACGCCCGTGGTCACACCGCAGCCGATGTAGCAGATCTTGTCGAAGGGGGCGTCTTTCCTGACCTTGGCCAGGGCGATCTCGGGAAGCACCGTGTAATTCGAGAAGGTGGAGCAGCCCATATAATGGTGCACCATCTTGCCCTTGTAGGAAAAGCGCGAGGTGCCGTCGGGCATCAGGCCCTTGCCCTGGGTGGCGCGGATTTTCTGGCACAGGTTGGTCTTGGGGTTCAGGCAATACTCGCATTCGCGGCATTCTGGGGTGTAGAGCGGGATGACATGGTCGCCCGCGGCCAGCGATTTCACGCCCTTGCCGACCTCCACCACCACGCCTGCGCCCTCGTGGCCCATGATGGCCGGAAACAAGCCTTCCGGGTCGGCGCCGGAAATGGTGAACTCGTCGGTGTGGCAAACGCCAGTGGCCTTGATTTCAACCAGAACCTCGCCTTCTTGGGGGCCCGCCAGATCGACCTCGACAATTTCCAGGGGCTTGCCCGCTTCGAAGGCAATGGCGGCGCGAGATTTCATGGCTATCCTCCGGGAACGACGGGATTTGTTTTCGGGTATGGAAGCGTTGAAGGCCGGATGAGTCAAGCGCCTTGTTCGGTTGGCTTACGGCTTTTGCCTTTGCGGGTGCGGTGTTCTATCGTTGCCCTAATGCGTAGACAGGAGTTGCCATGACGATGACCAGGGCCGATTGCGTGGCCAGAGACGCTGCAGATGGGCTGGCCCCGCGGCGCGAGCTTTTTTCCCTTCCCAAGGGCGTCATCTACCTGGATGGCAATTCCCTGGGGGTCCTGCCGCGCAATGTGCCGGCACGGGTGAAGGCGGCGGTGGAGCGGGAATGGGGCGAAACGCTCATCAAGTCCTGGAACGAGCATGGCTGGTTTCATCTGCCGCAGAAGATCGGCAACCGCCTGGCGCGGCTCATCGGGGCGGAGCCCGACAGCGTCATTGTCGGCGACACCATCTCGGTCAACCTCTTCAAGATCCTGACCTCGGCGCTTGGCCACAGGCGTTCGCGGAAAATCATTCTGTCTGACTCGGGCAATTTCCCGTCGGACCTTTATGTGGCCCAGGGCCTCACCCAGTTCATGGCCGATGGCCATGAACTGCGGGTCGTGGCGCCGGAGGATGTGGCGGCCTCGATCACCCCTGATGTGGCGGTGGTGATGATCACCGAGGTGGACTACCGCACCGCGCGCCGCCACGACATGAAGGAGATCACCCGGCTGGCTCATGCGGCAGGAGCCCTGACAATCTGGGACCTGGCGCATAGTGCTGGCGCGGTGCCCGTTGACCTGAAAGGAAGCGAAGCGGATTTCGCCGTGGGCTGCACCTACAAGTACTTCAATGGCGGACCGGGAGCGCCGGGCTTTCTGTATGTGCGACCCGAGTTGCAGAACCTCGTGCAGCCGGCGCTCGTCGGCTGGTGGGGCCACGCAAGGCCCTTTGCCTTTGACCCCAACTTCGTTGCAGCGCCCGGCGTTGTCCGCCAGCAATGCGGCACGCAACCCATCCTTTCGATGACGGCGCTGGATGCCGCGCTGGATGTCTGGGAGGGCGTTGACCTTCTGGAATTGCATGCGAAATCAAAGGCTTTGTGCAAACTTCTTATCACTTTGGTTGAGGCAAAAAATTCCCGCCACGGCCTGAAGCTCTCGGGCCTGCGCGACATGGACAAACGCGGCTCGCATGTTTCGTTTCATTGCCCGGAAGGCTACGCGGTGATGCAGGCGCTCATCGCGCAAGGCGTGATCGGCGATTTCCGCATGCCCGACATCATCCGCTTCGGCATCACGCCGCTCTACACGAGCTTTGCCGATGTCTGGAATGCGGCGGAAATCCTCACGCGGATTCTGGACCAGAAACTTTGGAACACGCCTGAGTTCCTGGCGAAGAAAGCCGTGACCTAGCCGATTTGACAAGACGCCAGCCCTGCGCTTGATAGCGCCCATGGCAAAATTTACGATTCAGGACGTGGCCAAGCTGGCAGGCGTCAGCGTTGCGACGATTGACCGGGTGCTCAACCGCCGGCATGGAGTTCGTGCCCCCACCATCGCGAAGGTGGAAGCGGCGATCCGCGAATTGAACTACCAGCCGGACCGGATTGCAGCACGGCTGGCACGCTCGCGCGAATACCGCTTCTGTTTTGTGCTGCCGGTGAGCACCAGCGAGTTCTTCATGCGACTGGCTGACGAGGTGCGCCTGGCCACCGAGCGCATGGAAGCCGAACGGGTCTCCATCATCGTCAAGCGCGTCGATGTGTTTGATGGCGAGCTCTTGGCCCAGGCGCTTGATTCCATCGACAAGTCGGTGGACGGGGTTGCCGTGGTGGCGCTGGACCATCCGGCGGTGCGCGAGGCCATCAACACGCTGGTTTCGCGCGGCATCACGGTGGTGACGCTGGTCTCCGATGTGCCGGGCTCCAAGCGCCAGCACTATGCCGGCATCGACAATTCCTCGGCCGGACGGACGGCCGCCAATCTCATGGGGCGTTTCCTGCGCGGCATGACCGGAACGGTTGGCGTTTTTGCCGGCTCACTGGCGCTGCGCGATCATATCGAGCGGCAGTTCGGCTTCGAGCAGGTGATGGCCCACGAATATCCGCACCTCCCGGTGCTGCCGGTACGGGAATCGCGGGACGATTGGGAGCGCATTGCGGAGATGACCCGGCAGCTCCTGGCCGAACATCCCGACCTCATCGGCATCTACAACGTGGGTGGCGGCACACGGGGCATTGCGGCGGCTCTGGAGGCGGAAGGACGGGCGCGGGATATCGTGTTCATCGCCCATGAAATCACCGATATGTCACGGCGGGCGCTCATCCGCGGCACCATCGACGCGATCATCAACCAGGATGTGGGCCATGAGGTGCGCAGTGCGGTGCGCGTGCTGATGGCGAAGGCGGATAAATTGCCGTTGATCGAATCCCAGGAACGCATCCGCATTGATATCTTCATGCGGGACAATTTGCCGTAAACCTTTCCGGCTTGTTTGAAAGCATGCAAAAATACTCTCCGTGGTCGGACAACGATCCGACCACCCAGTTCTTCGTTGAAGAAAGCCTGGGTGGTCGCATCAAGTGCGACCATGGAGAGAAAAGCGAGGCGTTCAGCTCGATTCTAAAGCGGCTTCAACCCCGCTTCGATCTGGGCCCTGCGGCTTTCCAGGAAGGGCGGCAGCGAGAGGGTCTTGCCGAGATTTTCCAGGGACTCATCGGTTGCAAAGCCCGGGCCGTCGGTGGCGATCTCGAAGAGGATGCCGTTGGGTTCGCGGAAATAGAGGCTCTTGAACCAGAAACGGTCCACCGGACCGCTGTTGGGAATGCGCATCTCCTTCAGGCGGCTGGCCCAGGCGCTGTAGTCAGCCGATGGAATGTTGAAGGCCACATGATGCACGGAACCGGCACCTTGCTGGGCGGGCGGCAGGCCCTTGTCAACGCGCACATGGAGCTCGGCCACCGGACCGGAGCCGCTCATCCTGAACACGCTGGTGTTGGCGAACTCGCGCACCTTGGCCATGTTCATCACACTGGTGAGAACCACTTCGGTGGGCCGTAAATCTGGCACGCTGAGGGTAATGGGACCAAGGCCCCGAATCTGGTGCTCCGCGGCGACGGGACTGTCTTCCCAAGCGTGGGCCTCGCCCGTGCCCTCGTCATCGACAAGGCTGAGGCGCTGGCCTTCAAAATCCTCGAAATCAAGGGTGAGGCGGCCGTCGCGCTCAACCGCCTTCCCGGCGTTGACGCCGCGCGCTTTCAGGTGGTCGGACCACCACTGGAAGGCTTTCTCGCCCCTGATGCGAAGGCCGGTGCGGCAAATGCTGTGGGTGCCGCGGCGTTCGCGCCCCACCGGCCAGTCGAAGAAAGTGATATCGGTTCCGGGCGAGCCCAGGCCGTCAGCGTAGAACAGGTGATAGGCGCTGGTATCATCCTGGTTCACGGTCTTCTTGACCAAGCGGAGGCCCAGCGTTTGGGTATAGAAATTGTGATTGCTTGTCGCATCGGCGGTGACGGCGGTGAGGTGGTGGAGGCCCTTGAGTTCCATGTGATCCCCTATCGGTTCAGCCAATGTGTGGCGCGTGTGATGTCGTTCTGCGTGAGGGTATGGCCGGTGGGCAGCGTCTCATGCTGCACATTGGCATTGGCGTTCTTCAGCATGGCGGCCAGAAGTTCAGCATTGCTGGCCAGGACGATCGGATCGCTGGCCCCGGAAATGACGAGAACCGGTTTCTGGTGAAGATCGGCGGCGGGCGGCTTGGCAAGCGGCACCATGGCGCGCAGCAGGATGGCGCCGCTGAGCACCTCCGGCCGCAGCAGAAGCATGGCCGCCGCGATATTCGCACCGTTTGAAAAACCGACGGCAATGGGCTTTTCCAAACCGTAAGCGGCGCCGGCCGCAACAACGAAATCAGCCAGTTCATGGGCTCGGGCGATCACATCCTGCTCGTCGAAGACGCCTTCGGCCAGACGCCGGAAAAACCGCGGCATGCCGTTTTCCAGCACCTTGCCGCGGGGCGAAAGCAGCGCCCGGTCCGGTGACAGGCTGCGGCCCAGGGGCAGCAGGTCGGTCTCGTTGCCGCCCGTGCCATGCAGCAGCAGCAAGGGGGCCGCAGCCGACGTGCCCGCTTCGAAGCGATGGACAAATGCAAGTTCCATGTTCATGGCCGCGAGATAATCACTTGGATCCGGGGGATCAAGCAATCATTCGTGGAACTAGGTCACAAGTTGGATACCGTGGCGGGTTTCGGCTGGCCCAGCACAAAGCCCGTGCCGTCGAGGCCATAGATATCAGGGCGGAAGTTTATGGCGCCGTCTTCGGTGGCCCAGGCCGTGAGATACATGAAGCGCACATCTGGCGGGTTTGCCACTTTCACGTCAAAGGGCTCCTGGCTGGCGGTGATCGCTTCGATCTCGGCGGCATCAATTCCGTCCTGACCGCCCAGAATCCAGTCCACGACGTTGGCAACCTGTTCGACGCGGACGCAGCCGGAACTCTCATACCGCGCATTGCGGCCGAACAATTCGCGGTGCGGCGTGTCGTGCATGTACACCATGTGCTTGTTGGCGAAATTGATCTTCATGGTGGCCAGGGCATTGCCTTCGCCGGGCTCCTGGCGGAAAACGTAGCGGTCTGGCGCGGTGTTGACCCAATCCACCGTGTACGGATCAATTTCCGGGCCGCCGACGCCGTCGAAGATCCTGATGTTCATCTGTTCGAAGACCGTCGGATCCTTGAGGAATTTCGGCACCAGGTCTTTTTGCACGATGGAGGCGGGGGCGCTCCAATAGGGATTGAAATTGATGTCGCTCACAATGCTCTTGAGTGCGGGCGTCGGCCGGTCAAGCTTGCCCACGACAACGTTGTGGCGGGAGCGGACCCTGCCGTTCTCCACGGTTTCAAGCTGGGCCGAGGGGATGTTGACCAGAATGTTGCGTGGGCCAAGGCCCAAGGCATAATCGCCGACACGGGGATAGTTCTCGCGCAGGGTCTGCAGCCTGGCGCGGGCGGTGATGTTGAGTTCGGCGCGGGTGCGCTCGTCAACCTTGCCTGACGGCGCAATGCCGTGCCTCAACTGGAAGGATTTGAGCGCCTCAACCATGTTGTCGTCAAAGACTTCAGGCGCTTCAGTAAGGATATCCTCGAAGGGCTGGTAGCCTTCAGCCACCAGGCGCCGGCGCAGCGACACGACCAGATCGCCTTTCACCCCCTTTTCGAGCTTGCCCTTGCCGATACTGGTCCAGCCGCCGCCGGCAACGATTTCCTGATAAAGCTGGATGGCGTCCTCAAGGGCGCGGACCGAGCCCGCAGTGACCATCGCCGCTTCCTGGCGGTCTGCGAGAAATTCAGTCTTGGTGGCAAGTTTCCCGGCGACGGCCAGGCGCGGCGTGATCGAAGTGATGGATCCGGTGTATGCCGTCGACTGGGCCCGCGCAATCGAGCCGGCAACGGCCAGACTGACTGCGCCAAGAAAGGCGCGACGCGTGAAAACCCTTGAAAACACTTTAAAAATCCTGGAATCCGGGATGCTGCCTGGAGAGAATCGCTGATCTGGGTAAAGAGGCTATTAAAAAGTTGTGGCTTCTTTAAGAGAGCCCGGTCACTTCCCTGCGATAGGGCAGGTCAAGGAAATCCGGGTGTGGCTGGCCGAAGCCTTCGGCCAGTTGGCGGCCGGAGTGAACGGCGGCGGCAATCGTGCCCGGGCTGTAACAATCGCCGATGCGGCTGAGGGCCGGCATTTTTCCAGCGCAATCCTCGAACAGTTGGGTCGCGGCATTCCGGGCCGTTACGAGGATGACTGAGTCAGCCTCGCTTTCGCGGATTCGATCGGTGAAAACACAGCCCAGCGTGAGGTGGCCCGCGGCGACGGATTGGACGGCTGAATTCGCTTCAACCTTGACATCTAGCCCGAGCAGGCGGGCCTGGATTGCGTGCTGCTCAAGGGAAGTTTTGGTGAATATAGAAACGAGCGGCGAAGGGGTCACAAGGGTCACCGTGTAATTTTCCTTGCGTAAGAGTTCAGCGATGATGCCGCCCATGTAGTAGTGATCGTCATCGTAGATCACCACATTCCTGCCCTTGGGCCTCCTGCCATCAAGGATGTCGTCGGGGGTCAGGATATCGGCCGCGGCATCGATGGGAATTGGCTGGATGTGGTGGCGGGCGGTGCCGTCGCGCCGCCAGGCGGAACCGGTTGCCATGACGATGTGGTCGGCGCCGAACTCGGCCAGCGTTTCCGCATTCATCGCGCTTTCGAGAAAGAGTTCGATGT
The DNA here is from genome assembly GCA_964604435.1 of uncultured Aestuariivirga sp. Taxonomy (GTDB): domain Bacteria; phylum Pseudomonadota; class Alphaproteobacteria; order Rhizobiales; family Aestuariivirgaceae; genus Aestuariivirga. The sequence continues at coordinate 25,134 of CAZRZB010000016.1, read as the reverse complement.
TGGCCATCTTGCCGATCTGCAGCAGGCGCCAGTCGCGCACCCGGCCCCAGGCGGCAAGGCCCGGCAGCCGGCATTCGCGCGCCACGCGGCCCCCGGCCTCGCTTCGGGCATCGGCAAGCGTCACCTTGTGGCCCCGTTGACCAAGGGCACGGGCCGCTTCGAGGCCCGCGGGGCCTGCACCGACGACAAGAATGCTTTTCACGCTGCCAGCGGGCCGGATGCGCTCGGGGTGCCAGCCGCGACGCCATTCTTCGCCCATGGCCGGGTTCTGGGTGCAGCGGCTGGGCGACATGGTGAAGTCGCCGGTCACGCAGATGTTGCAACCAATGCATTCGCGGATGTCATCAAGACGGCCTTCCTCGATTTTTCTAGGCAGGAAGGGATCGGCAATGGAGGGGCGCGCGGCACCGATCATGTCCATGATACCCTGCCTGATCACCCGTACCATGGTGTCGGGCGAGGTATAGCGGCCAACGCCGACGACGGGCTTGCTGGTGAGTTTCTTGACGCCCCTGATGTAGGGCTCCTGAAAACCCTCTTCGGAGAAGCGGGAGGTTTGGGAATCCTTCTCCCAGCTGGACAGCGAGAGATCCCACAGATCGGGCAGTTCCGCCATCAAACCGATGGCGTCCTCCACCTCGGCGGGTTCCAGGCCGGCCGGCCCCAGAAACTCATTCATGGCGATGCGCACTGGAACGGCGCAGCGGTCGCCGACCGCCTCCTTGGTGTCCTCGATCACCTCGCGCAGCAGGCGCGCGCGGTTTTCCAGCGATCCGCCATATTCGTCGTTCCGCATGTTGGTGGAACGTGACAGGAAGTGCTGGAAAATGCCAAGGCCATGTCCGGCGTAGACGTAGACGAGATCATAGCCGGCAGCGCGGGCGCGCAGGGCCGCGGCGCGGTGGGCCCGGCGCAGATCCTTGATATCCTGCCTGTCCATGGCGCGGGCCTGAATCGGGCTTTGATAGGAACTGGAGGCGGGCATGGCGGTGGGAGCTATGGGAATTTCACGCGACCACAAGTTTGTGGCGGTATAGCCGGAATGGCAGAGTTCGATGCCAGCGAGCGAATTGTGTTCATGGATCTTTTCGGCGATGCGCGCATGCATGGGAATGTCCTGGTCGCTCCACAGGCGCAGTTCCACATAGGGAGTGACATCGGCGGTCTGGTGTATCTCGGTCATTTCGGTGCAGACCACGGCCCAGCCGCCTTCGGCCTTCATGCCGCGCATGGCGGCAAGGGCAGAGGGGTCGCGCCAACCCATGCCATTGCAGTGGGGCACCTGATAGAAGCGGTTTCGCGCCACGACGGGGCCAATCTTCACGGGTTCAAACAGGATGTCGTAGCGGGGATCTCGGGTCATTTTGACTTCTTTCAACAGGACTTTGATTTCTAACAGGCTTTGCGGCTAAGAACCAATACAGGCGGCAGATTCACTCGAATTTGCGACAGATTAAGCAGGAGTTGTTTTGGTGGTTCAAGCCCTTCCGGTATTTTCAGACATTGAATTGGCCGCCCGGCGCATTGCGGACGAAGCGGTTGTCACACCGCTGCTTGAGAATGTTAAATTGAATGGGCTGGCGGGCGGGCGGGTGTTCATCAAGGCCGAGTGCCTGCAACGCACCGGCTCATTCAAATTCCGCGGCGCCTGGAACTGCATTTCAAAACTTGATCCCGCCGTAAACAGCGGGGGCGTGGTGGCCTATTCATCGGGAAATCACGCGCAAGGGGTTGCCGCGGCCGCCCAGCTTCGCGGCGTACCGGCACTCATTGTCATGCCGGCGGATACGCCGGAGATCAAAAAGGCAAATACCAAGGCCTATGGGGCGGAGGTTGTGACCTATGACCGGGCAACGGAAAGTCGCGAAGAGATCGCAAGTCACTATGCGGCAAAACGCAAGGCGGTTCTGGTGCCGCCCTTCGAGCATCCGGACATCATTGCGGGGCAGGGCACCTGCGGCCTGGAAGTCGTCAACGCGCTCCAGGGGAGGAGCATTGTGCTTGACGACATGCTGGTCAATTGCAGCGGCGGCGGTTTGACGGCGGGTGTGGCCCTTGCCTTCGCAGAGAAATCGCCAAAGACAAAAGTACATACCGTGGAGCCGGAAGGCTTTGATGACTACGCGCGCTCGCTGCGCTCGGGTGTGCGTGAAAAGAATCCACGGTCGTCGGGCTCGATCTGCGATGCGCTGCTCACACCCCAGCCCGGTGAAATGACTTTTGCCATGAACAAGGGGCGCCTCGGCGAAGGCTATGCCGTATCCGAGGAAGAGGTGCGCCGCGCCGTGCGCTTTGCCTTCGAAATTCTCAAGCTGGTGGTTGAGCCCGGCGGTGCGGTGGGGCTTGCCGCAGTGCTCAGTGGCAAGATAGATGGCAAGGCCAGGAACATTGGCATCATCCTGTCGGGCGGCAATGTCGATGCCGGACTGTTTTGCGGAATTCTGGCCGGCGGCTAGGCTGCCGCTTCCGATCCGCCTTCTTCCATCAGGGGAATTTCGGCCGCTTCACTTGCCGGCCGGCGGATGATGATGACACGCTGCTTCGGCTCGACCGGGGGCTGGGGCGCGAGGCTTGCGGCAGGCGCGGACACGAGGGGTTTTTCCGATTCAGCCGAGACCGCCCTTCCGTCCCGTGTCAGATGTTGAACCGTGAGCTTTGCTGCTTTTGAATCCGCAGGTGAGGCCATTCCAGCGCCAGCCGTGGTGCTTACCACCGAAAGGGTTGGCGCTGCGATGGCGGGCTCAACGAATATCTCTTCATCCTGTTTGAAGAACTTGAGTTGTTCGGCTCTCAGCGGTTGATGGGGGACAGCGGCCTGCGGCGCTGCCATGGCAGCTGGGTGGGTGATGGCATTTTCCAGTTTTTTGAGAATTTCGAGGATTGCCAAGGTTTCAGCGGAGCGTTGGCGCCTGGCAAACTCCTCAAGAAACCAGCGTCCCCTGGGCGTTTCCATTACGGCAGCTTCCACGCTTTCGAAGCTCTCGTTCCGGTAACCCTCGACTTGTACAGCCATTACGCACTCCACAAACCTGCTCGCCCACGCTCCGCCATACGCGCCGGCCGCACCATAGGCAAGTTTCATGGAAAATGGTTAAGTTTTGGTTTATCCGGGTATCAAAGATACCATGGCAGCGCGAATCTTCGGCCTTCGATTATCAATCTTCTATGCTTTTCTCACGATTGGCAGCGGCATGCAGTTGCCGTTCCTGCCCCTGTGGCTGCACGCGAAGGGCCTGACGGTAGCGCAGATTTCCCTGGTCTTTGCCGGGATGACAGCCTGCCGCATCCTGGCGGTGCCGGCTGTCGCCATCATCGCCGACAGGTATCGCAACCGGCGCAGCCTGATCATCGTGTGCGGCTTTCTCTCATTCCTTGGTTATCTGCTTCTGGGAACCGCAAGCGGATTCTGGCAAATCCTTGCCATCAGCTTTTTCGCCGCGCTGTTCACCGCGCCCATCATGACCCTGACCGAGGGTTTCAGTGTTGATGGCAGCGCTGCCCATGGGCTCGACTACGGGCGCCTGCGGCTTTGGGCGTCGCTGAGTTTTCTTCTGGGGAACCTCGGCGGCGGGGTGCTTCTGCTCTACCTGCCGATTACCTCGCTGATCCATTTGGTGGCCATGGCGCAGGGCCTTTCGGCATTCGTTGCCTTCCTGCTGCCGCCGGATCCGGAAGGGCGCCGCACGCATCCGGCGGCAGCGTGCCCCAACCCTTCCTTGAGTGTCTTCTGGCTTCTGGTTCCCGGCACCTTCATGGTCTTCGTCATGGCCGCAAGCCTGGGCCAGGCGAGCCATGGCCTGCTCTACACCTTTGGCCCGGTCCACTGGGACAGCCTTGGCTATGGCAAACTGGCGATCGGCGGGTTCTGGGCAATTTCCATTGCGGCCGAGGTCATCCTGTTCGGTTTTTCCAATGCCCTGGTCAACCGCTTCGGCGCGGTCATGCTGATCATGATGGGGACGGCCGGCGGGGCAATCCGCTGGACATTCATGTCCGGGGATTTCGGCTTCGGCGCCATGGCGGTTCTGCAGGCCCTCCACGCCGTCTCATTTGCCATGCTGCATCTCGGCACCATGCATTACATCCGGCAAACCGTCCCGGCCGGCTTGCGCAATTCGGCCCAGGGCCTTTACGCTGCCATTTCGGGCGGCATCGCCCTTTCAGCCGCGATGTGGCTCTCGGGCCTGCTTTACGGCGAACTCCTTGGCAAAACCTACTTGGTGATGGCGGCCATTTCGCTGGTTGCCCTGAGTTTTGCCCTGGCCTTGAGGCGGGTCAGCCCCAGGGTTCTGACGGTGGCGAATCGATAGGGCTTCATGCGCCGGTCTCTCGGCCTGCCGCTTCATCACGCCGCCCGGCTGCAATAGGCCTCGATGCGGTAGCCCTCGGGATCTATGACGAATGCCGCATAGTAGTTTTCGCCATAATCGGCGCGAAGGCCCGGGCCGCCATTGTCGCGTCCACCTGCGGCCAGCGCGCCCTTGTGAAAGGCATCGACACTCTTGCGGGTCGGTGCCGCAAAGCAGAAATGCAAGCCCGAATTCATGTCGGCCGGCACCGGACTTGGGCTGGCGCCGATCCAGAAGGCGACGGCGTCCTTGCCATAGCCTAGCGATGTGTCACCCGTACTCAGGCGGGAATAGCCAAGCGGTTTCAGAGCGGCATCGTAGAAATTCCTGGCCCTTGCAATATCGCGGACGCCAATGGACACATGGTCGATCATTTGCAGTTCTCCTTCTTCTTTACCGCGGCACCATGGTGGAAACAGCGGTTCCCTGGCTTGGGAAAAATTGCTAATTTGGCGCCAAGATGGAAGATGCCCAGATGACGGATGTTCCCGGCGGCAACCGGCACCAAGGCGGTGTCCCGCAAGTGCGCCACTTGATTGAAGGGCAGGAGTGGTCGGTCAGTGAATACATCTGCTCTGCCGGCCCTTCCGACCGGCCATTCGAAGAGCGGCATGAACAGGTTACTGTTGCCGTCGTGGTTTCCGGCTCGTTTACCTATCGCGCCGACACCGGGCGGGCGATCCTGCATCCCGGGGCATTCCTGCTCGGCAATTTCGGCACATGTTACCAGTGCGGTCACGACCACAGCACCGGTGACCGATGCATCGCGTTTCACTTCGCGCCCGAGTATTTCTCCGAAGTTGCGGCCAGCGTTGCAGGCACAGGCCGGTTCAAGTTTCCCACCGCCATGCTGCCGGCGGTCGCAAAGATTCTGCCATGGCTCGCGCGCATAGAGGCGCGGGCTTTGGCGGCGGACCGGCTGGAAATAGACGAAGCCGTGCCGGGGATCATGGAAGCCGTGATCGGCGCGGTTTTGGATTCAGCGCCGACCCGCATTCAACCCCTGGCGCGCGAAGAGCGGCAGATCGGCGATGTCTTGCGCTACATTGAGTTGCATGCCAGCGACGCCGTTGATTTGGCCACGCTGTCGCGCGTGGCAGCGATGAGCAAGTACCATTTCCTGCGCACCTTCCGGCGCATCGTGGGCATGACGCCCTACCAGTTTGTCCTCAGCGTGCGCATGCGCCGGGCGGCCGTGCGCCTGGCTGTCTCCGCGGAGCCCGTGTCGGCGATCGCGCTTGATATGGGTTTTGGCGACCTCTCGACGTTCAACCGCAGATTCAGGGAAGTGTTCCGCATGAGCCCCACGGTCTATCGCGACCGTGAAGCCGAAAGACGCTGGTTGATCTAACCCCAAAGTTCCGGCGGCGGCGGAGACATGAGGCTGCCATCGAAGGCGATGCCGGGATTGCGGTCGCGGGCCAGAAGTAGGGGGCCATCAAGGTCAATGACCTGGGCCAGTTGCGCCACCAGCATGGCAGGCGCCATGGCAAGGGAGGTGGCCACCATGCTGCCGACCATGATCTTGAAGTTAAGATCCTTCGCGGCGCACGCCAGCGCCAGGGCTTCGGTCAATCCCCCGGTCTTGTCGAGCTTGATATTGATGGCATCATATTTTCCCACCAGTTCGTGCAGGCCGTCGCGGTCATGGGCTGATTCATCGGCGCAGACCGGAACCCCGTGCCTGATCCCGCGCAATGCCTCATCCTGGTTTGCGGGCAGGGGTTGTTCGACCAATTCAACGCCGACCTCGGCACAGATTTTCAGAAGCCCGGGAAGTCCATCCGGGGTCCAGCCTTCATTGGCATCGACAATTAGTCGGCTGGCGGGAGCCGCGGCACGGATCAGGCGGAGGCGCTCGGCATCGCCTTCGCCACCCAGCTTGAGCTTGAGCAGGGGGCGGTCCTTCGCCGCGCCGGCAGCCTTGGCCATGGCCTCCGGCGTATCAAGGCTCAAGGTATAAGCTGTCAACAGCGGATGGGGTTGCTGCAACATGGCCAATTGCCAGACCGGTTTTCCAGTGCGTTTTGCCTCAAGGTCCCAAAGGGCGCAATCCAGGGCATTGCGGGCCGCGCGGGGCTTCACGATAGACGGAACATCGGCATGGGAAAAACCCGACTCAATCCGGGCGCGGGCACTTTCGAGCGCCGCTACAACGCCTGCAACAGTTTCGTCGTAACGCGGATAGGGCACACATTCACCGCGGCCCCGGTGGCCATCCTGCCCGAGGGTGACAACCACCACATCGGCAGTTGTCTTGCTGCCGCGCGAAATGGTAAAGGCACCGGCAATCGGCCAAATTTCGTGGGCAATCGTCAGATCCAGCATTCGGCGGATCAGCTTGGCGGAATACGGCCGCAGGCCTCCGCCAGCATCACATAGATCTTGCCGGACTCCGACATGAGGCAGGCTTCCACCATCTGATTGCCCTGGGGGGTCTCCGCGACCGTATCAAGCAGGCGTTCGAAGAGCTTGATATAGGCGTCCACCTCTTTGCGGGTAGTCCGGTCACTCTCATAGCGCGAGGCGATATTCTTCTGAAGGCGCTTGCCGCGCCCCTCGTAGAGGTGTTGGGTGTAAACATGCCGCTCGTTCTTGTTGTAGCGTTTTTCAAGTTCGGCCGGCAGGCCATCCTCAAGCACGTTCACGATATCGCGCGCCACCCGGTTCAGGTCCTGCGTGAGGGCTTCGACTTCGCGCGGGACGCCCTTGCCCTCCAGGGCTTTCTTGGTCTGTGGCCTATTGAGGCTTTCGCGCGCGTCATCATGCCACGAGGTTGAGGTTCCCTTGTTTTCCAGCCGCTCCAGGGCTTTTTTCAGGGCGCCGGACGTTCCCGATTGTGGAGCAAGGAACGTGGCGCCCTCAGATTTTCCCGGGCTGGAATCCCTCGTACTTCGCGGTATCGAGAACCCGGGGCCGGACACATCGGCCATGCCCGTCTGGCGCTTGACCACATCGGCCAGCGCGTTCAGGGCGGCGATCTGGTCGGCCACGACCTTGCGCATGGCATCGGCATTGGTGCGTGTTTCATCGGGCAGGTCAACGATTGCCCGCTTGAGCTCGCTCCGCGCGTTGTCGATGTCCTTGACCACCTGCTGGGCTGTCATGCGCATGTCCTGGGCCGTCTGCTGGAAGTCACTTGCGGTTGACGAGAGCATTTCGTTCATCGAGGCCATGGCGCGTTCATGCTGCTCGCGCAGCACGCGCGAAGCCTGAGTGATCTGGCCGCCCGAGCTTGCCTCCAGCTTGCGGATTTCCTGTTCAAGGTTTCCGACCGCAATATTGGTCTGATCGGCAATGACCCGGCTGATGTCCTTGGCGCGGGCTTCGGCAGTGACCAACGACTCCTCGATAAGGGTCATGTAGCTGCCCATCACCGCGTCGATCTCCTGGGCGCGCTTGGAGGCTTCGTCGATCAGGCTGTCGAGGGCGACCTTGCGGCTCAACAGGACATTTTCCATTTCGCTGTTGAACTTGTCGATGGACTTTTCAACCAGGCCCGAGACGTCCTCGAGGCGCTCGGAGATACGGCTGCCGGTCATCTCCAGCTTGCCGGTGAGCTGCATCGAAATACTTTCCAGGCGGTCATCGACGGAGGAGGCGGCAGTGGCCAACTGGTCGGCCAGGTAAGTATTGGCCGTTTCGATGTGCTTCGAGAACTTGCTGTGGGCCGTTGCCAACTGGGCGTTGGAAGCCGAGGTGGCGCTATCGAACTCCTTGACCGCCTTGTCGATGCGATCGACAAGAAGGCCGGTTTCCTGCTGGAAGCGTCCGCTGATCTGCAGGGTGGTCTGGCCCAGTCCCTCCGAAAAGGCCTCGCTGGCCTTGCCGAGGTTGGAGATGATCTCGCTGCTGGCGGTGTCAAGGGTTTCGCTCGCCACATCGAATTTCTGGCCGAGTTCGCGGGCCGTCGTGTCAATGCGCGTGAACATCGTATTGCCGGCGCTCTGCAATTGCTCGGCAACTTCGGCCGAGGTCTTCTCCAGGCGCTGGCTCATCAGGACGTTGGCATCCTGCACCTGACGCGCCACGCGCACCGCGATATCGGCGAAGGTGGTGGTCACCTCGGTTGAAGTTTGATCCAACTGTTCGCTCATCATCTTCGTGTTGGCGGTGAACAGGGCGGTGAGTTCGGTCGATGCCTGGTCAAGCTGCGAGCCGATGCGCTCCTCGGTGGAGGCAAGCAACTTGTGGAGTTCGACCGACGAGGTATCGAGCTTGCGCGTGAGGTTCTCAGTGACCGAGGTGACCTTGCCAGTGATCGACAGGGAGGTGTCGTCCAGGCGGCCAAAGAGCTGCTGGGCCGTCTCGTCCATTTTCGACGCGATCTGGCCGGCCGTCTCGGTCATGAAGGCAAACATGTCCTCACGGGCGCCACCGATCTTCTGGATGTATTCGCCCGATACGGCAATCAGCTTGTCAGTGACCGTGCCACCGGAAATCTCGATGTTCTGGGCCAGCGCGATGCCTGAATCCTGCATCTGGCGGCTGACGATTTCAGAGGTTTCCTTGAGATGCGAGGCGATTGTGCCGCTCGTGGTGACCAGCAGGTCATTGATGCTTGAACCGGTGGACTGCAGCTGGCCGACAACGCCGCTGCCGGCCTGTTCGATGCGGCCGTGGACGAAGCTTGTGGCGTCGTCGATCCTGGCGGCAACCGAGGCTGCCGTTTCATCGAGCTTGCTGGTGACGTGGCTGCTCTGCTGGTCGATGGCATCAAAGACGCGCAGGGCATTGTTCTCGATGGTCGTTCCAAGGGCATTGGCACGGCTATCGAGATTGCCATAGAGCTTCGCGGCGGTTTCCTCGATGTGATTGCTCACATAGTTTGCCTGCTGGTCGAGGCGGTCGAAAACGCCCGTCGAAGTCTGATCAAGCTTGGCGTTGATCTGGCTGGATTTCTGGGCGATCTCATTGAACAGGCGGTTGGTGGTTTCCTCCACCTTGCCGGCAAGGCCGGAGCCCGAGGCGTTCAATTGGGTGAAGAGTTGCGTGGCAGTCTGGTCCAGCCCGGAAAGGAACTGGGTATTGCTGCTCGACAGGCGATCGGCCAACTTGTGGGTGGCTTCGTCCACACCGACAATGATCTGGGTTGACGCCTGGTCGAGGTATCCCTTGAGATCGGCATGGGTGCGGGCCACGTTGTCCATGTATTCCTTGGCGACACCCTGCAGGCCTTGGTCGATGCGGCTGCGGCTCTGCTCAATCTGCTGGGCCGCATCGATGCCGGAACGCTCGATCAATGAGGCAACCTCGCTCGAGGTGGTTTTCAGATGATAGGTGATGTTGCCGCTGGAACTTTGCACGACATCGGACATTTCCGCGGTGAGGGCCTTGATCTGATCAATGCTGTGGCTGAGCATGCCGGTGACATTGCTTTCCATGCCCTGGACGTTTCTGCTGAAATTCGTGGTCTCGACATTGAGGTGGCCAGCCGCCGTCGAAAGAGTCTGGATCTGGTCCTGCAGATGCTGGGAGAAGGTCCGCAATTCACCCACCAGCATGCCGGACATGCGCTCCATCTGCTGGGTCTGTCCGCCGATCTCGCTGCCAGCAATGGTGGCGCGGGCGGAGACTTCATCAATGGTGCGGGCAAGCTCGCCAGTGGACGCCTTGAGTCCCTGTTCAAACCTGACCAAGGTCGATTGGGCGCTGTTGACGACGCTATCGAGATTCTGCGTGTTGATTTCGAGGCGGGCCAGCAGGGGGGCCGATTCATTGCCGACCACGAGGCTTGCCTGGTGCAGGGCCGCGCGCTGGTTTTCCAGGCCGTTCACCAGGGTGCGGATGCGGTCTTCGTTGCCGCCGAAGGCGCGTTCGATGGCTGAAATTTCCTTGTGGACAATTTCCTCGAGAACCGTGGCGCGCTGGACAGCGTGCTCGACGCCGCCCACGAGGAGGTCAATTTCCGAGCGTACGGCCTGGGCAATCGAGGTGAGGCCTTCGGCCGCAATATCCTGCGGCCGGATCAGGCGCATGGCCGATTGCATCAGAACTTCGGAAACCTGGCGCAATTGCTGGGCCCGCCAGAGGAAATAGGCCATGACCAGCATGATCCCGATGGGCAAACCCAAGAGGGCGAGCGAACGAACGGTTTCGGCGCTGGTCTGATTGAAGAAGGTGGCCGAATAGATCATGAACCAGCCGAAGATCCAAACCAGGGACAGGGCAAAGGCCACATAGTAGGGACTATAGGAAGGCTGGCGATGGAGCCTGGTCAGCATCAGGCTGGCACCGGGGTCATTTTCGTTCGCAGGCCGGCCACGCAGGGGGGCATTCTCGAGGGAGGGGGCGTGCCGCATGTCAGCCTGCCGGTCAGCCAAGCGCTTGTCCCTACGACGCGATTCCACAGGATTACTTGCCATACGATTTACCCACATTCTTAACTTATCGTTCCGGCTGCCGTTTGAACAGCTGGCAGATGCTTGATTTCATGAAAGAATCCGCTTTTTTAGGTGCAGATTGGCCCCTTCCATCCCTCTCGCCCAGACGTCCACCATAACGCATTGGTAACCATGGTAGAACCCGTTCTGGCGTTTGCCACAAGTTTAATTAAAGATTTGGTTAAAATTATGCATCGAATTGAAACGATTCAGAAAACCACCCGTTTACGGTCGTAGCTTACAACACCCCAGGTCTTTGGGGCAGTCAACTGCTCAAAATTGAAGCAGGGTGGGTGCAGTGCCGCAGGCGTCAACTAAGAAATCGGGGCGAACGAACGTTTCCCAGGTGGTTTTCGATCGGGCCCATCTGACACAGTACACCATGGAGAGTCCGGAGCTTGAGCGCGAAATTGTCGGTCTGTTTTTGGCCCAGTTGCCAGGGATCCTCGACCGGCTTCGCAAGGGCAGCACGGGTGCCGATTGGCGCATCGCCACCCACACGCTGAAAGGTTCCGCCCTAGCAATAGGGGCCCGCAGGATTGGCGATCTGGCCCGCGAGTTGGAGTCGGCCAACGGCGCTGGTGAAGCGCGCCAAAAACTGTTGGCGGAACTGGTCCAGGCGATTGATGAATTTGACGCCGTAGCACGGCAACTTTACCCATAGTTCGCTTGCCTTTCAATTCTCTACACCCTATGTAGCGTTCGATAAAACGAACACGAATTGGCAGGCGCGACATGGCGAAAATTACCTTCATCCAACATGATGGCAAGGAGCAGACCGTCGAGGGGATTCCGGGCATGACAGTGATGGAAGCCGCGATCAAGAACCTGGTGCCCGGCATTGATGCGGATTGCGGCGGGGCCTGCGCCTGTGCCACTTGCCATGTCTATGTGGAAGCCGAATGGCTGGACAAGGTGGGCAAGCGCGCGGCCATGGAAGAGGACATGCTGGACTTTGCCTTCGACGTAAAGGACTCCAGCCGGCTTTCCTGCCAGATCAAGATCAGCGACGCGCTCAACGGCTTGCGCGTGCGTGTACCCGAAAAGCAATTCTGACCTTAAGCGGAGTTTGAGATGCCTGACGTTATTTCCACCGATGCGGTGATCATTGGGGCTGGCCCCTGCGGCCTGTTTGCGATTTTCGAACTGGGATTGCTGGACATCAAGTGCCACGTTGTCGATATTCTTGACCGCCCCGGCGGCCAGTGCGCCGAGCTCTATCCGGAAAAGCCGATCTATGACATTCCTGCCCTGCCGATTGTCACCGGGGCTGAACTCACGCAGCGCCTGTTGGACCAGGCAAAGCCCTTTCATCCGCAGTTTCATTTCAACCAGATGGTCACCGAACTGGTGAAGCATGGCGAAAATGATTTCGAATTGAAAACCGACGGCGGCATCACCTTCCGCAGCAAGATTGTGGTGGTCGCCGCTGGCGGCGGGTCGTTCCAGCCGAAGAAGCCACCCATTCCCGGCATCGACGCCTATGAGGGAACTTCGGTGTTCTACTCGGTCAAGAAGATGGAAGCCTTCCGCGGCAAGGATATTCTGATTGTCGGCGGCGGCGATTCGGCACTGGACTGGACCAACAATCTGGCGCCCATCGCCAGAAGCATGACACTGCTGCACCGGCGCGACGAATTCCGCGCGGCCCCTGACAGCGTGAAGAAAATGCGCGAACTTGTGGCGGCGGGAAAAATGCAGTTGAAGCTTGGCCAGGTTACGGGCCTGACCGGGGCCAATGGAATTCTCGCATCCGTCCAGGTCAAGGGCAATGACGGCGCGGCATTTGACATTCAAGCCAATGCCCTGCTGCCCTTCTTCGGCCTTACCATGAAACTTGGGCCGGTGGCCAATTGGGGGCTCAATCTCCACGAAAATCTCATCCCCGTCGATACGGAGAAATTCGAGTCGTCCGTTCCCGGCATCTTCGCCATTGGCGACATCAACCATTATCCAGGCAAGTTGAAACTCATCCTCTCCGGCTTTCACGAGGCGGCACTCCTGGCCCAACAGGCCTTCCGCTACATCAATCCGGGCGAGCGGCTGTTGTTCCAGTACACGACCTCGAGCACCAACCTGCAGAAGAAGCTCGGCGTGGCCTGATTCATTTTCCTTCTCCCCCAAGGGGCGAGGATAATTAAGGAGTAGTTTTTTCGCGCCTCAGTCTCTTGCGCTCGAGGCTCATCTCGGCCTTGCGGTCGGGACGGCCGAGGAGTTTGCGGAAGGTATCGCGGCGTTGGTGCACGGAGGCGATGGCCAACCCCATGGCAATGCCCGCTTCCACCAGCAGGGATTCACCCAGCTGCAGGCTTGATTCGATGGTTTCAGGAACGGCTTCCGTGACCCCCGCCGCGTAGAGCCGCATGGCATGGCGCTCGTCCCTGGCGCGGGCGATGATCTTCAGGTCAACCCGTTCGGCCCGTGCGGTTCTGGCCACATCGTCAACGCGGGCCGGGCTGTCCATGGTGATGGCAATGGCCTTGGCATCGGCGAGGCCGCATTTTTTCAGGAATTCGGGGTTGGCCGCATCGCCATAGTAGACCGGAAACCCGGCGCGGCGCTCGCGGGTGACAAGGGCCGCGTCGGCATCCATGGCAATGTAGGGTATCTTGTGCTCCTCGAGCATGGAGCCGATCAAATGGCCGACGCGGCCGAAGCCTGCAACGATGATCCATGGCTGGTGATCGGCGGGCGGCGCCTCAAGCGTCCCAGGCGTGTCCCCCTGAATTTTCCTTGACTGCTTGATGAATTGCTTTCCCAGGATTGCTAGGAACGGAATGGCCGCCATGGTGAGCGATACGATCAGCAGGAACTGGCTGAACATGGTCCGGTCGAGAATACCCAAGGCTGCGGCTGAACTGAGGATGACGAAGGCGAACTCGCCGCAGGGGCCGAGTAGCAGGGAACTTTCCAGGGCTACGGCGTGACTGACTTTCATCATGCGAACCAAGAAATAGGTCAATGCAGATTTGGCAATGACAAGTGCTGTCGCGATGGCAAGGATTTGAACGGGAGCTTCAATGAAGCCGTTGAGGTCGATGCCAAGACCCACGAGCAGGAAGAAGGCGCCAAGCAGCAGGCCCTTGAAGGGCTCGATAATGGCTTCGATGGCGCGGCGGTATTCGGTTTCCGCTAGGGTGAGGCCCGCGATAAAGGCGCCGAGCGCCATGGAAAGCCCGGCAAGGTTTGCCAGAACGCCGGTGCCTACGGCAATCAGCAGCACCGCCGCCATGAACAGGTCGGAACTGTTGGTTCCGGCCACCAGCCGCAGCAGGGGTCTCAGGGCAAAACGGCCAACCCCGATGATGAGGGCAATGGCTACGGCGGCTTGGGCAAGGGCGATGGCGATGCCTTGCAGAACGGGCCCGGCGCTTTCCTTTCCCAATACGCTGACCATCAGAAGGATGGGGATCACGGCGAGATCCTGGAACAGCAGGATGGCAAAGCTGGTCCGCCCCGATTGCGAACCCAGGCGTCTTTCGTCGGAAAACAACTGGATCACGATGGCGGTGGAGGAGAGTGAAAGGGCCGTACCGATGACGATGGATTGGGCCGGCGTGAAGGCGAAAGCATAGGCGGCCAGGAAGATGAGGGCTGTCGTGCCGATCACCTGCAGGCTGCCCAGGCCGAACACCAGGCGCTTCATGGTGATGAGCCGTTCGAAGGACAGCTCGAGGCCAATCAGGAAAAGCAGGAAAACGACGCCCAATTCAGCCAGCGAGGAAATGGCTTGCTGGTCGGCGATGACGAAGGCTTTGAGAAACGGAACAGCCGTGGTGAGCGAGCCCAGCACATCGGGGCTGAGCAGAAAGCCGGCCAGCAGGAATCCCAGTGTGGAATTGATGCCAAGGCGCACGAAGAGCGGAACGACCAGTCCGGCCGCGGCAAGGATAATCAGGAATTCGCGATAGTGGCCGATGCCTGCTGATTCCATGGACCTCTTCCGTTGTTTTCGACATAGTGTTGCAAGATGGCGGATTTGCAAAGCATAAAGTGCATGAGAGGAGAGTGTTCATGACGGATATGAAGCGGGCGCGGGAATGGGGACTGCCTCTTGCGGGAAAGCCCGGGCGGTTCAATGCCATGACCGATGTGGCAGGTGTCGAAGTGGGAACCACAACGCTGATCAGCGGCGATGGCCCTCTTGTTGTCGGCAAGGGCCCGATCCGCACGGGCGTCACGGCGATCCTGCCGCGCGGCCGCGGCAAGGCGCATATCCCCTGCGCCGCCGGTTACTATTCACTCAATGGCAATGGTGAAATGACCGGAACCGTGTGGATCGAAGAGTCCGGCGAATTGCAGACTCCCATCACCATAACAAATACCCATTCCTGCGGGGTGACGCGGGACGCGACCATCCGCTGGATGGTGGCCAACAGGATCGGCATTGGCCAGGACTGGGGCTTGCCGGTGGCGGCGGAAACCTATGACGGCGATCTCAACGACATCAATGGATTTCATGTGACGGCGGAACATACCATGGCAGCCCTTGATGCGGCGAGCAGCGGGCCCGTCGAGATGGGCAGTGTCGGCGGCGGCACCGGCATGATCTGCTATGATTTCAAGGCGGGCAACGGATCATCGTCGCGGCTCGTCGAGATTGACGGCAAACCCTACACGGTGGGCGTATTCGTGCAGGCGAATTTCGGGGCGCGGGAGCAGCTGGTGGTTCTGGGCGTGCCGGTTGGTCCCCAGCTCAAGGCGCCTAAGCTGCGCGGCAAGGACCAGGGTTCGGTGATCGCCATCGTGGCGACCGATGCGCCCCTGCAGCCGCACCAGCTCAAGCGTCTGGCGCGGCGGGTTCCCATGGGACTGGCGCGCACCGGCGCTGTCGGCAACAACAGTTCCGGCGACATCTTCCTGGCCTTCTCGACGGCGAATGAAGAGGCTTACAAAAGTGGCGGAGGCAAGCTCCGTGCCGCCTCATTCCTACGCAACGATGCCATCGACCCGGTTTTCAATGCCGTGGTTGAAGCCACCGAAGAGGCGGTCATCGATTCGATGGTGTGCAGCCAGACCATGGTGGGCCGGGACGGAAAAACCTCGCACGCCCTGCCGCTCGATCAGCTGATGGCTTTGATGGAGAAGTTCGGCCGCGGGGTCACCGCGGCCGAGCGGTAGGGTTACTCGTCGTCCTGCCCGTCCATCATTGGACCCTTTCCGCCGTGCCGTTCCTTGCCCCAGCGGTGGCGGGGTGAAAGCTCTTCGCCGGAAAGAACCTTGTCATTGTCGCGGTCCATCTCGGCGACAATTTTCGCCAGCGGGAGCTGGTATTCGTCGAGGCTCACCTGGCCGTTGCCGTCCCGGTCAAACTGCTGGAATTCCCGGACCATCTGCTGATTGCGGGCCTTCAGCCAGAGGTTTTGAAACTCCGGAAGGGCCAGCGCGCCGGACTTGTCGCCGTCAAATTCGGTGAGCCAGCTCGACCGGTTGCTGTCGATTTCCTCCTGGGAAATCTTGCCGTCCTTGTTGGCGTCATAACGCTCGGTCATTTCGACCATGCCCATCGGGCCATGGCCGCGGAAGCGATGTTCCCAGCCCTTCTGGGCGAAAGCCGCGCCGCCAGCCACAGCAAGGCCGGCAACCGCAATAAGCGCAATCTTTGTACGTTTCTGCATGGGGTTCTCCTTCAGGTTTCCATTTGCATGCACGAAAGACGGCCTTTGTCCTGCTAATCCGTCGGCCGTCCGGATTAAAGATTGGTAATCTCAGGGCTCCACCGGCGCCTTGGTTTCATTGAGGGTGACGAGTTCGCGCAGGAGCGTGCCCAGGGTTTCCTTGGTCGACGCGGCCTGTGGCAGGGGGCGGCAGACGTCGCGGGCTGCAAGCCCAATGCGCGAGGTGAGAATGCCGTTCACCGCACCTTCGCCGAAGCGGGCTGAGAGCCTTCCCAGCAGTCCCTTGCCGACAAGATGCTGAATGAGATTGTCGGAGAGCGCCAGGCCGCCGGTCACCGCGAGGTGGGCCACCACCATGCGGGCGAGTTTGAGCGTTGAAAGGGTTGAGGGCCTGCCACCATAGAGTTCGGCAAGCTCGCGCAGCATGCGGAGATTCTGTGCCGCGACAAAGACGATGTCGAGGGCCGCCGCCGGAGTCACGGTGGTGAGCAGCGTCACCCGTCTTGCCCGGCGGGCGATGATGCGGTGGGATTCCTCGTCAAGCGGGCTGACGACCAGGCGGTCGAGCAGCCTGATACGGTCGCGGGGGTCCATGATGTCATCGGCATGATCGCGGAAGGCCTTCATGCCCCAGGCCGTGTCGGAGCGGCCGCCATAGATGGCTTCGATGGCGCTGATGGTTTGGGTGGCAGCCAGGGGCTCGTCGAGATTGATGGCGCGAGCCGACATTTCCTGGATGTGCTCGATGCGGCGCAGGCGGGCGAGCCCCCAGATTTCCCGGACAATGATGGCAAGGGCGGCAAGGCCCGCCAGCCCCGCAACGGCAAGGGCGAGCCAGCCGAGCAGCGGCGAACGGGCAAAGAAATCCTCGATGAGCGTGGTGATGGCAAGACCCGCCCACAGGCTCAGGAGAGTACCCAGTGCCGAGACAAGAACGAAACCCCAGCGGAAGCCTCGCGTTGTCTGCCGCGGGACGGCGGGCAGGACCACCAGTTCGCCAACGGGCTCGGGCGTATCGAACTCAATCTTGCGGTGCGCCTTCGGTTTCTTCTCTTCGTCGAGCACGAAGGCGGTGGGCTTGCGATGCTGTCCGGTCATGCGAAACGGTCCCCCAGGAGAAATTCCAGGCTGCGGTCCAGGCGGATATGGGGGAAGGCCCCGTCCTTCAAGGGCGGGGGCCGGAAGCGCACAAATTTCAGTTTGCCCTTGACCGTGCCGTCGAGCGCCGCAAGCGAGTTGGCCGGCAAGTCGCCGGGGAAAATCGCAACTTCCTTCTCACCGTCAAAAACCGTGTCGGCGATTTTTTCGCCGCGTTGGGGAATGCCCGCGATGCAGGGCAACTCCTCATTCTTCTGCTTCACTTTTGCTTCGCGGGTGGCGCGGATGGCGGCAAGGGCTGCCACGTCAATCGTAGCACCCGAAAACTCGGCCTTGGCGCTGGCCTCGGCGATGATCAGGCGGAGAATGTTTTCCAGCCGGTCATGGCTTGTCTGGTGCAGGAGATCGGCCTTGGTGGCGGCAAACAGAATGCGGTCGATGCGGCGGCCGATGACGGCGGAGAGAAGTGAATTCGCGCCAAGGCGGAAACAGGCCAGGACCTGGGTCAGCGCGGTTTTCAGATCCTGCAGGGCGGCGGGCCCGGCATTGAGGGCGGAGAGCGCATCGACCAGAACGATCTGCCGGTCCAGCCTGGCAAAGTGGCTGAAGAAAAACGGCCGCACGACCTTGGCAACATAGGAGTCGTAGCGCCGTTCCATGAGGTCGCCCAGGGAGCCCTTTGGAAATTCTTCTCCCGCCTTTGCGTTGAGGGGCGCGAAGGTGAGGAGGGGGGAGCCGGCAAAATCGCCCGGCATGAGAAACCGGCCCGGCAGCAGGCTCGAAAGAGCCACTTCATCTTCACGGCATTTGGCAAGATAGGCGGTGAACAGTTCCGCCGCCTTCACGGCGTCCATTTCCCGTGCCGTACTGTGTGCATCAAGCGTTGCGAGGTGGCTGTGCCAGGCGCGGGCGAGGCCGGCGCGGGGCTCGGCATGGCTGGCGGCAATGGTGGCGTCGGACCATTGCCGGTAGGTCATATTCATCAACGGCAGGTCGAGCAGCCATTCGCCGGGATAGTCCACGATGTCGAGGTGAAGTTTTCCGCTGCCGAAATTCCGGGCGATGAGGCCGCGTGGCTCGTATTCCAGCGTCAGGCGAAGCTGGCTGATGCGCCGCGTGCTTTCCGGCCAGGCGCGCTCAGCGGCGGCGAGGCGGGCAAGATGATCCTCATAGGCAAAGCGCGGAAGGTCGTCGTCGGGCTGGGGCTCAAGATAGGCCCGGGTGATGCGGCCTTGGGCATAGGCCTCGAACACGGGCAGGCGGCTTCCCTTGGTCAGGGCATGGACCAGGGCGGTGATGAAGACGGTTTTGCCGGAGCGCGAAAGGCCGGTCACGCCGAGACGCAGGGTTGGATTGACCAGGCCGTTTGCCAGGTCCACGAGGCCACCCGCGGCAATGCGGCCCGCGTCTATGAGGTTCTGGAAATTCACTGAATTATCGCCCTCCGGACCCGCCATAATTGGTATGGGACCGGGCGAATGACAAGAAAAACTTAAGATTTACCAATGTCTTCAAGGGTGTAGGGCGTGGTCTGGTAGACCTCGTTGATCCAGTTGCCAAACAGCAGGTGGGCGTGACTGCGCCAGCGGTTTTCCGGCGTTGCGGAAGGGTTTCCGCCAGGAAAATAGTTGGCCGGCAGGGCCAGGTTTTTTCCGGTTTCCGAATCCCTGCGGTATTCTTCGGCCAGGGTGTTGGTATCGTATTCGATGTGGTTGAACATGTAGAGCTGGCGGTGGGGGGCGTCCGCCACGAAGCAGAGCCCCGCCTCTTCCGACTCCATCAGAACTTCAAGGCCCTTGTCCTTGGGCAGTTCGGATTTCCGGTTTTCGGTCCAGCGCGAAACTGGCATGGAAAAATCGTCGGAGAAGCCGCGCAGGTAGGGCGAGGCCGGGTTCAGGTTCTTGTGGCGGTAGATGCCGAAAGCCTTCTTCGCCAGGGCGTGCTTGGGAACATGGTGGAAATGATAGAGTGCCGCCTGGGCGCCCCAGCAGATGTTGAAGGTCGAGTGGACATGGGTCTGCGTCCAGTCGAAGATCCTCTCCAATTCATCCCAGTAGGTTACCTGTTCAAACTCAAGCAGTTCGATGGGGGCTCCGGTGATGATCAGGCCATCGAATTTTTCGTTCCGCACTTTTTCCCAGTCACTGTAGAACGCGATCATGTGATCATCGGGGGTGTTCTTTGATTTGTGATTGGTGATCTTGATCAGGGTGAGTTCGACCTGCAGCGGGGTTGCGCCGATGAGCCTGGCAAACTGCGTCTCGGTCCTGATCTTGTTGGGCATCAGGTTGAGAAGGCCGATGCGGAGCGGCCGGATATCTTGGCGGTGGGCGGAATCCTCGGTCATCAGCATCACACCCTCTTTCTCAAGGGTGCGGCGCGCCGGCAGGTCGTTGGGAATCTTTATCGGCATCGGGTTCAGCGCCTATCGATCACGGTGCCGAGCATGTCCAGAAAATAGGTCTCGGAATTTATCTTCGGCACGTCCTCCATGGGGATCTGGTAGCCGAAATTCCGGGCGATCTTCTGGTAGATGGGAATGCGGTGATGCAGCAGCTGCTCGAAGCCCCAGACGAGAAAATCGTCGGGCACCACATCGTCATCGTTGCGGATTTTTCTGAGGTCCTTGTATTCGGCCCATTTCCGTTCGAGAAACTCCGGCTGGTAGTACATGGGCTTCGGATACTTGCGGAAACGCTCGACCAAAGTCCTAGTGTGTTGCGGGTTGCCGTCGATGTAAAGCAGCAGGGTGCTTTCGCTCAAGGACTTCAGCACCGGATCGTTGGGGTCATCGGGATTGACCACCTCGCACAGGCTGCCGCCGGAATCGCAGACAAAGTGCTGGTAGCGGTAGATGTCGTGGGCCCGTTCGATGAAGCCCGGCACATCGAGGAGCGAACGGATTTCCGCCTCCCGGTGCTGATTCTGGCGGCGCTTGTATTCGGCAAAGGAAATGCCGCCGAGCGCCGGGTTCCCCGGTTTGCCCAGATAGGTCGAGAGAGGGCTCAGGTTGTCGAAAGTGATGTTGGAGCGGATATAGATCGAATCGGATTTCAGCAATTCGGCCAGGAACGGCACCTTCATGGCCTCGCGCTTGAAATTGTCGACGATGTGCTCGTCCATGTAGCGCGTGCCGATGCGGTAATCGACGGAATACTGGAACCAGCCGCTTTTCTGCAGCATGACGGCAAGCGTGGTTTTGCCGACGCCCGACATGCCCATGATGGTCACGGCGTGGGCCGGCTGTTTCCTGAATTCCGAGGCGGACTGAAAGCGCATGGGGGGTTGATTAGCCGAAGCGGGGGGTGGGGGGCAACCCACGTTGAATCAGAAGTCTTTTGACAGCTTGAAGTCCACCGAATGGGAGTCGAACTGGTAGAGCGAGATATTGCTGTTGTTGTACACGTAGGTGTATTCCAGCGCCGGAGCGTAGCCCCAGATATTCAAGTCGCGCTTGGTCAGGGCAATCGAGCCCATGTAACGCTCGTCCTGGCGGACAACGCCTGCGAGAAGGTTCACGGCGTCGAATTCGGAAAGGCGCACTTCGCTGTTGAGATTGACGGTGATGCCGCCAGGCAATTCCTTGTAGATGCCAAACCCGCCTGAATAGGTTTCATAGGAGTTGGCGTCGATTTCCGTCGTCACGCGGTCATAGCCGCCACTGAGCGAAGCGGTCAGGCTGGAATCGAAGGCATGGCTCCATGTGCCATCAATCAAGAGGGCGGTGCCATCGCTGGTGGAGGAATCCGGGTAGGTGCGCCATTCATATACGGAACTGAGGTTGAGGCGGTCCTTGGGCGAAAGGGCCTTTTGCAGACTGACCCGTGGACCGTAGCTGTAGTAGCTCAGGCCGGTCCCGTCGTTCTTCAGGTTCTCGCTGGCCACCATCCCGGCGCCGAGGAAGCCGACGGAGATGAGATAGCGCAGTTCGGCCGACTGGCTGGCATTGTAGATGTTGTAGCTGCTGTCGGTGTAGATGGTTGCATTGACGCCGCCACCCATGACAACCGAAAAGTCATTGCCCAGCCGGCGCGAATAGCCAGCACTTGCGCCGGCGGAGAAGCCGACGCCGCTCTGCTCGCGGGAGGCATCATCGATATTCATGTCGACGCCAAACAAGGGCGAATAGATGGTCTTCTTGGAACTGCCATTGTTGACATTGGTGCTGGGCGCCGCCGAAACATAGGCGTTGAAGGTGAAGGGGCGGCGGGCGTCGATGGTGTCGATGAAGGAGCGGATGCCTTGAGCCTCAGCTTCGTTGGGAGCCTCGGCCATCAGGAGGTTGAGATGGTGTTTGGCGCTTTTATCCTCTTCCAGCGCGAACAGCGTCTGGGCGAGTTCGGCGCGGACCAGGGTGAGGCTTGGGTCATCGGCCAGGGCGGCGCGGTAGTTCTTTGCGGCCCCGGTGAGATTGCCGCGGGCCTTGAGGATCAGGCCCTCAATGAAAAGCTGCCGGTTTCTGGCGAATTTGCCGCTGAGCGGATAGCGCTTGAGCAGGCTTTCAGCCAGGTCATGCTGGCCTGATTTGGCAAGCCGGATCAGGAGCTTTACCCGGATTGATTCAGTTGAGGCTTCATATTCCGAAATCTGCTGGGGAGACGGCTCCACCGCGGCCTTGGCCTGGATGGCCGTTGATGCCGCCAGCAGAAAAGAAAGCGCACAGAAAACCGTGCGCATTCCATGCTTCATTATCCTGACCGTTATCAGGGGGGGCATGCGCCGACGCCAGGTGTGCAGGTGGCGTTGAAGGCGCCTTGTATGGTGAGGTAGCCGCGGCGGTCATCGTTGATGCCGGCGCTGCCGCCGACCGGATCGGGATCCATGCCGGTGACATGGAAGACGCCGGTGGTTTCGGAGCTATCGCCGAAGAAGCCGCCGTACATTGTTTCGTCACCGCTGATGAAGGGCCCGCTGAGAGTGGCTGAACCGGCAGTCGTGCCCGCGTAGGTATTGCCCGTGATGGTTCCAGCGAGGGCAATAGTCGTATCGTAGAAACCGTAATTTGGACATTCGGCACTCGATAGACATGCAGCCGGCAGTCCGGGTGTGACGCCGACCGTTTTCGTGTACCAGCCACCGATATCTTCCTGGAAACTGGTCCAGGTTTCAGGTGTAAGCGTGCCAGTAATGCCGGCTGTATCGAAATTCGCAACGACTGCCGACTCACCCTGGACGCGCCAGAGGGCATTGGGGTCAACGATGGCGTCAGACGGTTTTAAATAGTTTGTGGTCTTTGCCGTCCCGACGAAGCGGCCGCTATAGGTGGCTGATCCGGTCACTGGCATATCGAGAAGAGCAGTCCGGTTGCCGCCGAATGACCAGGCCTGGTTTGCTGCCTCGCCGCCGCTTGGGGTGTTGCGGTACTGGGTGGCGTAGCTGTCGGTCCAAGCCCAGACTTGCAATGACTCGTCACGTTCCTTGCCAACCTCGTTGCTGTAGACACGGTATTCGCGGTAATTTGTGGTTGCGCCGCCATTTTCGTAGGGATCGGGATTCGGATGCGCCGGGTCTGTCGCATTTGTTCCGGTAGAATATTCCTCCATCTGAACTGGCGTTGGCCAGGCCGAATTGGTGCCTGAATTGGTATCAATGGCAATTGTCAGCTTGTCAGGTTTCGTGCCGCTGAGAATCTGGGCGGTTGTCGTGGCCGGACTTGTCCCGGCGCTCAGCAGGGACAATGATGTTCCTGATGATGGCTTCACCAGCCTGGATGATTCCAGGGCAATGGTCACATCGGCAGTGGCAGCGCTCAGGTTCGTGGTGTTGCCGCCATCGGTCGAGGAATCATCGCCGTCGGTGGGATCGTTGACGACGTTGGTGCCGCTATTTGGGTTGCCAAATGGGCAGGCCAAGCCGCAAAGGTCCAATGTGGCGATGCTGGCCGAGGAACCGGTGGTGGGAACTCCTTCGCAGGCTGCGAGGGCAAATGCCGATAGAACCAGAAGCGATACGGACCCAATACGCATGATATTTCCCACAACCAAAATGACCCATCGCTAAACTTGCACGGGTTCCGCTAATTTTGGGTTAAGCATGATTGATTCTGGGCAGTTCAAAATGATGCAGGCGGTTAACACTTCCACAACCTGGTATGAGGCCACGGCGGCGCGGGGCGATGCCCGGCCTGCCTTGCGGGGCCAGGTGCAGGCTGAAGTCTGCGTGATCGGCGGCGGGCTTGCCGGCCTCACCACGGCGCTTGAACTGGCGCGCCGCAAGAAGAAAGTGGTCCTGCTCGAGGCCAAACAACTGGCCTGGGGCGCCTCGGGCCGCAACGGCGGATTCGTTTCCAATGGCTTTGCCGAGGGAATTGAAAATGTCCAGAAGCGGGTGGGGCTTGCCGCGGCAC
This sequence comes from uncultured Aestuariivirga sp., assembly GCA_964604435.1. Classification (GTDB taxonomy): domain Bacteria; phylum Pseudomonadota; class Alphaproteobacteria; order Rhizobiales; family Aestuariivirgaceae; genus Aestuariivirga. The sequence goes on along the minus strand of CAZRZB010000016.1, from coordinate 1,340 downwards.
GGGCGCTTTATTCACTGTCCAGGCATGGCAGCGAATATGTGCGCCGGGAAATCGCCGCGGGCGATCCCTCGATCAAGATGGGGGACGCCTGGATCGTGGTGCTCCGCCACCGCGGCCAGGGCGGCCTCAAGGCCTACCAGGACATGATGGCGCGGGACTACGGTGAAGACGTCCAGTTCCTTGACGTCGACCAGACGCGGGAACACCTTAATTCACCCCGCTATTTCGAAAGCCTCTACAACGCCCGCGCCTTCCATTTCCATCCGCTGCGCTATGCGCTCATGCTGGCGTGCCTGGCGGAGGCATCGGGAGCCAGCCTCCATGAAGCTTCGCCGGCCTTGGCGGTGGAGAAGCGGGGGACGGAATGGTGCGTGCGCGGCGCCGGCGGCGAGGTCATGGCCCAGCATGTGGTGCATTGCGTCTCGTCGCTTGACCGCACCATCCACAAGGCCAGCGGCCGGGCCGTGCTGCCGGTTGCCACGTATGTGGCAGTGACCGAGTCGCTGACCCAGGACGCGGTGCGCAGCCGCGCCGCGGTGTCTGATACGCGCCGGGCGGGGAATTATTACCGCCTTGTTGACGAAGGCCGGCTGCTCTGGGGCGGCGACATCACCACCCGGGTGACAGAGCCGGCGCGCCTGGCGGTGCTGATGAAGCAGGACATGCTCGCGACCTATCCGCAACTTGGCAATCCGCGCATCGACTACGCCTGGTCGGGGCTGATGGGCTATGCCCTGCACAAGATGCCGCTCATCGGGCGGGATGCGGAAGGCCAGTGGTTTGCCACCGCCTTTGGCGGCCACGGGATGAATACCACGGCAATGGCGGGCCAACTTTTGGCGCGCGCCATTGCCGACGGCGATGACGAATACCGCCGTTTTGCTGCTTTTGCGCCGGTTTGGGCCGGGGGCCAGCTGGGCCGGCTCGGGGTCCAGGCAAGCTACTGGTGGATGCAGTTGCGCGACCGGATCGACGAGGCCCGTTCCGCTTGAATTGTCATCGTTTTTACACGGATTTGGGCAAGAATTGGGGGCTATTGTCGAAGCAAGCCAAGGCCGCTATAAGCCCGCGCCACGGTACCTGGAGTGACTGTTCATGAATGTGATTGTCGATATTGACTACAAGCCAAGCGAAGACGAACCTTTCATGAATGAGCGACAGGCGGCATATTTCCGGAACAAGTTGAATGCCTGGAAGGAAGATATCCTGCGCGAAAGCCGCGAGACCATCACCCACCTGCAGGATGAAAACCACGTCTTGCCGGATCTGGCGGACCGGGCCTCCTCGGAAACCGACCGCTCCCTGGAGCTCAGGGCCCGCGACCGGCAGCGCAAGCTGAT
>CAZRZB010000015.1:0-33122 GCA_964604435.1 uncultured Aestuariivirga sp. | reverse complement strand
TCGAAAATATACTGGTGGCTCATCGAGGCATAGACCAGATAGCCGCCGGTGGTGGGCAGCACGCCCTTGGGCTTTCCCGTCGAGCCCGAGGTGTAAAGGATGAACAGCGGATCCTCCGCTTTCATCTTCTCCGGCTTGCACTCGGCGGGAACCTTGGCCGCCTCCTCATGGTACCAGAAGTCGCGCGCCGCATCGAAGGGCACCGCCCCGCCGGTGCGGCGGATGACCAGCACCTTCTCGTTGCCGGCGCATTTCTTCAAGGCCTCGTCGGTGTTCACCTTCAGCGGAATCTTCTTGCCCGCGCGGACGCCTTCATCGGCCGTAATGACGAATTTGGAACCGCAGTCATTGATCCGGCCGGCAAGCGAGTCCGGCGAGAAGCCGCCAAACACCACGGAGTGAACCGCGCCGATGCGCGCGCAGGCCAGCATGGCATAGGCCGCCTCCGGGATCATCGGCATGTAGATGGTCACCCGGTCGCCCTTCTTCACCCCATGGCGCTTCATCACATTGGCCATGCGGCAAACCTGGGCATGAAGCTCGGCGTAGGTGATCTTCTTGTCGTCGTAGGGGTTGTCGCCCTCCCAGATGATCGCCGTCTGGTTGGCCCGTTTCTTCAAATGCCGGTCAATGCAGTTGTAGGAGATGTTGAGAACCCCGTCCTCAAACCATTTGATCGAAACCTTCTCGTAGGCAAAGGAAGTGTTCTTGATTTTGCTGGGGGCCTTGAACCAATCCAGCCGTTTGGCCTGCTTGGCCCAGAACTTGTCCGGATTCTTCACCGATTCCGCGTACATCGTCTTGTAGCCCGCTTCATCGATGAAGGCGCGCTTTTTCCAGCTGGCGGGAACCGGATAGACATTGGCTGACATTGGCGTTTTCCTCATTGGTTATGCCGCAATGTAGGGTGAGTTCTGCATCCGCATCAAGTAGCTAAAAGTTCACGCCGGTGCCATAGATGGGCCATGACCGTCTCCCGCCATTTTCTCTACTTCATGTTTCTTGGCCTGTTCTGGGGCCTCTCCCAGTCGCTCTACAAGGCCATGGCCCTGCAGAACATGCCGATCAGCCACGTCATCGTCTATGCCGGGTTCGGCGTGGGCGCAGGCCTGATGGTCGCGGCAAGAATATCGGGAACACGGCTGGATTGGAGCCGCGGAGTCATCATCTTTGGCCTCGGCTGCGCCATCCTCCTGAACATTCCCTTCGCCATCGGCCTCTACATGATCCGCCACCTGCCAGCCACCGAAATGGCCCTCATTGTCTCAACCGCCCCCTTCTTCAATTATGTCCTCGCCCTGGCCACCGGCCGTGAAAACGCCGTACCGCGCAAACTCTTGGCCGTAGCCACGGGGTTTGTCTCGAGCGCCGTTCTGATCCTCTCGCGCCAAGGCATGCTGTCGGGCCAGATTTCCTGGTGGACCCTGGCGGCCTTCAGTTCGCCCATCATCTATACGGCCTATAACTGGTTTGCCGCCCACTATTGGCCAATGGGCCGGGATGTCTACTCCATCGGCGCCTCCGAGAGCTTCTGGTCGGGGCTGGTTGCGGTTCCGTTCCTGCTCTATTTCGCCGCCCCCTGGGGGCCGGAAACCCCGCCGCTTTTCGCCTACTGGACGGTCCTGCTGGCAGGCATCCTCTGGGTCATTGAGCGCATCGCCTTCTTCACCCTCATCCGTGACCGGGGCGCCGTCTACACCATTCAGGCCGTCTATGTTTCAACCCCGGCGGCCGTGCTCTTTGCCATCCTCTTCTATGGCGGCGGCGCCGACGTCTGGCTTTGGATTTCGCTTGCGCTCCTCATGCTGGCGCTCTGGCTCAACAACTCAGGCTCGTCGGTCAGGCCCTTAGCTGCCACACAGCCGTCTTCTTGATCTCCGCGTCTTCCAGGTCGCGCGTCACCGGAACATTGTACTCGGCCAGCTTCACCAGCTGGCCGTGCGGCAGATAGCTTCGTCCGGGATCGCCGATGAAGATTGCGGCGCCCTCCGCCCGGGCCTGCTGCAACCACGCCAGGCAGCGCCCGGCCAAGGCCTTCTCATAGAACAGGTCCCCGACCAGGATGGCGTCAACAGCAGGTGGCGGAAGCGCAAGCAAGTCCCGCAGCTGAATGTCCAGCGTGACATGGTTGAGGTCCGCATTCATCTGCGCCGCAGTCGCCGCGAAGGCATCAATATCTGTCGCAATCGCGCTGGCTGCACCTGCCTGCACCGCCGCAATCGCCACCAACCCGGATCCGGTTGCGAGATCCAGAACCCTGCGGTTTGCAAGAGCCTCCGCATGGTCCAGGACATAGCGAGCCAGCGCCTGCCCCCCGGCCCAGGCGAAGGCCCAGAAGGGTGGCGGAAGGCCCATTTCGCCAAGCTCTTCCTCCGTCTTTTGCCACAGGGGCACCGCCTCATGGGCCAGATGCAATTTGACTTCCGGCACCAGCGGCGGGCACATCACGCTCGTATTCAGGCGGATGAAGTCCGCTTTGCTCACGTCAGGCGCGGCGGCGTCTTGACCCCGCCAAGTTCGCAAATGGCCTTCCATTCCTCCGCCGTCACCGGTTGCACCGAAAGGCGCGAGTTTTTTACCAGCACCATGTCCTTGAGGCGCTTGTCCTGCTTGATCTCATCAAGGGAAACCGGTTTCGGCACGTCAACCAGCGCGCGGATATCCACGCAGTCCCAGGTATCAACGTCTGACGTTGAATCCCTGTGGGCAAGCCCGCACACCTCCACGATGCCGACAATCGAGCGGGATTCATTCGAATGGTAGAAGAAACCCTTGTCGCCCAGCTTCATCAGGCGCATGTTATTGCGCGCCTGGTAGTTGCGCACCCCGGTCCACTCCTCGCCGGCTTTCCCCTTGGCCTTCTGCTTCTCCCATGACCAGACTCCGGGCTCCGACTTGAACAGCCAATAGGCCATTACTGCGCCTCCGGGTTCTTGATCAGCCATTTCCACGGCTTGATTTCAACCGAGGCAAAAAGCCCCGCGACCGCGTAAGGGTCGCGCGCCGCAATCCCCGAGATTTCCGCCCGGTCCGTTGCATCGATAATGACTAGGCTGCCCGTGGGCTTTCCATCGTCGTCGGTGAAAGGACCCGCAGCCTTCAATCGCCCGCCCAGGCTTTCCAGATACTTGAGATGGTCCGGCCGCGTTTGCTGCCGCAGTTCAAGGCTGTTCGGCTTGTCAGTGCATATCAACGCAAAAAGCATGTTTTCTCCCTATCTGATTTCTTCGCGGACCGGCCGCGCCATGAGCCTGGCAATTTCTCCGGCCGGTTCCGCACCACCGTCGACGATTGCCGAGACCGCTGCCACAATGGGCATGTCAACCCCATGCTTCATGGCAAGGTCATGGGCAACCCTGGCCGTGTATGCGCCTTCGACAACCCCCCGCGATGCCGCCAGCGCATCGGCAACTGAAGACCCCTGTCCGATGGCAAGACCAAAGGAATAGTTGCGCGACTGGCGGCTCGAACAGGTGAGCAGCAGATCGCCGAGGCCCGCAAGCCCTGTAAGCGTTTCAGGTTTTGCTCCCAGTTTCTTGCCAAAGCGCATCAGCTCGGCAAATCCTCGCGTCGTGAGCGCCGCCCGCGCGCTGTCGCCCAAGCCCCTGCCATCGGAAATTCCGCAGGCAATGGCCAGGACATTCTTCAATGCACCGCCGACTTCAACGCCCAGGACATCATCGGAGCCATAAATCCGGAACGCCGGCAGGGTCAGGTCCCGGGCCCATTCTCCCGCCTCCGCCAGAGTGGAAGCGGCCAGCGTAACGGCCGTCGGCAGGCCTTTCATGACATCGGTTGCAAAACTTGGACCTGAAAGCACCAGAGCTTGAACCCCCGGCACAACCTCGGAGACCACTTCATTCATGAACTTGCCGGTCTTCTGTTCAATGCCCTTGGCGCTGATGATCAGGGCAATGTTGCTCGGCGGTTTGATAGTGGCCAGAACCTCGCGCACCGCCTGCGCCGGCACCGCCATGATGATGGCATCATAGCCGGAAAACTCCACCAGCTCGGATTGCCGCCTGGACCACAAGCAAATCTCGTGCCCCGCGGTCCTCGCAACATGGGCCAGCGCTTGCGCCCAGGCACCGTTTCCGGCAATTGCAATTCGTCGCCTCACACCTTCGCTCCCAGTTTGCCCGAGCCATAGACCGGCGTTGAAACCTCATCCAGTGGCCAGCGGGCGCGCGCCGCAAAGTCGAGATCATCAACCAGGCCGAGGGCCAGCCGTTCCGCCCCGGCCCAGGCAATCATGGCGGCATTGTCGGTACACAGGCCGGCAGGGGGAACAATGAGTTTGAACCCGGAATCGCTGGTTGAACGAGCCAGAACATTTTTCAGCGTTGCATTCGCCGCGACCCCCCCCGCCACGACAAGGGCAGGTTCCTTCCCTTCCGGATGGGCGGCACGGAAAGTTTCGAAGGCCATTTTCAAGCGGTCTTGCAGCGTTTCCGCGACTGCCATTTCAAAACTGGCGCAGACGTCGGCAATATCCTGCTCCGACAGCAAACCCAGCCCATGCACTGCCTCGCGCACGGCGGTCTTCAGTCCGGAGAAAGAAAAATTGCAGTCCTTCCGCCCCTTGAGCGGACGTGGAAAATCAAAGCGCAGCGGATTGCCCTTGCGCGCGTGCTGCTCCACCTGAGGCCCACCCGGATAGCCCAGGCCGAGAAGTTTTGCCGTCTTGTCGAAAGCCTCCCCCAGGGCATCATCAATGGTTGTGCCCAGCCTGCGATAGCATCCCACCCCATCCACCAATTGAAATTGCGTATGGCCGCCCGAAATCAACAGAAGGAGATAGGGAAAGGGGCAAGGTGCCAACAGGCGCGGTGTCAGGGCATGGCCTTCAAGATGATTGATGGCAAGCAACGGCTTGCCGTGGGCCATGGCGATGGCCTTGGCTGTTGTGAGACCGATGATAACGCCTCCCAGAAGTCCCGGACCCGCCGTTGCGGCCACGCCATCGAGCAGTGGGAAAGCGATTCCGGCCTCATCCATGGCCCGTGAGATCAAACGGTCCAGATGCTGGATATGGACCCGCGCCGCTATTTCCGGCACCACCCCACCATAGGGCGCGTGGTCCTTGATCTGCGAAAGCACGATATTGCTGACAATTTCCCCGCTTCCGTCGGCATGCCTGCGCACCACCGCCGCGGCTGTTTCGTCGCAGGATGTTTCGATGCCGAGGATATGGGTGGCGGCTGCGGCCATGGAATGGATGACGTCTCACAAATTAGCGGCTAGAACGGGCCCTCGCTCTAGCATCCACCGGACATAACTTGCAAATGCCGACTATCAGAATTGGAACCCGGGGTTCGCCCCTCGCCCTGGCCCAGGCCCGCGAAACCCGCGAACGCCTGATAACCGCCCATGGCCTTGATCCGGCAAGGATCGAGGTCGTCCCTATCACCACGACAGGCGACCGCATCAGGGACAGGCCGCTCAATGAAATTGGCGGCAAGGGTCTCTTTACCAAGGAAATTGAAGACGCCTTGCTGGCCGGGGAAATTCATCTTGCCGTCCACTCTATGAAGGATCTGCCCGCGAACCTGCCGGATGGCCTCACTATTGCCGCGGTACTTCCCCGCGAAGACCCCCGCGATGCCTTCATGAGCCCCGTCGCAAGCTCCTTGGCGGAACTCAAGATGGGTGCGACCATCGGCTCGTCATCGGTGCGCCGGACCGCCCAGGTCCTGAGATTGCGGCCCGATCTGAAGGCCGTGCAGTTTCGCGGCAATGTTGAGACGCGGCTGCGCAAGCTGTCGGAAGGTGTGGCCGACGCCACGTTCCTGGCTTGCGCCGGACTGAACCGGCTTGGCCTTTCGGACAAGATTACGGCCGCGGTTCCAGTGGATGTCATGCTCCCCGCCATCGCCCAGGGGGCCATCGGCATAGAAATCCGCGCCAACGATGATGCAACGCGCGCCCTGCTTGCAGCCATCAACCATGCGGAAAGCGAATTTGCCGTGACTTGTGAACGGGCCTTTCTGCGGGCCCTTGATGGCTCTTGTCGGTCGCCGCTTGCTGGTCTTGCGACCCTGAAAGGCAGCAGCTTGAGCTTCCGCGGCCATGCCTTGACCCCCGACGGCGTCCACTGTTTTGAAGCCACCCGCGTGGGTAAGGCAGGCGATGCGGCAAGGCTCGGCAGGGAAGCCGGACTGGAAGTAAAGGCCAGCGGCGGCGCACTGATTGCGTTCTGATGCGGCTCATCATCACAAGACCCGAAGATGATGCGTTTCCTTTGAAGGCAAAATTGGAAAGCCGGGGCCATACCGCCATCCTCGCGCCACTGCTGAAAATTGTTCCAAGGCCGGATGCCTTTGTTCCGCCGTTCGCCTATCAACTCATCTGCACAACCAGTGCCAATGCCCTCAAGTGTCTCCGGCTCGAAGACCGGCTGAAGACCATACCCCTGTTGGCCGTCGGCCCCCAATCGCTGGCCGTCGCCCGGGAAAAAGGCTTTACACATGCCGAGGCTCGTGGTGGCGATGTGCATGGGCTTGCCGCTCATGCCGCCGCAAACTTTGATCCAGCCAACGGCCCGGTACTCTATCTTTCAGGAGCGGAGACATCTGCAGACTTGCAGGCCATTCTCATGGGGTCCGGTTTTGCAGTGGAGCGGGTCACCACCTATGACGCAGTGGCACAGATCCCGCAGGGCATCGAAAGGTCACTTGTGGGAGCGGACGGCGTCCTGCTCTATTCGCCGCGCAGCGCCCGCCTCTGGTATGACGTTGTGGTAAAGTCAGGTCTGGAAAAACAAGCGGCGATCCCCGTGTATTACTGCCTGTCGGAAAATGTTGCCAAAACCCTGCCCAGGCAGTGGCAAAGGCGTGTCGCAAAAACGCCGGATGAAGCTGCGATGTTAGCCCTTCTTGATTGAACCCGACGAACCCGTTAGGCCTGTGGCATGACAGATGAAAATCCTGAATCGCCGGTAAAACCGCAGGTCATTGACCTGCAGGCCGAGGACGTGGTTGTGGCGGAGGCAGACCCACCGTCGGCACCGCCGCCGCATGCGACGCCAGGAAAATCCAAGTTTCCAGTCATCTGGCTAGTCATCGCCTTGCTTGGCGGTGCCGTGGCCGGTGGCTGGCTCTATAAGGATGTCCTGTCGTCCTACTTGCCCAGCAATGAATTGACTACAGCACAAGCGCGCATCGACGCGCTGGAAGCGCAGGGCAGGACCATGGCCGAACAACTCGCCTCCATCGCTGGCACCTCCGATCAACTGAAAACCGAGATTCAAAAAGCCTCGGAAAAATCTTCCGTTGCCCAGGACACCTCCACCGCACTTGAAACACGCATTTCAGCGCTCGAAGCCGCGGCGAAATCCGCGAAAGCAGACCTGGAGAAATTGAAGACCACCACTGTCCCCACGGGAGCAACCGGCACGGCGGTGGATGGCAGCGCCCTGGCCGCACTTGCCCAGCGGCTGGATGCATTGGAAAAAGACGTGGCCAGCCTTAAGACGGTCACAGCACCTAGCGACCAGACAGCCGTCACCGCAACCCTGTCCCAATCCTTGTCCGACCTCAAAGCCAAGATTGCTTCGGGTGCCCCCTACCGCGACGAACTTGAGCGCATTTCCCGCATGGTGCCTGCGGCGGCCGGACTGGAAACCCTGTCGGCACACGCCAATGAAGGCCTGCCCAACGCTGCGGGGCTGGCGGCCGAGTTGACCGGCCTTATCCCCCTCCTTCCCAAGCCGTCAGCCGGGATGCCTGCGGCCGGCAATACCTATTGGGACACTATCTGGAATGCCATGAAAGGTGTGATTACCATTCGCCGGATTGGTGAAACCGACTGGCCGGACCTTGCCGCCAAATGTGCGGCCCTGGCTGAAAGCGGCGATCTCGCCCAGGCCATTGAGAGGATAGACAAGGCTGAAGGTGCCAAACCCTCCGCCCTCTCGAACTGGCGCGACCGGGCAGCGGCCCGTATCGCCCTTGAGTCGGCGCTTGAAGAAACCTCCAAGGCCGTCCTGCGCCAGATCACCAGCACGGGGGGCAACCCATGATAAAGCTGCTTTGGCGCTTTGCCCTGCTTGTCCTTGTAGCGCTGTTCTTTACTTGGCTGGCCGATCGCCCCGGCACCGTCACCATTCAATGGATGGGCCGCGAAATTCAAATGGCTTTCGTGATCGCCGTAGGCCTGGCGGTTGTGGCAATCGCCCTTCTCTGGTTTGTCTGGGGTTTCTTCCGCAAGGTCTGGCGCACTCCGATGGCAGCGCGCGACTACCTGCGCCTTCGCAAAAACCGCAAGGCCTATGAGTCCCTCTCGCGCGGTATCATCGCGGCAGGTGCGGGAGACAGCATCGCGGCATCAAGGCACGCCGCCATTGCGGGCAATGCTTTGGCCGATGAACCCCTGGTGAATGTGCTGGCAGCCCAGGCAGCCCAGCTCAAGGGTGATCGCGCCTCGGTCAAACGCATCTTCGAAGAGATGACAAAATCATCGGAAACCGAAGCCCTCGGACTGCGCGGGCTCTTTGCCGAAGCCCGCCAGAACGGCGATGTTTCCGCCGCCATGACCCATGCGGAACGCGCCCTCAAGCTCAATCCGCGCCTGGCCTGGGCTTCCTCTGCGGTTTTGCAGCTGCAATCGTTGCGCAAGGATTGGCCGGGCGCTGCTGCCACGTTGCAGCAACAGACAAAATCCGGCCTCCTGCCCGCCGATGAAGGCAGCCAGAAGCAGGCCATCATGCTGACGGCCCAGGCCTTGGCAATCGAGGACAAGAGCGCCAGCGAGGCCCTCACGCTGGCGCTCAAGGCCCACAAGCTTGATGTAGGGCTAGTGCCTGCGGCCCTGGTTGCGGCGCGCGTTTACGCCAGCCAGAATTCGCCGCGCAAGGTAGTGAAGATCATTCGCGAAACCTGGGCCCACGCCCCCCACCCGGACTTGGCGGAAGTTCTGGCCCATGCCAGGCCCGGCGATGGCCCGGAGCCCCGATTTGAGCGGGTGCGGGATCTCGTGAGCGGTTCTCCTGAATCGCTTGAAGGTGCCTATGCTCTCGCCCGGGCTGCCGTTGCCGCCCAGCGCTGGGATGTGGCCCGCAAGGCCCTCGAGCCCTATCTGGCCGACCAGCCCCAGGCGCGGCTCTGTGCCCTGATGGCTGATATCGAGGAAGCCGCAGGCGACAAGGGCCGGGCCCGGGAATGGCTTGCCCGCGCCATCCGGGCGCCCCGCGATCCCATGTGGGTGTCCGATGGCGTAGCTTCCCCGCGCTGGGTGCCGATCTCGCCTGTCTCGGGTGAGATCGTCCCCTGCCAGTGGAAAACACCCTTTGAAATGCTGGCCGAACAGAAGACCGAAAACCTTGCCGAACCCGCTCCTGTCATTGAATCCACACCTGCCAGAACGGCCCAACCTGTCATGGCAGAATTGCCCAGGCCACCCGATGATCCAGGCCTCGAGGATGATCTTGGAGCGGGGGGCAAAACTCTTGTGCCAGACGGTTGAAACCGGCGGCAAAACCGTCTATCCAGCCCCCTATTCGTGAAAGTTGCCGCTTTAGCTCAGTTGGTAGAGCACATCATTCGTAATGATGGGGTCAGGTGTTCGAGTCACCTAAGCGGCACCAGACCTTCCATTCCAGTCACCGTCACGCCAAGGTTGTACCGTGAGGATGTCCCAACAACCGTTAAACCGACTGACCGTATTCAGAAATGGGCGGCAATTCCTGCTGTCTCGGTCGGCGGTCTGTTTGAATCCCCTACTGCAGAAAGCGCGACAAGAGGCGGGAGTGCTGCAATATCGGCGACCTGCAATTCGATGCCAGAAACAGCCCTGCACCTGGATCGCAGCTCGGTATTTCGGCAAGACAAGGTCGGGGCGACCTGGAAGACCGGATACATGCAGCCTATGGCGAACGCCAAAGACTCCTACTGGTGTCGGCGCCGCCGAGTTGCCGACTATTGCCGCCGTCAATATTCTGGTATTTACTCTTTTTTGCTCGTCCCGGGGACAAGTGCTTTTCCCTGCGGCGATCATGATGTCGCGCTTGCTGCACCTTAATATAGAGGAGATTCCCATGCTCACTATTTCCCGCCGCACTTTTCTGAGAACCAGCGGAAGCGCCGCGGGCGCTGTTGCTTTCCCAATGCCGGCAGTGCTTGCCGCTGATCCCGTAAAGATCGGCGTGGTGCAACCCTTCTCCGGAGGACTTGAGTTGTTCGGCGGCCAAGCCAAACTTGGCCTCGACCTTGCGGCTGCCGAAATCAACGCGGGCGGCGGCATCATGGGCAGGCAGGTCGAGCTGATCTACGAGGACGACAAGACCGATCCAAAAACTGCTGTAGAACGCACGACCTCCCTGATCCGCCGCGACAGCGTCGTTGCAGTTTCGGGTCCGATTACTTCCAACAATCGCGACGCCATGATGCCAACCCTGTCGCGCGCAAAGGTGCCGCTGCTCTACGCCACGAACTACGAAGGCGGCGGCTGCGACCGGTACCTGTTCTGCTTCAATACAGTCCCCAACCAGGAACTGGAGAAACTGCTGCCGAAAATGAAAGAGATCGGCGGGCCGAGTTTCTATTTCTTTGGTGCCGACTACATTTGGCCGCAGAAGATGTTCGAGGCCGGTGAAAAGATCGTCACTGGCGCCGGCGGCACGGTAGCCGGCAAGGAATTCACACCATGGGGCGTGAAGGACTTCGCCCCGGTGATTCGCCGTATCAAGGATTCGGGCGCGAAGGTGCTGGTGTTCGCGCTGCCCGGCGCCGATGGCATCACATTCATACGCCAGGCTGAAGATTTGGGCCTGCTCAAGGACCTCAAGGTGGCCTTCCTCGGCTTCGGCGAACTCTACCTTGGTGCCTTCGGCGAAGGTAAGGCGCAGGACATGTGGGTGGCCCTGCCCTTTGCACAATCCCTGCAAACCGATCCGGTCAAGAAGTTCGTGGCTGACATCAGGAAGCTCGGTGGTGATGCAACGCCGGTATCGCAGTACGCGTTCACTCACTATGTTTCGCTGCATGCTGCGAAGGCGGCTTTCGAGAAATCCGGGGCGATCGACAGCGAGGCGCTCGTAAATGGTCTCGAAGGTATCTCGATGGATGGCCCGACCGGCAAAGTTACTGTTGGAAAGGACCATCACGTAACGCTCGAAATGTTCACGGCGAAGACCGAAGGGGCTGGCATCACGGTCGTCGAGAACCTCGGCCAAGTCTCGCCGGCTCCCGGCTGCGCCTGATCTCATGGCCTCGATTTCGCAACGGAGTCCCGTGGAACGGGCTCCGTTCCTTGAAATCGAGGGCCTAACGAAACTTTTCGGCGGCGTTCGCGCCGTCGACAATGTCGATTTCTCGATCGGCTCGGATGAAATGCATTGTGTCATCGGCCCCAACGGTTGTGGCAAGACAACGTTTTTCAACTTGATCACTGGCTATCTTGCACCGACTAGCGGTTCGATCCGCTTCGAAGGACGCGATCTCTGCGGCCAGCCGCTGCATGAAATCGCGCGGTCAGGCATTGTCCGGAAATTTCAGGTGCCCTCAATCTTCCCGGGGCTGACGGTTGGTGAAAACGTCGAGAGCGCCTATTTTGTCCGCGGTGATCGGACATCTAAAGCGCAACCTTTTGAAATTCGCCGCCTCCTGGAAACCGTCCGGCTCGACCGGCAAACGGATGTGCCTGCCGGCAATCTCTCGCACGGTCAAAAGCAATGGCTGGAACTTGCCATGGTGCTGGCCACCGGCCCCCTGCTCATCCTCCTGGACGAACCGGCTGCCGGCATGACCCGCGCGGAAAAGTCCGAGACGGTCCGTCTACTAGAAGTCATCCGGCGCGAGACGAAAGTGAGCGCACTAGTGATCGAGCACGATATGGATTTTGTGGAAGCCCTGGACTGTCCGGTATCCGTGATGATGATGGGCAAGATCGTGGCCTCCGGTTCGTTCGCGGAAATGCGAAAAAACCAGCAAGTGCGTGAAGCCTATCTGGGGCCAGCCCATGGTTAGCGGCATGCAAACCGGCGGCTTGATGGTGGAAGGCCTAGTTGTGGGCTATGGCGGCGGGATCGTTCTCGACAATCTGTCGTTCGCCGTTGCTCCAGGTGAGTCGGTCGCGCTTCTCGGCCGCAATGGTGTCGGCAAGACCACGCTGCTGCGCACCATCATGGGTCTGATCCTACCGAAACGCGGCACGATCTCTTTCGCGGGCATGAGGATAAACGATCGCGAGCCGTTCGAGATCGCCCGCGCCGGTCTGGGATACGTGCCGCAGGGCCGCGAGATTTTCCAGGAATTGACAGTGGAGGAAAATCTCCTGCTTGGAAATCTGGCTGCCGCCAACGCGGATGAGGTCTACTCCATATTCCCGGCGCTTGCAGAAAAGCGGTGGACGCAAGGCGGTCGCCTATCGGGCGGCCAGCAGCAGCAGCTAGCAGTGGGCCGGGCATTGATGGGCAGGCCGAAGCTGTTGCTTCTCGATGAACCGTCCGAGGGAATTCAGCCTTCAGTCGTGAGCGAGCTTTCGGCCATTCTTCTGCGCATCGTCAGGGAAAGCGGCATGGGCCTGGTGCTGGTTGAACAGAACATTGAAATGGCCCTAGGCTTGGCAAACCGCGTGGACTTCATTGACACTGGCCGGATGGTCGCGAGTTACAAGGTGGAAGCGTTGCGCGCCGATCCCATGCTCATCGAAGAGCGCATGTCACTTTAGGGGAATCCATGGAACAGATTGCGACGGTAATCCTCGACTCCACCAATGCGATCCTCGTTCTGATGCTCGTATCCCTCGGGCTCGCCATAATCTTCGGCCTGATGAACGTGATCAACATGGCGCATGGCGAGTTTCTCATGCTTGGCTGTTATGCGGTAATGGAGTTGACCAAAATCGGGCTGCCGTTTTTCCTAGCGCTTGCGCTTTCGCCACTGGTCGTCGCGGCAATCGGGCTCATCGCCGAGGAACTCGTGATCAAACGGACCTATCACCGGCTGATCGATACCATCCTGGCGACCTGGGGGCTGGCGCTCGTCCTGCGGCAAGCAATGGTGCTGATCTACGGTCCCGGTTCATATGCCGTTTCTCCACCAGATGTCGGTTCTATCGTATTGTTTGGCGGGCCCTATCCAGTGTACCGGCTGATCGTGATGGGCGTCAGCCTGGGCACGATCATCGGAACATTTGCGTTCTTCTTCGGCACCAGATGGGGCCTCGCCGCGCGGGCCGTGATCGCCAACCGCGGTATGGCCGCATGCCTTGGCATCAATACCCGCCGGCTTGATCGACTAACCTTTGCCTTTGGCTCCGGATTGGCCGGACTGGCCGGCGCGGCGATGGCGCCGATGATCTCTATCGATCCGAATGCTGGCCTTGGTTGGGTTGTCCCGGCATTCCTGTCGATCCTGGTCGGCGGCCTGGGAACGGTTTCGGGACCGCTGGTGGGTGCGGCTGGCGTCGGTGGCCTCGACAGCCTCACCGCAGCATTTTCTTCACCCGTGTGGGCACAACTGGTGGTCTTTACCGCGGCAATTCTGGTTATCCGGGTATTTCCGAACGGCCTCGTGTCGCGCCGACGCAGGGAAGCATGATGCGGCTGTCATCTTCCAGCGTCACGGGCCTTGCCGCGCTCATGTTCTTCTGCCTCTTGCCGGCCCTTGTATCATCTTGGGTGGTTGCGGATTTCGGCGTGTACTTCGTGTATGCGATATTTGCGGTGAGCCTCGCATTCCTGTGGGGCCATGCCGGCCTGTTGAGCCTTGGCCACGCTGTCTATTTTGGCATCGGCGCCTATGCCATGAGTGTTGTCACGCTGGGGATGACGCCTGGCCTGCCGGATGTCCAATCCACCTGGCTGGGTCTTCTGGCAGCCGTCATCCTTTCCGGTTGCTCGGCAGCGCTTGTCGCCATGTTCTTTTTCGGTGGCCGGCGTCCGCTCAAAGGTGCCTTTCTCGGCATTGTTACGTTGGCACTGGCGGTGGTTATTGAGCGCTTGGCCATCAACAGCCCTTTCCTCGGCGGCATGAACGGATTGATGAGCGTGCCGCCAATTGCGCTCGGACTAAACGGCGATGGCCCGGAGATCACCGATACGACCGCCATCTACTACCTGATGCTCGCGATCCTTTTCGCCGTCATCGTGCTGATGCTACATGTTGAAAGATCGCGCTTCGGCAAGTCGCTCGCCTCTGTTCGCGAAAACGAACTCCGCGCATCGACCCTCGGCCATGATGCCGCACGCCTGAAAATCCGCGCATTCACGCTATCTGGGGCTCTTGCCGGCCTGTCAGGCGCCCTGTTCGTCGTCCAATTCGGTTTCGCCTCGCCTTCTCTGATCGGCTTTGCCCTGTCGGCCGACGTCCTGATCTGGGTGGCACTTGGCGGACGGAACCACATCATATCCGCCGCATTGGGGGCTATTACGGTTCGCTATCTGGAAAACCGCCTTTCCGGCGCAATCGGGGCCGCATGGCCACTTTTTCTTGGGGCCTTTTTCATCCTTTCAGTTATGCTTTTCCCCAAGGGCGTCTTCGGCGAGGCGATTGCCCGGATCGACACCTTCCGGGCGAGCAGGCGTGCGCCCAGCCGCTTGAAGCCGCCCGCAACTTGACAGTTTCTTGAGGGGGGTTATAGCAATTTGCCATGTTTCTGAAGCCAATATCCCTTGACGAGGCCATACGCGCCTTGGCTGCGGAAGGCGGCCTGCTGTTCGGAGGCGGGACGGATCTTTTCCCCGCATGGGTCGACCGGCCGGCACCGCATCGCGTGATCGATCTCAAGGGCATTGCCGAACTTCGTGGAATTTTGACAGTAGGCGACCGCGTCCGCATCGGCGGTGGCGTGACATGGAGCGAGATCGCTGCCGCGAAACTGCCGCCCGCGTTTGGTGCGTTGCAGGCAGCCGCACGTGAAGTCGGTTCGGTGCAGATCCAGAACGCCGCGACAATCGCCGGCAACATCTGCAATGCGTCTCCCGCAGCCGACGGTGTTCCTCCCCTTCTGGCACTAGATTGCGAGGTGGAACTGACATCGCTGGGCGGCGTTCGAAGGCTTGCATTGTCCGAATTCATCCGCGGCAACCGACTTACCGCGCGAAGGGCTGACGAATTGCTCTCGGCAGTCATCGTTCCCAAAATGCATGAAAATGCGCGATCAGCATTCCTCAAACTCGGCTCCCGCCGCTATCTCGTGATTTCCATCGTCATGGTCGCCGCAAATATCGAGCGGGACAGCAAGGACCGCATCATACATGCAGCCATTGCCGTCGGAGCAGCGTCGGAAGTTGCAAGAAGGTTGCCAGAGCTCGAACGCAAACTCCTTATGGCGCCTCCGGGCACATCGGCCGCCTCCCTAGTTACGGCTGAGGACTTGCCTCTATCCCCCATCGACGACGTACGCGCGACCGCTTCCTACCGCAAGGATGCAGCGCTGACCCTTGTACGTCGCGTGCTGGAAGCTGCCAGCGGAATACGCGATGCTTGATTCAGCCCCCACCGTGAAGTTTCGGGTCAATGGCGAGGATGCGCGCGTCGCCGGCGACCCATTGCGGCGGCTGAGTATGGTGCTCCGCGAAGACCTGGGCCTGACCGGCACGAAGGTCGGATGCGACGCCGGTGACTGCGGTGCATGCACCGTGCTGTTGGACGGAGCGCCGGTATGCGCCTGTCTGACGGCGCTCGGCCAGGTGGAAGGCGCAACCATCACCACCATTGAAGGCCTGGCGCAGGATAAATTTGGCAGGCGACTGCAGGACGCCTTCCTGGAAGCCGGTGCCGCGCAATGCGGCATCTGCACGCCCGGAATGCTGCTTGCGGCAAAGGCGCTCCTTGATGTCAATCCGGCACCGGACGATGCGGCGATTGCCGAGGCGCTTGGCGGCGTGCTGTGCCGATGCACCGGTTACCGGAAGATCTTCGAGGCGGTGGCAAAGGCCGCTAGCGGCGCGCCTCCAGTTTTCCAAACTCCCAGCCGAGGCAATGCCGTGGGAGCACGGCTCGCAAGGCTCGACGGGCGCGAAAAGGTGAACGGCGCGGACCGTTTCGGTGCTGACGGCATTCCGCCAGATGCGCTGTGGCTCAAGATTATCCGCTCGCCCTATCACCGGGCGGCATTCGAAATCGGCGATGTCGAAGCTTTCGTCGCTGCCCACCCAGGACTGGTGCGGGTTTTTACCGCGGCCGACGTTACCGGCCGCAATGCCTATGGCGTCATTCCAGCATTTGCAGACCAGCCGGTTTTTGCGCAGGGCGAAACGCGTTTCCGGGGCGAAGCGGTGGCGGCAGTAGCCGGCAGCGCCGAAGCAATCGAACGCTTCGATCCAAAAGGCTTTCCTGTCGCCTTCAGCGAACTTCCGCATATAACAACGATCGACGCCGCCTTGCGCGATGGAGCTGCGCTCATCCACTCCCATCGGCAGAACAACATCCTCGTTCGCGGCCGCGTTGCCAAGGGAGACGCGGAAGCAGCACTTGCAAACGCTGAAGCCGTCGTCGAAGGCGATTTCGAGACAGGCTTCGTCGAGCACGCCTATGTCGAACCCGAAGCAGGCTTTGCACGGCGCGTCGGCGACCGGATCGAGATCGCCGCCTGCACCCAGTCTCCCTACATGGATCGCGACGATGTGGCCGCGATCATTGGCATAGCGCCGGAGGCCGTGCGGATCATCCCGACGGCGGTCGGGGGCGGCTTCGGCTCAAAGCTCGATCTCTCGGTCCAGCCCTACATCGCGCTTGCGGCATGGCATCTCGACCGTCCCGTGGCACTCGTCTACTCGCGACCCGAATCCATGGCGACGACTACGAAACGGCATCCGGCGCGCATGCGGGTCCGGATCGGCGCCACCCGGGAAGGCCGTCTTACGGCCATGGATTTCTCCGCCGATTTCAACACCGGAGCCTACGCGTCCTGGGGGCCGACGGTGGCAAACCGCGTCCCGGTCCACGCCTCCGGCCCCTATGTGTTGCCTGCTTACCGCGCGCGCACCAGGGCGGTCCACACGAACCTCGTGCCCGCGGGCGCTTTTCGCGGGTTCGGCGTGCCGCAGGCCGCGATCGCAGTCGAGCAACTCTACGACGAACTCGCTTACAAGCTTGGCATGGACAGCCTTGAGTTCCGGATCGCCAATGCGCTCACTGCGTCAGATCCAACCGTTACGGGCCAGGTGCTGGGGGCGGGTGTAGGCTTCAAGGCGTGCCTGGAGGCGCTCCGCGGGCCGCGGCGCGAGGCGCGGGCGCAAGCCCATGCGTTCAACGCCGGTGCGGGCGGACCTCTACGCCGCGGGGTCGGGATCGCTGGCATGTGGTATGGTTGCGGCAACACCTCCCTTTCCAATCCGTCCACGATCCGGATCGGACTGAAGCGCGACGGCAGGATCGTCCTGCACCAGGGCGCCGTGGACATCGGTCAGGGATCGAACACCGTGATCACCCAAATCGCCGCGGACGCTATCGGCGTGCCGGTAGGGATGCTGCATCGCGTCTCTGCGGACACGGATCTGACGCCTGACTGCGGCAAGACTTCGGCTTCCCGGCAGACCTTCGTTACCGGTCGCGCCGCAGAACTTGCCGGCAGGGCACTGCGCGCAGCGATCCTGCGGACAGCGAATGCCGGTCCGGATGCCATCATCCGTCCGGGCGACGGGCATATCGAGGTCGTGGAAGGCAGCGTGGTGCGCACCCTCGATCTTGCCGGCGGACCGTTCGACACAAATGGCTACGTGCTCGCCGCCGAGGAAACATTCGATCCACCGACTACGCCCCTCGATGCCAATGGCCAGGGCAATCCCTATGCGATCTACGGTTTTGGCGCGCATCTGGCGGAAGTGGAAGTCGATGTCGAACTCGGCATCGTAAAGGTGCTCAAGATCACCGCGGCGCACGATGTCGGTCGCGCCATCAACCCCACACTGGTGGAAGGCCAGATCGAAGGCGGCGTGGCGCAGGGCCTTGGAATGGCGTTGATGGAGGAGTTTGTCCCGGGGCGCGGCGAGAACCTGCATGATTATCTCATACCTACTATTGGTGATGTTCCACCGATTGTTTCGATCCTCATCGAGGATCCCTCGCCGGTCGGCCCGATGGGTGCGAAAGGCATCGGCGAA
Organism: uncultured Aestuariivirga sp.; assembly: GCA_964604435.1. GTDB lineage: Bacteria > Pseudomonadota > Alphaproteobacteria > Rhizobiales > Aestuariivirgaceae > Aestuariivirga. The sequence continues at coordinate 15,076 of CAZRZB010000015.1, read as the reverse complement.
CAGGCGCTCATTCCAACGGCACCGGCAATTCTGAACGCGATCTTCGATGCTACAGGGATACGCATCCACCGCACGCCAGCCACACCCGACCGCGTGCGGTCGGCCATTCTCTTGCTGCGAGATCCGTTATGAGTGAAGGCGCCACCAACAACGACAAGATCCGCTGCGATGCCTGTCCGGTTCTATGTTACATTCGGCCCGGCATGGCCGGCGCCTGCGACCGCTATGCCAACGATGCAGGCAAGCTTGTCCGCGTCGACCCGCATGTCCTCCTCGAACGCACCATCGAGGACAATGGAATGCTGGTCCCATTCGTTGCCGGCAGGGAGAGCTGGGACGGCCGTGTAGTTGCCGACGGCAGCACTTTCGTGACAGCAATCGGCGCCGGCACTACCTATCCCGACTACAAGCCGGCACCCTTCATCGTTTCCTCGAAGGTGGATGGCATCGACATGGTAACCGTGGTTACCGAAGGCATCTTCTCCTACTGCGGAGTCAAACTGAAAATTGACACGGACCGCCACCTCGGGCCCGAGCAGGCGACCGTCCGTGCGGATGGCGAACCTGTCGGGCATGTGACCACTATCGAATACGGATCACAGATGCTCTCTCTCGGTGGCGTGCATCACCTCACCGGTGGCGGAAAAAAGGAAGGCCGCGTCACCTGCGACACATTGCTCGCGCTCTGCAACAAGCAGGCAGTCGAATTGACTATCGATGACGGGGCCACGGTCATCGTCCAGGCAGGAAAGCCTCCGGTCGTAAACGGCATCATGGAAGAGCGCATGCGTGTGGGCTGCGGCTCGGCCACCATCGGCATGTTCGCCAAGCAGTGGCTGGGGCTTGCCGACGATGTCGTCGTCGTCGATGACCACATCACCGGCGTCCTTTCCGAGCATCAGGCCGGGAAGTACCTTGGGATTCCCGACACCGGGCTGAAAATCAAGGGACGGCGCTCGACTCCAGGCCGCTACTTCAAAGTGGCGGAACCCGGCACCGGCTGGGGCGGCACCAACCTCACCGACCCGCTTGCCATTCTCGGCCCCTTCGACAGGAAGGTGGCATGGCCGGGGCAACGGATTCTGATGGTCTCCACGACCGGCGAGCACTCAGCTCACTTTGTTCTCGACGACGATCTGAAGCCGGTTGAAACCCCCATGCCCCTGCCGCTCGTCGCGGTTGTCGAGCGCATCAAGGAGAATTGCGAACCGGCGCTGACAACTGTGCTGTTCATGGCGGGCGCCGGCGGTTCGCTCCGGGCGGGTGTCACGGAGAACCCCGTCCGGCTGACCCATTCGGTCAAGAATGCTCTGACCAACGTCACCTGCGGCGGCGCGCCTGTTTATATCTGGCCCGGCGGCGGCATCACCTTCATGGTTGATGTGACGCGGCTTCCTGGTGGTGCCTTCGGCTACGTACCTACGCCGGCACTGGTAGCACCCATAGAATTCACCTTGAGACTCAAGGATTATTCTGCCTTGGGCGGATATGTCGGCGAAGTGTTGCCGGTCGAAGCCTTCCGTGGCACGGAAGGGCGGCGGCGGCTGCCGCACGACGCCAGTAATCCTTGGCCGCTGAAGAGTCCGTTGTGACCCGCGCCGCAGCACGCATGCTTGACGAGCGGCGACTGCACCTGCAGGACGGACCGATTGACCTGATCGTCGAAGCGCGCGGAACGCCGAATTCCATCCAGGCGGCATATGCGGCCGCCGCGACGCGGTTCACCACAGTTCTTGACGAGTTATGCGGTGAACTTGTGCTAATTCGATCGGAGGTTGCGAAACACCGGGTGCCGGAAGGGCGCATTGCATGTAGAATGTGGTCGGCCGTCCTGCCCTTCAGTCTGGGCTGCTTCATCACGCCCATGGCCGCGGTCGCCGGGTCCGTTGCCGACGAAATCCTGGAAACGATGGCCACCGCCGCAAACATCACGAGTGCAAGCGTCAATAATGGCGGGGATATAGCGCTGCGGTTGACGGGGAAAGAGGCGGTCAGGATAGGCCTCGTTGACCGGCCTGACAGACCGTCACTTTTTGGCTCTACGACGCTCTCTGCCGCCGACAATATCGGCGGCATTGCTACAAGCGGCTGGCGAGGCAGGAGCTTTTCCCTCGGCATCGCAGATGCCGTGACAGTGCTAGCCTGCGATGCGGCCATGGCCGATGCAGCGGCGACATTTATCGCGAACGCAGTCGACTTGCCGGGGCATCCCGCCGTGCATCGCGTACCCGCCGCGAGTCTGCAGCCCGACAGCGATCTTCGCGACATGCCGGTAACGCGCGGCGTTGGCCCCTTGCGTCCTGAAGATGTCTTGCGAGCCCTTGACGCGGGCGTGGCGGCTGCAGAAACGGTGATCGCGACCGGGTTGATCGTCTCGGCAGCACTCCACCTTTCAGGTACAACCCGAATTGCCGGAAATTCCGTGTCGCACGCCCATTTGACGCCGGTGAAAGGGCCAGCAACAGCCATCAACAGGGGACTTTCGCCATGAAGATCGATGTTTTCTCCTCCCACCTGAACGCCGAGCGGGTAGCTCTTGATCCGCAGTGCGCGGCCGTCGTGGTTGTCGATATGGTCAATGACTTCTGCAAGCCGGGCGGCGCGATGGTGCTTCCAGGCTGCGAGGTGCTGGTCCCGAAGCAGCGCGCCGTGATCGAGGCAGCACGCGCCGTAGGTGCGCCAGTGATCTGGGTTCACGACAGCCACCGCCGCAACATGCGGCGCGACCGCGAGTTCCTGAAGCGGAGCAGGCATTGCATCGAAGGCACGTGGGGTGTCGAAATCATTGACGACCTAGGTGCCCGGCCCGACGAAATCCACGTGATCAAACACCGCTATTCGGCCTTCTTCCAGACCGATCTCGATCTCGTGTTGAAGGACATGCTGGTCGAACAGCTTGTCGTTTTTGGCGTGGTGACCAACATTTGCGTGCGGTCCACCGTGCATGACGCTTTTTTTAACGGTTATGAAGTGGTGGTGCCGCGCGATTGCTGTGCAGCAACCGGCCCGAGAGAACATGAGAGTACGCTCTACGATATTGCCACGCATTTCGGCGTCGTAAGCAACGCTGCGACTGTTGCCGACGCATTTACGACAGGCGCTGTCATCGAAAACCAAGATATCGCTGCCTGAAAGGAAAGAACATGGCCGAACCGACCGCATCCACATCCCAAGGTCTGACCAAGCTCGTGATCCGCAATGTCGGCCTGATGCTTTCTGGCGCGATAGAGAACCCGATTCTCGATGCCGATGCGCTTGTCGCCGAAAACGGACGCATCATCGCGTACGGCCGGCTCAAGGACCTCGATATCGAAGGCGCCACCACAATCATTGACGCGAAAGGAACAACCTTGGCTCCTGGCTTGATCGACAGCCATGTCCACCCCGTTGCCGGAGACTGGACACCACGCCAGAATCAGCTCGGTTGGATTGATTCCACAATGAATGGCGGGGTAACGACCATGATCTCGGCGGGCGAGGTGCATACGCCCGGACGGCCGCGCGACATTGTCGGGCTGAAGGCAATGGCAATCACCGCCCAGCGCACATTTTCCGCCTTCCGCCCCGGCGGCGTAAAGGTGCATGCCGGCGCGCCGGTGATCGAGCCGGGAATGGCAGAGGAAGATTTTCGAGAGCTTGCGGCTGCCGGTGTGAAGCTCTTGGGTGAAGTCGGGCTAGGCGGTGTCAAGGACGGCGCCAATGCGAAGAAGATGGTCGCCTGGGCGCGCAAATACGGTATTCAGTCGACGATCCATACGGGCGGACCATCCATCCCGGGCTCAGGCCTTATCGGCGCAGATGTTGTCCTTGAGGCCGACACCGATATCGTCGGCCACATCAATGGCGGCCACACTGCCCTTCCCGACAAGGAAATCCGCTGCATTTGCGAAGGCTGCAAGCGCGGACTTGAGATCGTGCACAACGGCAATGAACGCTCAGCGCTTTATGCGCTCCGCACCGCGCGCGAGATGAACGAACTGGGGCGCATCATCCTTGGCACCGACGGACCCGCGGGATCTGGCGTGCAGCCGCTCGGAATAGTCCGGATGGTATCGATGTTGTCGGCGCTTGGTGAGGTGCCAGCGGAGATCGCGTTCTGCTTCGCGACCGGCAATACCGCCCGGATGCGCAATCTCGACTGTGGACTGATCGAGCCGGGACGCTCCGCCGATTTCGTGTTCATGGACCGCGCCCAGCACTCGGCGGGCAAGGACCTGCTGGAGAGCGTACGTCTCGGCGACATTCCAGGCATCGGAATGGTGGTCATCGACGGTATCGTACGCACCGGCCGCAGCCGCAACACGCCGCCCGCGACTGCCATTCCGGAAGTCGTCGGCTGAGACAGCGTGGAAGGTCTAGCGCAGCCCGTCCTCGCCCTTGATTTCGTGCTTCAGCAACCCGCCGACGCGCGGATGCGGCCGCCCTGAATCGGTAACGGCGACGGCAACCATGATCTCGTTGGCGCGCGGCGCATCGGAAATCCGCACCTCCATCCCGTCGAAATGGCTCCTCACGAAGGCGGCGTCCTTGTGGCCGAGCGGAATGTCGAGGGCAACGCCGGGCCCACCCCGCTTCTTGGATGAGGGAATGAGCGCCGCGCCCTTGCCCAGAACCTTGCGCACCGGCGCGCCCAGTTTCGGGTGCAGGATGGCTGCCGCGTGTTCGAGTTCCCCGTCTTCGCCTACAGCTGCAGCCTTGCCGTAGCTCTCGACCTTATCACCAGGAATGCCGAGCGCCGCGACGGCCCGCCTGGCAAGCAGTTCGCCCAGTTCCTCTCCGATCGTCATCAGGCCAGACAGGTCCTCGACGAATCGGCCGGCATGCATGTTTTCGATCACCGCTATCGCGGCGGCCCGCCTTGTGGGCGGATTCACCGCCTTGCCGCCTTCAGAAAGCGTTTCCTCAACTACCGTTACCAGCTTGCGTATCTTGGCACTCACCGCAGTCCGTCCTCTCCTTTGATGTCCTTTGCCGCGAGGCCCCCCACGCGGCTGTGCACACGCGGGCCGGTCGTCATGGCAAGCACCAGGACCATCTCACCGGCGCGCGGAGCATCGACGATGCCAACTTCGATGGCATCGAAATGGCTTCGGACAAACGACGCGTTGACATGCGTGATGGGCACGTCGAGCCGGGCGCCCAGGCCACCGACCTTCTTTGCCGAGGGCACGATGGCCTTTGTTCCGCCCAGCACTTCGCGCATGCCATAGCCGCCTGGCGCGTGCCAAAGCGCACCATGTTCGATTTCGCCCGCAGAGCCGACCAGAGCACCCTTGCCATAGCCTTCGATTTCGCCGGGCGCCACGCCGAGCGCGGCGATCAAACGCTTCGCCATATCGAGGCCGAGCGGCTTCAGGTCTTCCATGAAACCCTGGATGTCGGCGACGTATTTTCCCGCGTACGGGTTGGCGATGACGGCCAGCACTGCCCCGCGGCGGTAGGGCTTCTTGGCCGCCGGTCCGCCTTCATGAAACACATCCTCGACCTGCGTCACGATCTTCCTAATCACCACTTCGGGCATTTATGGCCTCTTTCCCGATTTAAATTCCAACTTCGTCCACGCCGTGAATTGAAAATACGGCATCCCATGTCACGATGCCGGACAATCTCGACGCAACTTCCAGGGAAAGTCAATCGTCTTTCCCGCAACCGCAACCTGTTGAGATGGAACCCTGCGTACCGGGTCGCCTAGACGAATGAATCATCCGCTCCATGACCAGGTTTTCCACCTCAATTTTATACCCGCGACTGAACTTCTTTCTCTCCATTTGAAATCTCCAGTTCCATCAAAGCACCCTAACTCAGTGTCCGTGAAACCGGCGGCATCCCAATCTTTAACTCTTTACCCGCTCAGCGCGAGCATCGTACCAAGGCCTTAGCTGGGCACGAACTGGGTAGCGTTTCCAAGCAATTTCGATTTCCAATGGCAATGCGGAAAGATAAGCATCATCCACTCCACTATCGCTTTCAACGTACCCCATTCCGAGCGAAGCCCCGATTCTGTGGCCATAAGCACCAGAGGTGATTGAACCTATGATTTTGTTGCCGCGCCAGATCGGTTCCTGGTGATAGAGCAAGGGAGCATCCGCTTCCGCGAGGGCGAATTGGACGAGCCTCTTGTTTGGGACACCTAACTCCTTCTCTTTGAGCAGAGCATCGCGGCCAATAAAACCACCGGGTTTGTCAAAATCTACCGCAAAGGACAGGCCAGCCTGAAGGGGGGTGTCCTCCTCACCGATATCATGTCCCCAATGGCGATAACCCTTTTCCATCCGCAAGGAATTGAGAGCGAAGAAACCGCCGTGACGAAGCCCAAACGCTGCGCCCGCCTCCACCAAGGTATCAAAAACATGCGTTGCGAATTCTGCCGGCATGTAGATTTCCCAACCCAGTTCACCAACAAAGGTCACGCGGCTGGCCCGCACGCGGGCATAGCCGAGGTCGATCTCCTTGCTTGTACCAAAGGGGAATGAATCATTCGAGAAGTCAGCCGGAGAAACGGCCTGGAGCAAGGCCCGTGCTTTCGGGCCCATGACTGCCAGCATCGGCAATCCAGAGGATATGTCGCGCACGAATACATTTGCCTCAACCGGAATATGCCGCCGCAACCATGCGAAATCCCGCCGTTGCGAGGTGCTGATCGTCACCACCAGGAAAGATGATTCCGCCTGCCTTGTCACCGTCACATCAGCTTCAATTCCGCCAAGCTCGTTGAGCCACTGCGTATAGACAACCTTGCCTATCGGGACATCCACGTTGTTGGCACATATTCGGTTAAGAACCTTGCAGGCATCGCGGCCATCCACGGCAAACTTGACAAAGCAGGTGTGGTCGAAAAGAGTAACATTTTCCGCCGTATTCCGGCATTCATCCGCACAGACAGAAAACCAGTTCTGGCGTCCGTAGGAATATTCAATTTCAGGCTTCATGCCTGCTGGCGCAAAGAATCCCGGCCGTTCGAATCCGGCAGCTTCCGTCATGCAGGCGCCAGCCGACAGAAGCCTGTCATGGAACGGGCTGCGGCGGACGTTGCGCGCTGTGGCAAATTGCCTGTAGGGCCAGTGCATGTCGAACAGGAGGCCCAACGTTTCCGTGGTGCGATCAAACAGATATTTCTTGTTCGACTGGAACGACATGGTGCGGCGTACATCAACATCGATCAATTCCACCGGTGGCCGTCCATCACGGATCCACTCCGAAAGAGCCTTGCCGACCCCGCCGGAAGACAGGATGCCTATCGAGTTAAACCCGCATGCGCAAAAAAGGCCATCAACCTCAGCCGTTTCGCCAAGCAAATAGCGGTCATCAGGGGTGAAGCTTTCAGGTCCATTGAAGAAAAGCTGGATTCCCGCATTTGCCAGAAGTGGAACCCGCTTGGTTGCCATGTCGAGGATGGGTTCAAAGTGCTCGAAATCCTCTGGCAGGGAATCAAAGCTGAATTCAGGAGGAATGCCGTTGTGGCCCCAGGGCTTTGCCACTGGTTCGAAACATCCCAGCAGCAGCTTGCCTGCGTCTTCCTTGTAATACGCGTGTTCATCCGTCATGAACAAGACGGGAAGGTCGCGCGGCAGCTCTTTGATTGGTTCAGTGACGATGTAGAAATGTTCTGCCGCATGAAGCGGCAGGGTCACGCCAATATCGGCGGCAAGATCGCGCGACCACATGCCGCCGCAGATCACGACTTTCTTGGCGCGGATCTTGCCTTTCTCGGTGATCACCCCGGCGACACGGCCCCCCTCCACCAGGATCTTGGTGACTGCCGTATTTTCGAAAATCTTTGCCCCGGCGGATCGCGCCCCCTTCGCATAGGCCATCGTCACATCTGCTGGATTGACCTGGCCATCATTGGGGAACCAGAAACCGCCGACCAGGCCATCTGTATTGATGGGGCTCCATCGTTCCTTGATCTCCCCTGGAGAGACCATTTCCACGGGCAACCCGAAATTCCGTCCCATCGAGGCACCACGGCTGAGTTCCTCAAATCTGGCATTGGTCTTGGCAACCCGCAGGGAACCTCGTTTCTTGAATCCGGTTGCCTGTCCGGTTTCGCCCTCGAGGCGGCCAAACAGTTCGCCAGTATATTTTGCCAGTTCGGTCATTCTTCGGCTGGCGCGCAACTGGGTTACCAGGCCCGCAGCATGCCAGGTGGTTCCGCACGTCAACTGCTTGCGCTCAAGCAACACCACATCGGTGATGCCGAGTTTCGTCAGATGATAAGCGACCGAACATCCCGCGACGCCGCCGCCGACAACGATCACATCCGCCACTTCCGGGAATTGAACGCCCATCTGGCCTAACCTCCTTTGTTAAACAAAAAATCGGCCCCATCGGGACCTCGTGTCCCGGGAGCACCGTCAGGTCAACCTGTTTTCCTGCCTGGCAAGTGTTCCGGGAATACCCCGGAACACTTTGATTGTCAGGGCAGGTTAGTAGTCACCCTTGCCGGCGGGCTTCACCACAAGAACTGTCACAAGATAGTAGACAAGGCCGCCCGCGAGAGCTGTTGGCAAGGATGCCGTCAGATACTCGTAAGGTGAATGGCTCGCGTAACTAACTGGGTTGAGCAGATAGAGATACGTTGCAAATCCAGCCGCCATGCCGAGAACTGCCGCGGGATTGAAGCCACCCCAATAGGCATAAGGCGTATCAGGTCCTTGGAGGTAAACGCCGCGAATGTTGATGCGTTGGCCCCGCAAGAGGAAGAAATCAACAATCTGGATCGCGCAAAGCGGCGCGAAGAAGACGCCGATGAAGGCCAGGAACGTGCCGAAATTCGAGAAGAACAGGTCCGGCACCAGTATGCTTACCGCAGCGACAGGAACCAGTCCCATCAGGACAATCAGGTTCCATGACACGTTGGCGAGCGCCGGAACCTGCCGCAATCCCACACCGGTGGCATAGACTCCCGCGAGAGCCGTGCCGAAGTTGGCCGCGATCACGAACAGCAGGGCGATGACGCCATAGGTCGTACCGCCAAGCTGGACCAGCCAGGCTGACGGGTCCGATGTCTGGAGAGCCAGGATTGCGGCAAGACCGACAATGGACAGTACTGGTACCGGCAGGCCCATCCCGAGCATGGATGGCAGCGTTGCAGTGTGGGCATTGGGTGCCTCGCGCACCATCGCCCCGATGTAGGGCCACCAGCTGAGCAGGCTTACGATGCCGATTTCAATTCCCGTGACATAATCCCACTGCAGGCTGCCAGACGCATAAGCCGGCTTTGCTGCCGCAATGGCATCCGACTGATTCGTCAACAGCAGCCAAAGCATCCAGAGGCCGATGCCAACAATGAAGAAAAACAGCAGTGTCGAGACGCGTTCCAAGCCGGTCGCGCCGCGCATCAGAACAACAAATACACCGGCGCAGGCCAGGGCGGAAACAATCCGCACCACGGTACCCGCATTTGCGGCGTCAACAATGCCCAAGGTGCCGAGAAGCTGGGCGACCGATTTGCCAAAGAAAATCAGCAGAAGCGAATTCCAGCCGATAATCGAGGCATATTGCAGGAAAACTGTAATGATCCAGCCCCGGTTTCCGAACTGCGGCTTTGCTGCGGCAATCGAGTCAATGCCATAGCGCGTCGCGGTGGGTACTACGGCGAGGGTAACAAGAAGCATGCCGACCATGGACCCGGCCGTCATCGCTGCGGCCCCCATGCGGAGATTCAGGTAGTAGCCGACATACTCGCCGATGATGTAGCACCATGTCGCGGCGGCAGCCACCAGAAGCACGACAAAGAGTTGCCGTTGGGTCCAGCGCCTGTCCGCCTTTGCCAAAGGCCAGCCCGATTGTTCAATTCCCGAATTGTCGCTCATGATGCCCACCCCCACATCAGAATCAAAACTGGCCCGACCACGCCAAGAGCGGCGAGCCACAACCAGTCAATCCCTGTAAATCCTCCACCTTGATTTGCTTCGACTTCGAGCTCGGCAATGCGCCGCTCGAGATCAGGATGTAGTTTTTCTGTCGTCATCGTCCTCCCCTTCCTTGGTTATCAAGTTTTTGAAGCTACCTTGTAACTTTCCGCATCAGCATATGGGAACCACCAGAAGTCTTGATTTGAGGCCTGCGGATCGATCATCACGAATTTGGTATTCTGGAACTGTGCGAGGCCTTCCGGGCCAAGCTGGCGGCCCGTGCCGGACAGTTTGCGGCCGCCAAAAGGCAGCGCGTCATTGTCAAGCAGAGGCGCATTGATCCAGAGAATGCCGGATTCGATCTCGCGTACGGCACGGAAAATTTCATTCGTGTCCAGTGAATAGAGATTTCCACCCAAGCCATAACGGGAGCGGTTGGCCAGCTCGATCGCCTCATCAAAACTCTTGACGCGGCAGATGGGGGCAACCGGTCCGAACGGCTCCTCGTTGAGGATTTCCATATCAGGGGTGACCTCGGTCAGAACGGTCGGCTCCACAAACCAGCCCCGGTTAAGCGATGCCGGCCGCCCGCCGCCGCTCAATACTTTGGCGCCTTGCTCGCGGGCGCGCCCGATCATCCCCTCGAAACGCTCCCGTTGCCGGCGCGTTGCCATCGGCCCGATGTCAACCGCTCCAAGACCGTTGCCGACACGCAATTTTTTTGCTTCAACGGCCAGGCGTTCGACAAATTCATCATGAATGGTATCGTGCACATAGAAGCGTTCAGCCGACGTGCAGACCTGGCCGCAGTTCAAATATGCTGCGAACGCGGCCCCGCGCGCCGCAATATCAAGCGGAGCCGATGGCATCACGATGAACGGGTCATTTCCTGATGCCTCTATCAAACAAGGCTTGAATGTCTCGGCACAGGTCTTGGCCACGGCCTGGCCAACCGCTACAGACCCCGTATAAGCGACACCATGGGTCTTGGGGCTGGCAATCAGACGCTGGCCCACTCTGGCCCCGCCCGTTACGACCTGCATCAAACCCGCTGGAAGCGTCGAAAACAGCTCCATGAACTTGAGCGTGGTAATGCTGGTTTGTTCATGCGGCTTGATAATGACCGCATTGCCCGCGGCAAGAGCCGCAGATGCTTCCCAACAGAGCAGAACCAGGGGATAGTTGAATGGCAGGACAATGACAATTGTTCCCAGCGGTTCCTTGATGCTGAAGTGAAACTGGCCCGGCACCGTTGCGCCAGCAAGGCGGCCCGTTTCATGGCGCGCCAGCTCGGCGTAATAGTCGATGGCAGTGGCACACCAGGAAATTTCATCAACTGACTCTTTGAAGGGTTTGCCTTCCTCGCGCGTCAGGTATTCCGCGAAATTTGCCTTGTCCCGCCGGATGGCGGCGGCGATGTCATGAAGGATGACGGCGCGGCTGCGTGGGTCCATGGACATCCATTTGCGCCGGGCCGTGCTGGCCGCATCAATGGCCTGATCGACTTCCGAATCTGTCGCATCGGAAATGTATCCGAGGCGGTCTTCGGTGGCGGGCTCAATGACATCGAGACGCGATGTGGCCACGCTCGATACATACTCTCCCCCAATGAAAAGTTTTCCGGAAAGTCGCGCGAATTCATCAAGAGCCGACATGGTCACCTACCTATTTCCCAGCCCGACCCCATACGCCGGTTGTTTTTTGTGTTTATATTTTTTATAAACATGGCATATATTTTTATGACAAACAAGACGTTGCCGGACCGTGGCATCTGCATGTTGCCGTTGCCACGCACCGCGAATCCGCCCGATACTATTTGGCAGAACAACGGTTTCGGATTTTCATAGGGAGATTGAATTGCAACCGGCGAAACTTCCGAAAGGCAAAACCAGTAAACCGGCAAAAGTATCCAATGCCCGGATAAGGGCTCGTTCCCAGGCCACTGATCTGGCGGTGGGCGCCAGGCTGAAAGCTGTGCGCGAAAAAGCCGGCTTGTCGCAGAGGGAGCTTGCCAAACGTGCCGGGGTCACCAACACCACGGTTTCGCTCATTGAGCTGGAAGCCCATGCCCCTTCGCTGGCGTCACTGCATCGCATATTAGCAGCAATCCCGATTTCGATCGCCGATTTTTTTGCAATGCCGGCATCGCAAAGAAACATCCTCTTCTATGATGCTGCGGACCTCGCGGTGGTAACCCGAGGCGCGGCGGACCTGCGGGTTCTCGGCAGTGAGAGGCGTGACAAGAAACTGCAGCTTTTCATTGAGCGCTATCAACCCGGCGCCGGAACTGGAAATGAACTCCTTGCCCATGCTGGCGAAACAGCAGCAATAGTCATCAAGGGTACTATCGAAGTCCTTGTTGGGGGTAAGAAGCACATACTAACGTCAGGTGGCGGCTATCAACTGTTTGGCAATCAACCCTATCGTCTTCGGAACATCGGTAAAGTAGTTGCAATTGTTGCCTGCGCCTGCACACCACCTATGATCTGATTTTGATCGCGCTTCACCCCGTCGATGAATGATTTTCAAACGTCTGCACGGTGTCCAACCAGTTGCAATTCCAATGCAAAGGCCTCGCTCTGGAATAGATCGAACATTGAATGAAGTTGAGCAAGTCACCGCCCCAGGCATCACAGCTTCAGGACGCCATAATCCGGACAGTTGTATAGGGGCTGAGTTCAAGAGTGCCCACTTTCCTCACGGGTTCTCCGGCCTTCGTAAGGTAATCCGGACGTTTGACGATGGTATCGAAGTTTCTCTCACCCAGAATGTGAAGTTGAGCAGTGCCCCTGAAGCCACTGACTTTGATCGATTGCCGTTCGCCCGTAAGATTGGCGAGCCAGAGCACGGGACCAGACTTTGATTGGTAGGCGAGTGTCGCAATCCTTCCCGGCGCGCCGCTCACGGCATCAACATGCCGCGCACCGCTCGCACGGCCCAGTCCGGCCAGGACATGGTAGACCGGATAAACCGAGGCATCGCTGCCGTCAAAACCCGGCTGCACATAGTTCGACTTGCGATAGATGACGCCCTGTGGGCCCGTGACGGATCCCAATGAAATAGCTTCCAGCCCGCCCCGGGCGGCGGCTGCCACCAGGCCGAGAGTCCAAGCCGCCGCGAACAGGCCCCGTTGCCGCGGATCCATGTCCGACAGGCAGACCCGACCATTGCTGGGGTTGCCGGCAACCTTCGCGCCATAGGGGTTGTCCCGGCAGGGTATGCTTGACGGCCCGATATGATAGGGCGATTTTCCGATCATCGCGCGCGTCGAGGCGATGATCCACGGCAGTGATTCCAGGGTTTCCATGACCGAGAGATCATCCGCGGCATGAACAATGGGGCATACCGTATGGGTGATGAAATCAAAGACGCCCTGCGGCGGGCGCTTGCGGTTCAGTTCGGTGAAATAGGAGAGCATGCCACCCCCCAGCGGCACGCCGGGCAAGGCCTTGCGGGCCGCCGAGGCCATTTCTTCGTAGCCTGGCCCCCAGGGGCGCGGCGTATTGGGCTGGAAGGATTTGAGGTCGTGCATTTGCGTGACAACAACGGCATCCGGCTGCAAGCCACCTTTGCGCAGGTTGCCGGCGATCTCCGATATTTCCCGCTCGGCCGGCTGCTTCGCCGGCAGGACAACCTCCAGCGTGACCGGAAGCCTTGTCCGGGCCTTCAGCTCGGCAAACGCCTGCGCCGCTGCCGCCTGCCCTTCCATGCGTCCATCAATCTGGCAAACAAGATGCGCAGGAGCGGCGGCTAAAATGAGGTCAGCCCGTGCAAGGGCGGCTTCCGCCTCCTGCATCGGCACGCCAACACCGATGGCCGGAAGACGTTTCCTGGGGCCGCCCATCGTGATCGGGACAACCCCGCCGTCGCGTCTGGCCGCGGCACGCGCCGGCTTGCCGGCGATATGAAGGCTGATTGACTGGGAGAAAGCCTTGTCCTTGGGAAGCGTGTAGGGCCAGGGGTCAAGCAGCGAGCAGACATAGGTCTTGTAGGAAGCATCCATCCAGTTGCGATGGTCCTCCATTTCAAATTTGTTTCCCTGCATCACCACCGTTGCGGTAACCCCCGGCATGACCGTGTGCTTCAGCGAGCGTATTTCGAAGATCGGCTGGCCGGGACTGATGATCTTCGGAAATTTGCCTTTCTCCCGCTTGCCATCCACATGCACAACCTCGACAGGCTTTCCGACCACGCCCTCAAGCGGATGCAGGACAACGAAACCGCTTCGATTGGTCAGGAAGTCGGCCTGCGGCGTGCCAACGGCCGAAAACACCAGGCTGCCATCCGGCTTGCCTTCAATCATCGCCGTGTACTTGAGAGCCTGCTCTGCATCATGGCAGGTGGCATTATAGCTTACCACGAAGCCGGCCTTGCCCTGCTTGATCTTCAGGTTCTCGATGAGCGGAGCATAGGTGCCCCAGTTCTTATCGCGCAGGAGATAGGCGATGCCACGCAGCACTTCGACACCGCGATAGCGGATGTAGCGCAACGCGCCATTATCGAAGGTTGTCGTAATGGGTCCGGCCGCCAGTTCACGGCGCTTTCCCTCGGGCACTTCAGTCCCAAAAAGCTTGATGGCGCGGCTTGCCTTCTTCTGGGCCATGGCTCTCATCCTCTGGTTCAAATTACCTTTTCACTCTGCGGATCAATGATCACAGCGCGGGTCATATCGATATCGACGGCAATCTTCTCTCCGGGCTTGCTCACGTCGCGGGATTCGAGATCGGCAATGATGCTCTTTCCGCCAAGGGGGAAGGTGACGTGAACCCGCGAACCCGTGGGTTGCACCAGTTCAACCGTGACCTTCACCCGTGCATGGCCCGGGGCGGCACTCTTGCCCGAGAGGGCAATGTGCTGCGGCCGGATACCGAGAATGATGGCCTGACCAGGTTTGGCGCTCCGCTTCCCGGCCAGCCCGAGCTTCGTGCCGCCGAAAAGTGTCACGGTATTTCCGGACAGCGTTGCTGGAAGAAAATTCATCTTGGGGCTTCCGAGGAAACTCGCAACAAAATGGCTGGCGGGGCGTTCGAAAAGGTCCAGTGGGGCGCCCAGTTGCTCGATATTTCCATCCCGCAACAGCACGATGCGGTCGGCGAGGGTCATGGCCTCAATCTGGTCGTGGGTCACATAGATCATGGTGCGCCCAAGTTCCTGGTGCAGGCGTTTGATTTCAACCCGCATGTCATCGCGCAACTGGGCATCAAGGTTGCTGAGCGGCT
>CAZRZB010000014.1:9194-33127 GCA_964604435.1 uncultured Aestuariivirga sp. | reverse complement strand
CATCATTCTCCTGCCGCTCTTCCTTGCCCGCTGGCGCCAGCAGCGCGCCGGCGGCTTCTGGCTCTTCGCCATTGGCCTCAGCATGGCGCTCACCCAGTTTTTCTATTCGCTTTCGTTTCTCCACACCGAAATCGTCCGCGCCATGATCCTGTTCTATTTCAATCCGGTCTGGACAACGATCATGGCCCGCCTCTTCCTCGGTGAAGCCATAACCCCCATCCGCTGGCTGGCCATCGCCGTTGCCTTCTCCGGCATGTTCATCATTCTCGGCATCGACCAAGGCTTCCCCTGGCCGCGCAACGGCGGCGACTGGGCCGCCGTTGTGGCAGGCATTGCCTGGGCCTCTTCCATCGTGCTGCTCCGCCATCACAGCGACCAGAAACCCATTGACCTCTTTCTGCAGAATTTCATGTTCACGGGAGCGCTATTGCTTGTTCTGCTGGCCTTTACGGGAACCGGCGGTGCCCCGCCTGCCGGACTGGTCCTGAGCCAGCTCTGGTGGCTCCCGCCCTTCATCATCCTGGTCGCCATGCCCGGCGTCTATGCCTCCATGTGGGCCGTGCCCCTGCTCGCCCCGGCAATCGTCGGCGTCCTCTACATGACCGAAATCAGCGCTGCCGCCATCAGCTCGGCCCTCTGGTCCGGCGAGCCCTTCGGCCTCCGGGAAGTCACAGGCATCGCCCTGATCACTGTCTCAGCAGTACTCGAAAGCCTCCGCGATCTCTGGCGCGAAAGGCGGCTTGCACAACAATGAAACATCCCCACTTTGTCCTCGCCCGCAAAGCGGGAGAGGAAGGGACCCGTTGCAAAGCAACGGGGAGGTGAGGGCACTTCATCGTCAAAGCGCCCTCATCTATCCCATTTCACTTCGTGAAACAGGCCCCTTTCTTCTCCCGCTTCGCAGGAGAAGACGCTAAGAAGCCAGTTTTAAGCAGCCGCCGTCCTTCACCACCCGCTTCGTCGAAGCCGGATGTTTCAGCAGCATTTTGGCCGGGCGGATGGGCCGGGGCACGAGATTCCCCCCGCAATTCGGGCAAACCCCTTTCAAGACGGTTTCGGCGCAGTCCACGCAAAAGGTGCACTCATAAGTGCAAATCCGCGCGTCTTTACTCTCGGGCGGCAAGTCCCGGTCACAGCACTCACAACCCGGCCGAAGTTCCAGCATCATGGTTAACTCTTTGTCAGGCCCAACATGGACCTTGCTGCAATGGCGAGGCAAGATGGACGCAGGCCAGAGAGGCTTGGGCCTTGATGATCTGGGAATCGAGACGGTGGAATCAATGATCGAGGAGGCTAGTGAGGTTAGAACATAGCGCCACCTGAACCTACGGGGGAGTCGGCAGGTAGATAGTGGTCATGATGGTGGCGGCCAGGTCGCAGATTGAACCGGGCCGTGTCCTATGCCAACTGCGCCCGGTTAGGCCCTATATATACCGCCTCAGCCGCAGAGCGGCTCTATACGCCCGGTTCTTAGCGCTAAGATTAAATTGGTTGGGCGGGTGACCCCAATAGAGGTCGCCGTTACCCAAGGAAATCAAAGGCTTAGTACATTTTTGGAACTCTTTATTGAATCCTTCATCAAAGTTGCATATGTTGCAACACGTTAGAACAGGTCGATTGAGGCTTTCGGGCCAATAGTTCTAACGCCGCTGGGTTAACCCCCGGTCACTTGCCTAGCGCTGTGGGTCGAAAGATTTGGCAACTAATCGAGGAATACTGGGGAGGCTTACGGCCTCCCCAAACTTTTTACAGCCTCCGGCCCCAACATGGCCGCCTCCGCTGCTCTACCAAAAGGCATTTGATTCACTACCGCACCCTTGTTAGGCCTGACGTGCGCGCTTTCCACATTCAGAACTAGCGGTATCAAGGTGCCATCCGGTGCTGCCGCTGGGTTCCGCTTCAACTGAAAGAACGCGCAGTAGAAGGAGCCAAAGCGCGGATTATTCGATTTATAGAGGTGGTATATCATCCAGTTCCGCCCCACGCCGGTCAACGATACCGGCGAGTTGGGTTTTTGAAAGAGGCCATCAATCATGTGGCATAGCCGGGGCGTTTCACCGTATCGCTCGGGGCAGAACACGCGCAAAGGCTGGCCATGATTCACCACAGAATGATTGGCCGTCTGCACCTCGCCATCTTCCAACTCACGTGAATAGCAATGGTCCGTGTATCGCACGAGAACTCTAAACTGTACCTCATGCCCATTCCGGAGCGTCCAATTGAAATCCCGAAAAGACCGATGCAAATGAGTCAATGGATGGCGCTGGCCGTTGTGGTCGTGAAAAGGAGGAATCATCTGAGGACCAAATTGCGGTTAAGTTTTCTTGATTGCCTCCCTTATAGAAAAATTCGGCGGTGCCCGTGCGGGTTTTTCAATCAAGCCCCGTTTGTGCTCCCACTGTTATTCTACCGCCATAGCTGAGCGCCCTGACTTGTCCTCAAGAAAAAGGCCCCAGTCTGGGAGCCGTGCTTTGAGACCCCGCCCATACCACCGGTCTGAAATGGGCCACTAAGGGCCTCAGCAGGCGTTTCAGGACCGTGAGGAGAAGTGACGTAGCCTTGCTCATGATTTTGACATGAACCGGTCGCAGACTTATCCTGCTCTAGAATTTGGAGGATCGGCGATATGCCCTGTGGATTGCTTCCTTTCATTGCTTTGCCTGCTTGGCGGCTCCGAACGTGTGCTTGCTGGCCAGAAAGTTTTGCCGGTAACGACTGCGATAGCCTCAGGATGTGATTCCAACTATGCAGGCGGCTGCGTTCCAATCGCCTCAGATGTGGATTGCGCGGGCGGCAAAGGCAACGGCCCAGCCTATGTCAGCGGCATGGTTCAAGTGATTGGCAGGGACATTTACGGCCTCGACCGGGATCATGATGGACTCGGGTGTGAGCCCTACAGCGGATAGTCAGACCCGCTCTAATTGAGACAAACACCCATGTTTATTCGAGTGTCGATTATGATCTTCTCTATTTCGGCACTTTTTGCTTCTCTCGCCATATTCCGATGGTCTTCCCTGCTCAACGTTCTAAAGCGTGGGTCCTTCACCGCTGCTTCAATTACATAGTCTTCATACTTGCGACAGGCGGCGAATACCGTATTGAGTAACTCACTTGGCACAGTGCAAATTTTTCCGGCATAGAGCGTTGCCTCACTGTCATAACAGTCATTGAGTACGCCCATGAAGATTCCTAGTTTATCTGTCTCTGCATTGGCCGGATAATTCGCAAATAGAACGAACGCAAGAAGTGTCATTTGAATTTTGAAACGGCCCATCATTCTAACTGTCAGTTTCAATTGCAACCTATGCCGTCGCCGTCTCTATCTAGTCCATAGATGTCTGTACCTACCACGCGGACAGGCCCTTGCACATACTCAGGACCATTGCCGGAGCCACCAGCGCAATCAACATCTGAGGCGATTGGAACGCAAGCACCCTCATAGTTTGGGTCGCAGCCATCTTGTGCGCGAGTTGGAGTGACTAGCCCAGCGCCTGCTATGAAAAGCAGTGCCAAAGGCACGATTGCGAATGAAACACGGTGGGGCATTCAATTACCCGCAACAATTTCAACGCCTTGCCAATATCCCTGCCCTTACTCTCAGTCAAATTGGGTCTGGCCCCATGCTCAACTTCAAGTAAATGGTTCTAGCGCTATTTGCAGCAAGCATGGGATGGTTAAAAAACAGAACCTGTATCCCATCTTTTTGCAAACCTGTATCCCATGTCAAAAAACTGACCCTTGTAAAAGTCAATAAAACCGGGCATTTTTAGGGTTCCACAATGACTGGTGCGGTCGAGAGGACTCGAACCTCCACGAGTTTCCCCGTTACCACCTCAAGGTAGTGCGTCTACCAATTCCGCCACGACCGCACGTCATTTGCGAATCCGCGTGGGATAACAGGGCATTTGCCTGAAAGCAACCCCTGCGTAATCCGCCGTTAAAGGCCCTTTAGGGTTAACAAACCGCAATGATATTTGCCTGCATTTTCATCGACTTATAACACCGTCCTGAACCCGGATGAAAGTCCCGCCGTGTATCTTGGCCCCATAACAAAAAACGGAATGGGGCATCAAATGAACATCAAGACCGCTGTGGGGGCGGCACTTTTGGGAATCTTCTGGAGTTCGTCCATGGCATTCGCTTTAGACACCGCTTCAAAGACGCCCATTGGCCAATCCAAGAGGCATTATGAGAGCGAATTCGGCAAGACACTGCCGCCGGTTGGTTTTGTACAGTTCTGCCTGGCCAATCCCGATGACTGCAAGGCCAAGGGCGGCAAGACTTTCAAGCTTGCCATGTCACCGGACCGCTGGAACCTGATCTACCAGGTCAATACCTATGTGAACGGCAAGATTGCGCCGGTCAGCGACCAGGATCTCTATGGCGAGCCGGAACGCTGGGCCTACCCCATCGATGCCGGCGACTGCGAAGATTACCTGTTGTTAAAAAAGCGCTACCTCGAAGGCCTGGGCTTTCCGCCTGAAACCCTGTTGATCACCGTTGTGCTCGATGAAAAAGGCGAGGGCCACGCGGTGTTGACCGTCACCACCGACGGCGGCGATTTCATTCTCGACAACCGGCGAGGCGAGGTCCTGCGCTGGAGCGACACACCGTACACGTTTCTCAAACGCCAGTCGCATGGTGACCCGGTTCAATGGGTGGCCCTTGCGAACAAGCCGGCATCAAACAGCGGTTTATTCTCGGGAGGCACCCGCCACTAAGCCACCCTGCAATTGACGAGCTAGGCCCGGTCGGCGTCCCCCAATCCCCCAACCGCCGGGCTTTAGGAGCCGGTACAGCCCCACCCTGTACCGGCTCCGCCCATTTTACGGGGATGGTAGATCACCTAGTTACTGATCTGATCCTGGGTGTAGTAACCCGAGTCAACCAGCAGCCTCTTGATATCGCCTTTTCCGATCAAATACGGCCTGACGAGATAGGCAGGAACAATCTTTACGCCATTGTTGTAGGTCTTGGTGTCGTTGATCTCCGGTTCCTTGCCCTGAAGTACAGCATCCACCATGCTAACGGTGGCCATGGCCAGTTCGCGCGTGTCCTTGAACACAGTTGAATACTGCTCGCCTGCAATGATGCCCTTGACCGACGGCAGCTCAGCATCCTGCCCCGTAACAACCGGCATCGGCTGGCCGGCGCCGCCATAGCCTGCGCCCTTGAGCGAGGAAATGATGCTTCGTGAAATCCCGTCATAGGGGGCGAGCACGCCGTTCACTTTCTTGTCGGTGTAGTAGGCTGACAGCAAGCTATCCATGCGGGCCTGGGCCACGGCACCATCCCAGCGCAGGGTACTGACCTTGTCCATGCCCATCTGGCCGGAAACGATCACCAGTTCCTTGGTATCGATCATCGGCTGGAGGACCGACATCGCGCCATCATAGAAATAAGCGGCCTTGGTGTCGTCAGGCGAGCCGCCAAACAATTCAACATTGTATGGGCCGGGGCCCGACGCCTTGAGACCTTCTGCCAGTGATTTTGCCTGCAAGACGCCAATGCCGAAATTGTCGAACGTGGTGTGATAATCGACATTCGCAGTCTTGCTGATGAGGCGGTCGTAGGCAATTACCTTGATGCCAGCGTCATGAGCCTTCTGCAAAACGCCGGAAAACGCAGCGCCGTCAAGCGCGGCGATGATCAAGGCCTTGGCCCCCCTGGAGACCATGTTCTCAATCTGGGCAAGCTGGTTGAGAATATCATCATCTGCGTACTGCAGGTCTGCGCTGTATCCCAAGGCGGTAAATTCCTGCACCATGGCCGCCCCATCGGAAATCCAGCGCGTTTCCGCCCTGCTGGGCATGGAAATGCCAATCAGGCCCTTGTCCTCTGCCATTGCCAGGCTGGCGGCAGGGAGCAAATTTGCGGCCAGCAAAGCGGCCAAGAAACTTCTACGCGTAAACATATTTTCCTGCCAACTTGCAGCCCGGCTGCGCTATAGTTTTTCCGGGCTTTTCACCCAGAGACGCCTGTTAAGATACTGGAAATTCCCAGGCAATGCATAATCCCATGATGAATTGGCAGCAAACGAGATAAAAAAGATGACCCCCGGAAGATCCAGCCAAAAAGCTACCGTCGCGAAGTCCGGCGGCAGCAACCTGCATCGAAAATTGGCACAAAGCATAGGAAATCAAATACTTAGTGGTGTGTATGCGCCGGGGGCCATCCTGCCGAACGAGGCCGACTGGTGCCGCATCTATGGCGCAAGCCGCACGACGGTGCGGGAAGCCGTAAAGACGCTCACCGCCAAGGGCCTGCTCAAATCCCGCACAAAGGTTGGTTCCCGCGTGGAACCCCGCGAGAACTGGAACATCCTAGATCGCGACGTTCTGGCTTGGCACATAGCATCAATGAATCCAAAGGAGTTCTTCGCTTCCGTGCAGGAAGTCCGGAAAATCCTTGAGCCTGAAATCGCGGCCCTCGCCGCGCTCAACCGCACCCCCCAGCAGCTGCGTGCGATAACCGATGCATTCGAGGAGATGCGCAAGGCCCGGCCCGGCCGGAATTCGGTGGCGCCTGACGTACGGTTCCACTTGGCGTTGCTGGCCGCCGCCAACAACATGCTGCTCACGCCCTTTGGGATCATGATCGAGGCAGCCCTCACCCATATGTTCGAGTTCACCTCAACCCATAATCCTGAACCCGACATGTTCATTCCGAAGCATGAGGGTATCCTGAAGGCCGTGGCACGCGGAAATCCCAAGGCTGCGCGCCGGGCCGCCCTCAGCCTGCTGAGTGACACGGATCAAACCATCGCCCAGTTCCCCGTGAAGGCCAGGAAAGCGAAGAAGGCCAAGAGCTAGGCCGGCCGCAGGCCCTTCGCATATCGCTGCCAGTTCCGCACATAGCTGGCGGCGGCGGCCCTGAGTTGCGCGATGCTCTCCGCATCAAGCTCGCGCACAACTTTGCCTGGAGCGCCCATCACCAGCGAATTGTCAGGAATGACCTTGCGCTCGGGAATGAGCGAATGCGCGCCGATCAGGCAATTCTTGCCGATCACGGCATTGTTGAGAATGGTCGCACCTATGCCAATCAGTGAGTTCTCGCCGATGCTGCAGCCGTGAAGCATGGCCCGATGGCCGATGGTACAGCCTCCGCCAATGGTCAGAGGGGAGCCCATATCCGTATGCAACACGCAGTTATCCTGAATGTTGCTGCCCTCGCCGATCGAGATCAGCTCGTTGTCGCCGCGCAGAACGGCGTTGAACCACACGCTGGCATTCCGTGCCAGCCGGACCCGGCCAATGACATCGGCGCTCGCGGCGATCCAATAAGTCCCCTCCTCCGGCAGTTCAGGCGCAATGCCGTCGAGGGCATATGTTGTCATGGAGCAATTCCGTTCAGCTAACACCAAAGAACTGCGTCAGGATAAATACACCTTGCAGAAAGCTCCAGCCCAAACTTACGGCAACCAGCAGCATTCCCACAATGGCACTACCTGCGTACCGCCAGGCGGCAAGCAGTAGCAGAAGCGGCGCGCAGGCTACAACCACCAGTGCCCGAATGGGCGCAAGGAGGCTGGGCTCAAACAGCAGGCCAAAGCGTGGCTCTTCACCGGTTGCCAAGCTCCATATGCTTCCCGTAACCCCGGCGGCCACAACGCCAACCGCAACGGCATAGAGATAAACCAGGTAAACCAAGTCCATGTGCAACTCCCCTTGCCTGTATCATTCAGGCACACGCCAGCGCCTCGCGAAGACACGCAGCAAGTCATGGACCAGAGGAGGGCACCGACCTATAGTTTTGCCCCATGACCAGCCACCATCTTAACTATCTGCTGCAGCGCCGGCGCGAACGCTCCCTCGGGGTGTTTCTGCTTCTTGCGGCCATGCTGTTTTTCAGCCTCGCCGGCGTGCTGCTGGCCATTTACTTCGTGCCCCATCCTTCGCTGCTGTTCGGCCATCCCGAAGTAGGCGCTCCATCCGAGCGGGAAGTTGCCGCGACATTGGAAGATGCCCGCTTCAGATTTCCGGCGACCATTGTGGCCAGCATCGACAAACCACTGCTGGGCAACGCCAGACGCATTGATCTGCGCCTGCCCTGGCCCTTCGACCGGCAGCAATTGAATATTGTCCATGCCCTGCCGACGGACTTGCACAACTGGGTGCTGATAGCACTCGAACCCCGGCTTGGGAGGACTGGCCTGGAGGAGCGCATGGGTCCCATCTACAGCGTTTATCTTGCCCCGGAGGAAAGCCGCGAAGCCGGGCTTGTCCTGCGAAAATTCAAGCCAGACTCACCTTATACGGACTCGGAACTGCTCATCGCCCCGGCGGGGGAAATCATAAGATGCGACAAGAAACCATCGGTTCTTGGACCGATCATGTGCGAACGCTTCTTGCCGCTCACCAAGGGGGTGATGGCACGGATCAGGTTTTCCCGTCAGCGTCTTGCTGAATGGAAAGACATGGATGAAACAGCGCAAATTCTCCTGCGAGAGTTCATGCGCTAAGCTTGGACCTTAGCTCTTCCCCTGATGTCCGCACTTGATGCAGGCATCTGCCCGATTGAAAGAAGATGCCCGCGTCAAGCGCGGCCACGATGAGAAAGCGGGAAATCCGGCTACTCCAGGTCGATGTCGAGAATGGCCATGGAGAAATGGTAGGACAACTCGCCGTCCTCCTCGTCCTTGGAGATTACCCCGATAAACTCATCGCTGATATAGACTTCGCATGAGTCGTTCTTCTGCGGACGCTTGCGCACGGATATCGTCTGTGTGCCAAAGGTGTTGCGGAAATACTTGGTCAGCTTGGCGAGTTCATCCGGCTTCAAGGTGGCAGGCTCCTAAAGGATCAAAGGCGTTGGTCTAAACTTATTCTGTCCGGTCTGCAACGTCTTCAACCTGATGATCCATCGCCCGCGCCGGTTCCTCGCAGCCGGCATAGCCTACAATCTTGGCCGGCACCCCGGCAACGGTGCGATTTGGCGGAACGTCATGCAGCACGACCGAGCAGGCAGCAACCCGCGAACAGGAGCCGACTTCAATATTGCCGAGAATCTTCGCCCCTGCACCAATCAGGACGCCATGCCTGATCTTCGGGTGGCGATCACCGGTTTCCTTGCCGGTGCCGCCCAGCGTCACGCCCTGCAGGATCGAAACATTGTCCTCGATCACCGATGTTTCACCGATGACGATATCGTGGCCATGGTCAATCATGATGCCTTTGCCGATCTTGGCCGCCGGGTTGATGTCGACACTCGAAATCATCGAGGAGCGGCTTTGCAGGTAGCTGGCAAAATCGCGCCGCCCCATATGCAGCAACCGGTGGGCCATGCGATGGGTCTGCAGGGCTTGAAAACCCTTGAAATAGAGCAACGGGTCAACATACCGGGGACAGGCCGGGTCGCGCTCGAATGTGGCGAGGATGTCGGCCCGCGCCGCAAGTCCGATCTCCGGCTCTTCTTCCATGGCATCTTCAAAGGCCTGCACCACAAGTTCGGCACTCAGGTCCACGTTTCCCAACCGCTGTGCGAGCCGGTGCACCAAGGCGCGCTCGAAGGTATTGTGATTGAGCACCGCCGAGAAAATAAACCCGCCCAGCACCGGCTCCTTGCGGGCGATATCTTCGGCCTCCTTCCGCATCCGGTCCCAAACGGGATCGATCGCCTGGACGACCTGCGGCTTACCGGATTGGCGCATTGAAAGTACTCCTTAAGGGGGCATTTATAGCATGACCGGTCACAAATGGGGAGAGCCCCCATCACTTGTCAATGTGTAGTGGGTGGCCCTTCAAAAATGTTAAAACTGCTTCTTTATACCCCTTGTCCCCTACCGCATTCATGTGGTTGCGGTTGGGCAGGGTGACTGCCCTCGCTCCCGGGATTGCCGCCGCCAGGGGGCCTGCCTCGCCCGCGACGTCATCCTTTTCCCCCACAACCACCAGTACCGGCATCTTGATGGTGGCCAGCATGCTTTCCGTTATCCTGACCCGCGATGACTTGATGCAGGCCGCCAGGGCCTTCAAATCGCCCCTTGTCTGCTCGGCAAATATCCGGAAGGCGCGGGCCGTCACGTCTGTCACGTCCAACAGCGATGCCGCCTCGAGCCCGCGCGCGATCTCGGCGCCGCCGCCAACCCCCGTGATCATCCGCGACGCCAGGCCTCCAAAAACGGCTGAAGCAACCCGTGAAGGATGGTTCACCGTCAGGAAGGCGGCAATCCGCGCGCCCATCGAGTAACCCATGACATGGGCCCGGCGGATGCCTAGATGATCCAGCAGGCGCCGGGCATCTTCAGCCATTTCAGGGGCCGAATAGAGATCGGGGTTGTAAAGTTTTTCGCTCTCCCCGTGCCCCCGGTTGTCGATGGTGACCACCCGGAACCCCGCCTCGGTCAGCGTCTTCACCCAGCCCGTATCGACCCAATTCACCCGTCCGTTTGAGGCAAACCCGTGGATCAGCAGGATGGGCTCGCCCTGCCCTACATCATCGAAGGCGATTTCAACACTGTCCGAATTGAATTTGTGCATGGCCGGCAAGATATGCTATTTGGCACCCGTCACAAGGTATTTTCGAGGATTCCATGGCTGCTTCTTCCACCCCCCATTTCCAGAACGACATGGGGCTTTCCATGATCGAGATCGGCGCAAGGCAGTTCATGTGCGTGGGCGCCACGCCGCCATTTGACCATCCCCATGTGTTTCTCAACATGGGGGCGGGCGAAGAGATCGTTTGTCCCTATTGCTCGACACTCTACCGGCACAACGCAAGGCTCGGGCCTGGCCAGGCTGAGCCCGAAACCGCCGCTTGGCACGAGGCCGCATAGGCGGGGCTCTCAACATCCTCGGACACATTGGCCGCAGCCGCTCGCAGGCCGCCAAGCCTGTGCGGAAATTGCAACGGCGCGGGGCACCCACTAATCCGGACAAACCGATAATCTTCCGGAAACATTGCACTCCGTCCTATTGTTTGCGACCAGAAGAAGTCCCCGCATGAAAGCCGCCCTCTCCATTGCCGAAGCCCGCCGCGCCGCACTGGCGGCCCAGGGATTCAATTTCCCGGATCGCGAAGGCAAGGCCAACTGGGCGAAGATCGGCAAGACCATCAAGCAACTGAACCTGCTGCAGATCGACAGCGTCAATGTTTTGGTGCGCTCGCACTATCTTCCGGTCTATTCAAGGGTCGGGCACTATGACCACGCCACACTGGATGCACGCGCCTTCAGTGACAAGAAACGCACCATGTTCGAATGCTGGTCCCATGAAGCCAGCCTTGTGCCCCTCGACCTGCATCCCCTCATGCGCTGGCGCATGAAACGCGCCCTGAACGGCAACGGCACCTACGGATCAATGAACCAGTTTGCCCGCGAGGAGCGCGACTATCTGAAGAACGTCCTGGATTTCGTCAGGCGCCATGGTCCTACGGCGGTCAGCGATTTTCCCGACAGCGGCAAGGCCGCCGGCGGCTGGTGGGGCTGGAGCAAGGGCAAGATGGCGCTTGAAACCCTTTTCGACCAGGGCCTGGTGACGACCGCCGCCCGCCCCTCCTTCGAACGGATTTACGACCTTACCGAGCGGGTGATCCCGGCAGAGGTCTTGCAACGGGAGACGCCGACGGAAGCAGACACATTCCGAAAGCTCATGGAGCTTTCCGCCCGTGCCCTTGGCGTGGGCACCGAGTTCGACCTGCGCGACTATTTCCGCCTTCCCGTCGCCGAAACCAAGCGCGCCCTCGCCGAACTGGTGGAGGATGGAACGCTGCTGCCGGTTCAGGTGCAGGACTGGAAACACCAGGCCTATGTCCACCGGGACACCAAGTTTCCCCGCAAAGCCGGTGGAACCGCCCTGGTCTCGCCCTTCGATCCCCTGGTCTGGGAGCGCGCCCGGGCCGAACGCCTGTTCGATTTCCACTACCGGATCGAGATCTATACGCCGGCGGAAAAGCGCAAGTATGGCTACTATGTCCTGCCTTTCCTCATGGGCGACCGTTTTGCCGCCCGCGTCTGCCTGAAAGCCGACCGGCAGGCGGGCCTGTTGCGCGCCAACGCCACCCACCTTGAACCCCATGCCGATGCAATGGAAACGGCCGAAGCCCTGGGCGGTGAACTTCAGCTCATGGCGAAGTGGCTGGGTCTGAATGGCGTCGAGGTGCATTCGAAGGGCAATCTCGCCCGCCACCTGAAAGCCGTCCTGTGATCCACATTGAAACCGGCCGCCTCATCCTCAGGCTGGTTCCGCTCGCCGGGCTTGCCAGCACTGCTGCCGGAAACATCAAGGCCACGCGGCGACTGATCGGCGAAAAGCTGCCGGAAGAATGGTTTGACGATTCCTGGGTCTACAAACAGCGTTACGATCAATGGCTCGCAGACCCCTCCTACGCGCCGTGGTCCATCCGTGCCATCGCCTCAAAGGAAACCGGCGAAATCGTCGGTCACATGAACTGCCATCACAAGCCAATGCCATTTGTGCTCAATGGCAAGAAAGGCTTGGCGACGGAAATGGGTTATACGGTCTTTGAGCCCTACCGCCGGCAGGGGATCGCCCATGAAGCCATTGTTGCCTTCGCCGCCTGGGCCAAGACCCAGGGACTTGAAGGCATCATCCTCTCAATACAGCCGGCGAACCTGGCTTCACTGGCGCTGGCGCAAAAACTCGGCGCCACCCAGATCGGCTCGCATATCGATGAAAAAGACGGGCCGGAAGACATCTACCACTTCCACTGCTGAGGCCTCAGTTGCCCCCGTGCTGGATGGACTACGCGAGCGCAGGCAATTGGCCGCCCTTGACCAGATCATGGGTCACTTCCTCAATTGCATCATGCAGGGTGTCAACCAGGAAATCCGCTTCTTTCATGCTGAGTGTCAGCGGCGGCGACATCACGTCAAGATGGCCAAGCGGGCGCACCAGCAGCCCGCGCGACTCGCACAGGTTTGAAATGCGCTTAGAAATGTTGATCTCATCAGGAAGATGCGCTTTGCTGGCCTTGTCCGCCACATACTCCACGCACATCATCAGCCGCTTGCCCCGCACATTGCCGACAAGGCGCAGATTTTCCAGTTCCTTGAGGCGCTTCTCAAAATAGTCGCCAACCACCTTCACATGGTCGAGCAGGCCTTCGCGTTCGATGATCTCGATGTTTTTCAGGCCCACCGCACAACAGACGGGATGGCCGGAGTAGGTGAAGCCATGGGCAAACCAGACATCGGGACCCGGCTGGCTGATCGACTCATAGACGGCATCGGAAAATATCGTGGCCCCCAGGGGCAGATAACCCGAGGTCAGACCCTTGGCGGAAACGATGATATCCGGCTCCACCCCGAAGACGTCCTGACTGGCAAACCAATGGCCCAATCTGCCGAAAGCGGTCACCACTTCATCAGCGATGAACAGGATGCCGTTTTCCTTGGCCACTTCCCACATCCGCTTGAGATAACCCGGCGGCGGCGTCACCACGCCGCCGGAACCCTGAATAGGCTCGGCGATGAAGGCCGCGATATTCCTGGCGCCAACTTCGCGGATCTTCGCCTTGAATTCCTCGACGAGAAAATCGGTGAACTGGTCTTCCGACATGCCGTCGGGCCGGCGGTAGGGATAGGGCGCCGAGAGATGGTGGATGAAATCGGCGAGATAGTGGAAATTCGGGGTGCGGTCGCCATAGCGGTTGCCGATTGAAATCGTCAGGTAGCTCGACCCGTGATAGGAGTTGTGCCGGGAGATGATATGCTTGCGCGAAGGCTCGCCGCGCCGCGCATGATAGAAATGCGCAAGCCTGATGGCCGTGTCGTTGGCACAGGATCCCGAGGTTGAAAACGCCACATGATTGAGTGACCCCGGCGCCAATTGCGCAAGCTTGGCCGCAAGCTCGGCGGCCGGGGCATTGCTCATGTCGACAAAGGCGTTGGCATAGGGCAGCAGCAGCGCCTGCTCGGCCATCGCCTCGGCTATTTCCTTGCGGCCGTAACCCACGTTCACGCACCACATGCCGCCAAGCCCGTCGAGGTAACGCTTGCCGTTCACATCGGTAATGTGGCTGCCTTCTCCCTCTACGATGAGGAGCGAGCCTTCCTTCTTGAAGCTGTCAAAATGCGTCCAGGGATGAAGGAAATGGTCATGGTCCTTCTGCCACAGGTCTTGCGCGTTGAAGCGGTTGCTGGCCGAGTTGAGCATGGTGTTCCCCTATTGAATGTGCGTTCAATGGATACTAGCCCGGTGCCGTGGCCGATGCCACCACCAAATGGCGGTATCGCTTGATGAAGCTCTCCAATGCCGCCAAGAGCCGGTCCGTATCCGGTCCCGACACCATCAAGGAGAGTGCCATGAAACCCCGTTCGGCGATGTAGATACCCTGGTCAAGGAGATCAAGATAAAGCAGTCTTTTCAATCGGATATCACCCTTCCCCGCATCTTCTGGTTTAACTACGGGGCCAGCCATCGGATGCAGCGTCAGCATCGATCCCATGCCCGTGGCCTGCATTGCGGCTTGATAGCGCATGAACAGGTCATTAATGGCCTGACGCAGGCTTTCACCTCGCTCATTGAGGGCCAGACAGGCCTCCGGAGTAAAGATCTCCGTCAGCCCCGCGTGGCCCGCCGTCATGGTGAGCGTGTTGTTGTTGAAGGTGCCCGCGTGGGGCAGCGCGTTGGGACGGGAAGGATCGAATTGCTCCATGATGGCGCGCCTGCCGCCGAAGGCCCCGAAGCTCATGCCGCCGCCGATGTATTTTCCGAGGGTTTTCAGGTCGGGCTGAATGCCCCACTTGGCGGAAAGCCCCTTGGGATGCAGCCGCGACGACATCACCTCGTCAAAGATCAGAACAATGCCGCGCTTTGCCGTTTCCGCGCGCAGCATAACGAGGAACTCCGGTGCGGCCGGAAGGCAGCCGCCGCCGCCAAGCATGGGCTCAAGAATGACTGCAGCCAGTTCATCTGCGTGTTTGGCGATCAGAGCGCGGGTTTTCTCGACGTCATTGAAGCTCCCCAGCACGCAGTCAAAGGGGGCATTCACGGGCGAGGCGCCATGGGTGAAGTAGAGCGTGCCGCCGTGATAGCCGCCCTGCATCGGCATGATCTTCTTGCGCCCCGTAAAGCAGCGCGCCGCCGCCAGGGCCATCATGTTGGCCTCGGTGCCGGAATTGGTGAAGCGGACAAGATCAAGGTCAAAACGCTGGGTGACAGCCTCGGCAAAAACAACTTCGCGGCCGTGGTGCGCCCCCAGGTTCAGCCCCTGCGCCAGCGCATCGCTCACGGCCTTGTGGATGCGGGGATGGGAGTGGCCATAGATGCCAGCCGTATATTCACCGACCAGATCCAGATAGGAATGCCCGTCCACATCCCAGATCGTTGCCCCTTCAGCACGCTCCGCCCGGATGGGGAAAGGCGCCGAATACAAAACAGTGCGCGTATTTCCCCCGGGCATGACAGCCTTTGCCCGCTCGTGGAGCGCTGCTGTCTTTGGCCGCTTGGCCACGAAATTGGCAATCGCTTCGCCGAGCGCCTGATCGATATCCATCATCACATGAATTCCACTTGTTGTCCGGGCACACCCTACACATTTCATGGTATTTGGCGAGTGCTCCAGACGTCGCCGTCTGCCTACTCAGATCACCCATCCCTGCCGGCAGCCCTCGACCGCAAGCGGGCTCCGACCAGCAGCAACCCAAGAGCGGCAATCGCGGCAAAACCAGCCCCGGCAATGAAGGTTGCACGGTAGCCGCCCCAATCCCATAGTTCGCCAGCGATGACACTTGCCGCAAGCGTTGCTGTTCCGGTCAGCAGATTGAACAGGCCGAAGGCGGTGCCACGCAATTCGGCCGGAGCCGCATCGGCAACAAGCGTGGAGAGAAGCCCCTGCGTGAGCCCCATATGCAATCCCCACAGGACTACCCCCAGGCCCACGCCAGCGAGACTTGCCGAAAATCCAAGCATGAGGTCAGCGGCAATCAGCACCAGCAGGCCCATGATCAGCATCGCCGGGCGGTCTAGGCGGTCGGACAGGATGCCTGCCGGATAGGCCGACAGCGCATAGACCACGTTCATCAGCACCAAAATGGCAGGGATGAGATAGACCGGAAGCCCCGTGGCCTGCGAGCGGAGGATCAGAAAGGCCTCGCTGAACCGCGCCAGCGTGAAGACTGTTGCCACGGCGACAACCAGCCAGAACATGCCGCCGAGCCGCGCGATCTCGCTCCGGCTCAACGGCGACTTTACCTTCCGCAGGCCTTCGGGGCGTTCCGGTTCCTTGATGGCAATAACGATCAACCCAAACGACAGAAACGCCGGGATGACGGCGACCCAGAACACAAGATGGAACTGGCCGGGAAAAACCCACAGCAGCATTATCGCCACAAGCGGCCCGACGAAGGCCCCGATGGTGTCAAGCGATTGGCGCAAGCCGAAACTGGCGCCCCGCAAGGCCGGCGGAGCTATATCGGCAATCAGGGCATCGCGCGGGGCGCCGCGGATGCCCTTGCCGATCCGGTCGATGAAACGCGCCGCAACCAGCCAGCCCACGCCCGAAGCCAGCGGAAAAACCGGTTTGGTGAACGCTGCCAGGCCATAACCAAGGGCCGCAAGAAATTTCCGTTTCCCGAGCCAGTCGCTCAGCGCGCCCGAGAACACTTTGGTAATCGATGCCGTTGCCTCCGCGATCCCTTCAATGAAACCGACGGTGAGCGTCGAAGTGCCAAGCACGGTGACCAGGTAAATCGGCAAAATCGCGTGGATCATCTCCGAGGAGATATCCATGAGCATCGACACAAGGCCCAGGACCCAAATACCGGTAGGTATCGCGGCACGGCTTGCAGAGGTTGACTGAACTTTCATCGCGACCGTCATCAAGATCAAATTCGCCAATCGAACGACTAACACGCCGATGCGATAGAATCCATGATCGGCGATCAGGGGTGCGCAAACGCCATGTCCCCCTTGCTCATCGGTCTCATCTTACGCAGGGAAACAATCGCGCGGAGTGCAGAGGCCCATCGGCAAATCCGCCTCGCTCACGCCAAGAATGCTGGCTCATCATGCGATGCTGGTGCATTCGAGACAAGGCACCGTTCGGCCACCATTCAGATCTTTGGCGGAACGAGAACAATCTTTCCCAAATGCTTCTTGGCCAGAAATTCCTCCTGGGCGGCGGCAATGTCGCGAAGGGGATATTGCCTTGCAACGAGAGGCCGGATTTCACCCCGTTCGACATAGCCAACAAGATTGGGGAAAGCCTCCGCATCCTGGGCTGTGCAACCAAATAGCGTCAGGTCCTTCAGATACAGCTTGCGCAGGTCCATTGGCACGATCGGGCCAGCAATTGCTCCCGAGACGGCGTATCGGCCCCTGGGCTTGAGGACGTCAAGCAGTTCCGGCCATTGAGGCCCTCCAACAACGTCGATAACCACATCCATGCCGTCTTTTCCGAGGTTAGCGGCAATTGCAGCGCCGCGCTCCAAACATGCGCTGGCACCGATGGCTTTCAAAGCCGCGAACTTGCTGCCGGCGGCAATGGCGACAACCTCGGCACCCCGCCGCCTTGCCAATTGAATTGCCGCAATCCCCACATTCCCCGACGCGCCGGTGACCAGAACTCGCTCCCCGGCTGCAAGACCGGCGCGATGAAGCAGATTCTCAGCTGTCGCAAAGGCACAAGGGATGGCGGCAAGTTCGGCATCCGTCAGGTCGCATTGAACCCGGTAGCAGTCAGCCGAAGGCGCCGATACGAATTGCGCAAACCCACCATCCCGCTCCGAACCCAGCCAGGGCACAAAAGTCCCCTTGGCAAGTGAGCGCAAGCAGCTTTGCACGATGACCCGCTCGCCCACCCGGCCTGGCGAAACACCAGCCCCCACACCGACGATTTCGCCGCAAACATCAGCCCCTTGAATTCTTGGAAAAGCCAGACCTGCTCCGGTCCAGTCACCGTCGGTCGGAGAGGCCCCGGCATTGCTTGCCGCGGCCGTTTCCACCGCCACACCAGCTGAATACCAGCCACTGCGCGTATTGATGTCCGTATTGTTGAGACCTGCTGCCGCTACCCGGATCAACACCTCGTTCGGTCCTGGCTTCGGAGTGGGCACGCGCTCACTGTAGATTTGCTTGTCGTAACCGCCGTGGCCGATCAGTTGGACGGCAGCCATGTATTCCGGAATTGGCATGGTCTGAAACATCCTCACATCGAACACGTTGGTGCGGGCGGCCGGACTCGAACCGGCACGGAATTTCTTCCAACGGATTTTAAGTCCGTTGCGGCTACCATTACGCCACGCCCGCTAAACCAGTCGTCTCAAGCCTTGGCACCATCCTGTAAAGGCGGGGTGAATTGCAGGCCCATGTCCCAGGGAAGATAGATCCAGGTATCCTGGCTTACCTCGGTTATGAAACTGTCCACCAGGGGCCGTCCCAGGGGCTTGGCATAGACCGTGGCGAAATGCGCCTTGGGCAGGATTTCGCGTACCACGCGGGCCGTGGCGCCGGTGTCCACCAAATCATCAACGATCAGCACCCCCGCCCCCTTGTCGGCCCCGATAATCTTCTCGCTCACATTCTTCAGGATGCTGATGGCGCCCTGCTTGTCATAGTCATAGGAGGCCACGCAGATCGTTTCGATAACCCGTATCCCCAGCTCGCGGGCAATGACGGCCGCGGGAACCAGCCCGCCCCGCGTGATGGCCACGACAGCCCGAAAGGGTCCCGCGGTTGAAAGGCGCCAGGCCAAGGCCCGGGCATCCCGGTGGAACTGGTCCCAGGAGACGGGAAAGCTCTTTTGCCATTTTTCGTCCATTTCGCACCCAGATTCCTTGAAAAAAGGTGAATCCTTATGCCCGCTTGGTCAATTTGGCGCAATCCACCATGTGATCGTCAACCCTTGCTTCACACTTTCTCGGCAGGATCGCCCGAATTGGGTCCCGGAGCCTTCTGAATGACCAGTCCTGCAAATCCCATCGCGCAGCTGATGAGAGCCTTTGAAATGGCCAACATCGAGGCGATGGCAGTCCTGCTTCCCGAGGCAACGGTAGCCGAACTCACCACGGCTGCCATTCGCAAATGGAACTGCGCGCGAAGCGACATCGTCGGACGCCAACTGCTCAAATACGGCATGGGGGCGCTTTCGGCCCGTTACCTCACGGCGGTTCACGGCGAAGGAAGTCCGGATGTGGAGGTGACCTACGCCTCACCCCTCGCGGTGCAAAAATCCTCCACCTTCAAGCAACAGCAATGGAGCGATGGCGGCCGCAACTATATGGTCCTCATTGGCCAGCACGCCAATGAAGAACAGGCAAACCAGGCTATCCGGAACGAACAGCGGCTCAATCTCGCGCTGCGTTCCGGCGGCTATGCCGTCTGGGACCATGACTATATTACGGGCGAAACCTACAATTCCCCCGAAATGCTCGAAATCATGGGTTTCGAGCAAGGCTCGCGCGATCTGAATTTCAATTCGTTCAACGAGCGGGTGCATCATGAGGACGTCGACAAGACTCTCGACCGGAAAATAAAATCCGCCACTTTCGGCACCGAACTGTTTCAGTCGCGATACCGCGTCCGGGCGAAAAACAATGAATACATCTGGGTCGAGTCGGTGGCATGCGTCGTCCGCGATCCCGCCAGTGGCCGGGCGCTGAAATGCGTCGGCCTGTGCCGCAACGTGAGCGACCAGATGGCCACCCTGGAACGCATGCGCAATTCCGAGCGCAACCTGAAGCGTGCACAGGAAGTGGCACGGCTTGGCAGCTTCTCCTTGCGGGTGGAAACCAACGTTTCCCGGATATCCACTGAAATGGCCAGTCTTATTGGAATGGAAGACGCCATCGTCCACCCCAATCTCACAACCTTCATGGACATGATCGAACCGGGCGACAAGGAAAAATTCGCTGAAGGCATCGAACTCGCCAAGCTCGGGCAGCATATCACCGACCTGGAAATTGCTGTCCGGCTCAAATCCGGCGATGTCGAGTTCTTCCAATGCACCATTGAGCCTGACCGCAGCTCCTCCGGCCAGGTTGAAATGCTCTTCGGCTCCTGCCAATGCGTGACTGAACGCAAGGCACTTGAGCGGAAATACCTGCAGGCCCAGAAAATGGAAGCGGTCGGCCAACTCACCGGCGGCGTGGCCCACGATTTCAACAATCTTCTGATGGTGGTCATGGGCAACCTGCAGCTTGTGGAGCAGCTCGTCAAACATGATGAGCGGGCAGCCAAGCGCATCCGGGCAGCCCTGGAAGCGGCCGACAAGGGATCCGACCTGACCAAGCGCATGCTGGCCTTCTCGCGCCAGCAGACCTTGCAGAACAAGGAAATCTCCGCCAATGAGCTGATCTTCCGGATGGAGGATATGCTGAAGCATGCCGTCAGCGCCACGGTTGAGCTCAAGATCATCCCGGGTGACAATCTCTGGCCGGTCAACGCCGACCAGACCATGTTGGAAACGGCTATACTCAATCTGGCGATCAATGCCAGGGATGCCATGAAGCCCAAGGGCGGCACGCTGATCATAGAAACGGCCAACCGCCACCTCGATCAGGCCTACTGCGCCGAGCACGAGGATGTCACCAGCGGTGACTATGTGGAAATCTCCGTTACCGACACCGGATCTGGCATTTCAGAGGAAAACATTGAAAAGGTCTTTCAACCCTTCTTTACGACAAAGGGCCCCGAAGCGGGTTCCGGTTTGGGCCTTTCCATGATTTACGGCTTCGTGAAGCAGTCCTCCGGCCATATTAAAATCTATTCGGAGGTTGGGCGCGGAACAACCGTGAA
Source organism: uncultured Aestuariivirga sp. (assembly GCA_964604435.1). Classification (GTDB taxonomy): domain Bacteria; phylum Pseudomonadota; class Alphaproteobacteria; order Rhizobiales; family Aestuariivirgaceae; genus Aestuariivirga. Next base: position 12,431 of record CAZRZB010000014.1, on the reverse strand, counting down.
ATTCTATCTCCCGTCACTGAAAGCCAACGCCCCTGTCGCCTCGTTCATAAAGCCCGCGGAACTCCAGTCGCATCTCGCCCGCGAACTCCGGACACCCGCCGGTGGGACAAACAGCCCGCAGGTCGAAGAAATCCCTGCCAGGAAACCAGTTGTGCTTGTCGTGGAAGACAACAATGCGGTACGCGAAATCGCCGCTGCCATGATCGAGGAAATGGGCTTTGAAACCATCGTGGCATCAAATGGGCCTGAAGGCCTGGCCATCATCAAGGAGCGCGACGACCTGGCCCTTGTACTTTCTGACGTGATCATGGCGGGCGGCATGAACGGGCCGGAATTGGCCGCCAAGGCGCTCAAGTTCCGGCCGGGCCTGCGCGTGCTCTTCATGTCGGGCTATGCGCCCGGATCGGTGCGCCAGATGCAGGACCTGCCGGATACGATCAACTTTGTGAACAAGCCGTTCACCCGCAACGACCTGACCGAAAAGGTCCGCCGGGCCCTTGCCGCCTGAGCCTAGGACCAGCCCCTGGCCTTTCCCTCGCGGGTCAAGGCTTCCGCCAGGGCCCTGACTTCCGCCTCGGCTCTTGCAAGCGATTCCGGAACCCGCGAGCGCAACACCAGATTGGTGGAAAAACCCGTGGCCCCCTCGAAGGGATAGGAACCGATGAACACATCGCCATAGCGCGCCTGGATTTCCCCCAATGGCTTGGCCACATCGCCCTCGCCGCCTTGCAGGACCACCGTGCGGGACTGCATGGGCACCCCCCTGTCGAGCGTCGGGGCAATGGCTTCCATCATGGCCTGCATGATCTTCGGAACCCCCGCCATCACGAAGACATTTCCGATACGGAAGCCCGGCGCCTTGGAAATGGCGTTTTCAATCAGGGTCGCCCCTTGCGGCACCCGCGCCATCCGCAGGCGCGCCTCATTGGGTTCGCGGCCGATTTCCGCGAAATACTTCAGCAGGATCTCCACGGCGCCGGGGTGATGCGAGATTGGCACCTCGAATGCCTTCGCCACCGCATCGGCGGTAATGTCATCGTGCGTGGGACCGATCCCGCCCGTCGTAAAAACATAGGTGTAGCGCGCCCGCAGGGCGTTCAGGGCGGCAACAATATCACCCTCATTATCGGCCACGCAACGCGCCTCCTTGAGGTCGATGCCAAGATTAACGAGATAGTCTGCGATGAACCCAAGATTCTTGTCCTTGGTCCGCCCAGACAGGATTTCATCGCCAATCAGCAAAACTGCAGCAGTGGGAACAGGTGCCATGTGAACCTCAATCAACAGCTAGACATCTGCCACCGCTTCAGTCCACTGTCAAAACCATGCGATTCAAGACCTCGCTCATCGGCGGAAAGTTGCTCCGGCGCTACAAGAGATTCCTGGCGGACATTGAGCTGGATACGGGTGAAACTGTCACTGCCGCCTGCCCCAACACCGGCTCCATGCTTGGCTTGACCGGATCAGGCAATGCCGTCTGGCTGTCCCGCTCCGACAGCCCAACCCGGAAATATCCATTGACCTGGGAACTGGTGGAAATATCCGGCATTGGCATGGTCGGAATAAACACGGCCCGGCCAAATCATATCGTGGCCGAGGCCATAAGGGCCGGACGCATCGCCGGGCTGGCTGGCTATGCCAACATCAGGAGTGAAGTGAAATATGGGCAAAACAGCCGTATCGACATCCTCCTCGAAGATCGAGGCCGGCCGCCATGCTATGTGGAGGTCAAGAATGTTCATTTCCTCAGGGAGCCCGGCCTCGCCGAATTCCCCGACTGCGTGACCGAGCGCGGCGCCAAGCACCTCGTCGAACTGTCAAACATGGTCAAAGCCGGGGCGCGCGCGACGATGGTTTATCTCATCCAATGCCAGGCCCCCTCCCGTTTCGCCCTTGCCCGGGACAAGGATCGTGCCTATTTCGACGAATACCGAAAGGCCCGGGCCGCAGGCGTCGAGGCTTTGGCCTTGACTTGCCATGTCTCGACAAGCGAAATTGCAGTTGATCGGAGCATTCCGGTCGTGGAAACCTAAATGAACGATATTCAAGAAGCCACTTCATCCAAGTCCGCCCGCATCAAGCTGCATAAGCCCGAGGATTTCGAAGGCATGCGCAAGGCAGGACGGCTGACGGCCGAGGCTCTCGATCTGATCATTCCCCTGGTGAAACCCGGCACCACGACGGAGGCTTTGGACCGCTTCATTGTGGAGTTTGCCCGGGACAACAGGGCGATTCCGGCCCCCTTGAACTATCGCGGCTACACGAAGGCAATCTGCACGTCGATCAACCATGTGGTGTGCCACGGAATTCCCAACGACACGCCGCTTCGCGAAGGCGACATCGTCAACATTGACGTGACCCTTATCGTCGACGGCTGGTTCGGCGATTCGAGCCGGATGTATCCCGTGGGCGAAATCAGCCGCAAGGCTGAACGCCTGATCGAGGTCACCTATGAGTGCCTGATGCGCGGCATAGCCATGGTGAAACCCGGCGCCCACCTTGGCGATATCGGGTATGCGATACAGTCCTTCGCCGAAGCCGAGCGCTGCTCGGTGGTTCGCGATTTTTGCGGCCACGGACTGGGCCGCGTCTTCCATGACCATCCCAATGTGCTCCATTACGGCCGCATGGGCGAAGGCGCCGAACTCAAGGAAGGCATGTTCTTCACCATCGAACCCATGATCAATTTGGGCAAGCCCCATGTAAAGGTGCTGGGCGACGGCTGGACTGCGGTAACGCGCGACCGTTCGCTTTCGGCCCAGTTCGAGCATACGATTGGCGTCACCAGGGAGGGCTGTGAGATATTCACCCTGTCGCCCCGTGGTCTCCACTGCCCGCCTTACACGGTATAGGCCATGCCAAAGGGTTTTGATGAGGTCTCCTCGAAACCCCACTTTCTCGGTCATCGCGAGCGCCTGCGGGAACGCTTCCGCGACGGGGGGCCAGACGCCCTGCCCGACTACGAACTCCTCGAAATGGTCCTCTTCAGAGCGATCAAGCGTGGCGATACCAAGCCATTGGCCAAAGCCTTGATTGCGAAATTCGGCAGCTTCGCCGAAGTGATCAGTGCCGCTCCCGAACGGCTGCAGGAGGTGGCCGGCGTCGGCGAGGCCATTGCGACGGAACTCAGGCCCATCCGTGCTGCGGCGCTGCCACTGAATATGGGCGGTGTCGCAATCCGCGAGTGTCTGTCTTCCTGGATCGCCTTCCCGGAATACTGCCGTACCGCGTTGTCCT
>CAZRZB010000014.1:0-9184 GCA_964604435.1 uncultured Aestuariivirga sp. | reverse complement strand
GCCGGGGCATTGGCAAGGGAACAAAGGTCCATCCGGGCCGACGCGTTGTGCTTGTGGAAGGCCGAGGTTGCAAACGGCCAATTGCTGTCTTCCTGGAGCGCCATCCTCGAATATTGCCGCGCCGCCATGGCATTCCACGAAAAGGAGCAGTTCCGCATCCTGTTCCTGGACAAGAAGAACCAGCTCATCGCCGATGAAGTCCAACAGGTCGGGACCGTCGATCACACCCCGGTCTACACCCGCGAAGTGATGAAGCGGGCGCTGGAACTCTCGGCTTCCGCCATCATCCTGGTCCATAACCATCCCTCCGGCGATCCTGCCCCATCGGTTGCCGATATTGACATGACGCGAAAGATTATCGATGCCGGGCTGAAACTGGGGATCACGGTGCATGACCACGTGATCGTCGGGCGAAACGGCCACACCAGCTTCAAGGGTTCAAGGCTGATCTGATCCTGCGCAACGCTTCCGGCGTATCCACATCGGCCAGCACGGCCTGGCTCTTGACGTCAACTTCCACCACTTCGTCCGACAGCGCATCCAACAATAGCCTGCCCCCCTGGTCGCCCTCAATTCCGTCAAGCGCAATGAAGTGCTGCCGCCCCCACAACACTGGATTGCCGCGTTTGCCCTCAAAAGTTGGGACACAGATTGTGCGATGCTCGGCGACATTGTATGCGGCCACCAGCCGGTCAATGGTCTGCCTGTCAACCAGCGGCATGTCACCAAGGCAAACCAGCACAGCATCCATCTCAGCCGATACAACCGAAAGCCCGCGCTTCAGCGACGTCGATAGACCATCAGCATAATTCGGGTTGTGGACGAAAGTCACGCCGAGGGGCTGAAGTGCCATTTTGACCTGTTCAGGCTCGTTTCCCGTCACCACAATAATATCATGGACACTTGAGGCCTTCAGGGCCTCCACGCTGTGGCGTATCAGCGGCTTGCCGTTGAGGTCGGCAAGCAGCTTGTTGCTGCCCATCCGTGAAGATTTTCCGGCCGCCAGAACGATGGCAGCAATTCTGGGTGCCCGCTGGGGAAGCGGCTGGCGGTCCCGCGGCGAAGGCCTGCTTGATATTTCAGCCAATAGCCCGCCAGCCCCCATGGCCATGATATCGTCGGCCGAAAGCTTGATGTCCGCCAACACCCGCTCGAGCACCCAGTCAAAGCCATTCACCTTGGGAGACCGTGCGCAACTTGGAACACCCAGCACCGGCACACCATCGATCTCGCCCAGCATCATCAGGTTGCCGGGGTCCACCGGCATGCCAAGGTGAACCACCTTGCCGCCGGCCGCCGAAAGTCCGGCCGGGATCACATCCGCCCGGTCCACGATTGCCGAGGCGCCAAACAGCAGGATGGGATTGCAGGAAAGGGCGTGCAGATCCCTCACGGAATTTCGAACCGCCTCGATTGAATGATCGCACACCCTGACCTGCGCCAGATCGCTGCCCAGCGTTCTCGCCCGCTCGCGCATGGCTGTTTCCGATTTTTCAATCAAGGATTTCTTGCTGCCAGCCACCTTGGTGATCACCAAACCAACGCATTTTTCGGCAAAGGCTTGGACCCGGATCACTGGCAGATTGCCAATTTCAGCGAGGACCTTCTCCAGATTATCCTTTTCCACCGCAAAAGGGATTATCTTGACCGTCGCGACCATCTGCCCCTTGTCCACCACACTATAGTTGGGAAGGGTTGCCAGCGTGATGCTCTCATGCACATGGTTTATCGCATTGACGCGAAGGCTATCGACAACGACGAGGCCACGCCGCTGCGCGTAGATATTTGCCCGCCCCGTGAAGGGTTGCTGGGCCGAGACCCCGGAACCCGCAATCTTTCCGGCGATTGCCTGGGCAGCATTGTCCTCGGGAATATCGTTCACATCAAGCCGGACTGCGAATATCTTTGAAACACCCGCGTCAATGAGTAGCTTCACATCCGCCTCGGAAAGTGTCCTGCCCTTCTTGAACACCCCTCCTGGATGACCGACGGAGTGGGCCAGTATAGCCCCCACCGCATCGGCAACAGGAACCTCTCCAAACTTCATCTCAATTGCCCAGACGCAAGGCGCGCGTCATTTCGGCCATGATGGATATGGCGATTTCAACCGCCCCCTTGGCACCAATGGCAAGACCAATCGGCCCATGTATCCGGGCAATGCTTTGTTCGGAAAATCCCGCCTTTGATAACCTGTCGACCCGGCTTGCCTGGGTTTTCTTCGAACCCAGCGCGCCGATGTAGAAGCACTCCGACCGCAAGGCGATGGCAAGGGCAGGATCATCAATCTTGGGATCGTGGGTCAGTGCGAGAAGCGCGGTACGCGCGTCAAGGCCGAGACCGGGCAAGACTTCTTCCGGCCATTGGGTATGCAGTGAAATGTCAGGGAACCGCTCGCCCGTTGCAAAGGCGCCACGGGGATCAATGACGTTGACGTCGTAGCCCGCCTGGACCGCCATCGGAATCACACTCTGGGCAATATGCACGGCGCCGATGATGACCAGCTGCAAAGGCGGGTTATGAATATGAATGAACTCTCCGCCATGGAGGCCCGACTGATCGAAGCGGAACCCCTCTTCCAGGACGGCCGCAAGCGGATCCGTGGATGCTTTTTCTTTCGGCACAAGGCGCTGCTCGCCCGTTTCAAGGGCCGTGACCAGAGCGACCGCCTTGCGGTTGCGTCTTGCCTTGATGAGAGCATTGAGGAGTTCGCGTTTCACGGTCCCAGCGGCTCCACAAGAACCCTTATCTTGCCGCCGCAGGCCAAACCCACCTGCCAGGCGGTTTCATCGGCCACGCCAAAGGAAAGGACCTTTGAGCGGCCTGATGCGATGGCGTCCAGCGCCTCGCTCACCACCGCGCCTTCAACACAACCGCCGGAAACGGATCCGGAAAAATTGCCGTCCCCGTCAATGGCCAACTGGCTGCCAACCGGCTGGGGCGCCGAACCCCAGGTTTCAACGACTGTCGCAAGGGCAACCTTCCGCCCCTCCGCCAGCCAGGTGGAGGCCTGTTCGAGTATGGAACTTTTCATCAATTTCATCTCCTGGTGCGAGCGTGAAATGAAACCAAACACGGTATGCCCGCATAAAGGTGTCAAGATATTCAATTTCTTGAAACTATATCACTGCCCGACTGATCCCGGAATAGGCATGACATGGCAGATATGCCATCATGCGGCGTGCCTGCTGATTCATCGAGAACACTCCGCCAAAACCTCCAGGGAGCGGCCCTAGCCGCCGGAATCATCCCGCTGATAGCGGTCATCCTATTGACGATAGGCCGCGAACCCATTTGCAAGTGCGGGTATGTAAAACTCTGGCATGGCGTCGTCTACAGTTCGGAAAACTCCCAGCATTTGAGCGACTGGTACAGCTTTTCCCACATCATCCACGGTTTTCTTTTCTACGCCCTGTTGTGGCTTGTCGGGAGAAGTTGGCCCCTGGTGTATCGCCTGTGCCTTGCCCTCGCGGTTGAGGGCGCCTGGGAAATCTTCGAGAATACCGATTTCATCATCAACCGCTACCGCGAGGCCACCATCTCGCTTGATTACTATGGCGACAGTGTCATCAACTCCATAAGCGATGTCCTCCTGATGGCAATCGGCTTCTACGCCGCATCGCGTTTTCCAATATGGGCAACTGTGACCGCTGCCCTGGCCATGGAGTTCGCCGTAGGCGCCATCATCCGCGACAACCTCTCACTCAACATCATTATGCTCATCCATCCGTTTGATGCCATCAAGCAGTGGCAGGCGGGCGGCTAGTTCATTTCACGCAAGTGACGCGGCTAAAGCCGTTGGCCGCCGTATCCATTGTTTTTCCGCTTCCAAACTGGATCGTGGGGGCCACTCCAGAGACATACTTGAAGTTCTTCGCCCCGCTGAAGCCTTGCTCGGCGCACCAGGCTTCCGCTGCCTTCTTTCCGCAGCCTGTCTTCCCACTGAAACACCAGTTCAGGCGGACCCCTTTGTATTTCGGAGGAGTGAAAGTCTCATCGGTGGTTTTCAGAGCTCCAGGCAGAGGGGACGGTTCAACTGGAGTTTGGGCTTCTGTGACGGCTTGGGGCTCCGGCGCCGGTTGAAGGGCCGGGGGCGCCTCAACCGTGGCGCAGGTGATGAATAAAAACCCGTCGCAATAGCTCTGGTCGCAGACCTCGCCCGTGGCGATCAGCTTCGTCGGTGTGGAAGCGCCAATATCCGGAGCTTGTTTGCCGCCGACAGCCTTGTCAAAACCAACAGTCTTGCACCAGGCGGTCGCAGCCTCCTCGCCACATCCGGCCCCCCATTTTTCACACCAATCCAAGCGATTGTCGCCAAGCTTGGGGCTGTCGAATGTCTTAGTTTCCGCTTCGGCAAACCCGCTTGAAAGGCAAAGTGCGAGGCTGGCAACAAAGGCGTAAACGAACTTCCGCATCAAGAGTCTCCGTTCCCCGGTGTGCATGTTCTCAATGACCAAAATTCCGCGTAAGCTTGTACTTCGGAGTAACGGGCTCGATCAGGTAGTAAGCCCATTGCGATGCATAGGTCTCACCGTAAACCAGGACCTGGCAAAGATCCCCGTCAAGAGACGTGACGGGTCCCTCACGCCCGTCAGGTATCATCACCATATGCCCGACCTGGCACCAGTTTTCGGGTGTCGGTGGCGCCGCAATCGCGGTCGCAACCAACATTGCCGCGAAAAGTGCTTTCATCTCATTGCCCCAGTTCGCCGTACCGGGAAATTCGGCGATTTCCCCCAGAAACGCAAGCCCGCGGGAGATTTCTTACTTTTGCCGCCACTGCGATGGCGGCCTACCATACTGCATCTTAAAGCTGCGGGAGAATTGCGACAATGACGCAAAACCGGTGGCAACCGCCACTTCGCGGATGCTCAGCGTGGAATAGTTGATCAGGCGTTCGGCCCGTTCCAGCCGCAGGGAAAGATAGAACCCCATGGGCCTCTTCTTCAGGGTGCGGGCAAAGAGCCGTTCAAGCTGGCGCACCGAGACCCCGGCGCGGGCTGCCAGTTCAGCTATTCCACGGGGCTCCTCGATATGTTCTTCCATGAGGGAAATGCACGACAGGATCCGCGCGTCCCTGGTTCCGTAGCGCTCGGCGGCTGGAATCCGCGCTTCACCCGGATGCTCGGAAAAGCGCGAATGCACCAGCTGGTCCGCAACCGTCACCGCAATGGAGGTCCCCAGTTGCTGCCCGATCCAGGCCAACATCATGTCAATGACCGATGATCCTCCCGCGCTGGTCAGCCGGTCCCGGTCGACCTCGAACAACGACTGCCGCGCCAGAACCCGCGGGAAGCTTTCGCGGAATCCCGGCAGACTCTCCCAATGGCAGGTCGCCCTGTAGCCGTCGAGAACACCGGCACTTGCCAGAATGAACGGCCCCGTATCAATGCCTGCGAGGAGCACGGTGCGGGCTGCCATCTTCCGCAATGCGGCGAGCGTGGGTTTGGTAATGCCTTTCTCAGGTTCATAGCTGGCACACACCACCAGCATTGTGGGGCGGCCCACATCGGCCAGGCTGCCGGAGACGGAAACCGGGATGTCGTTGGAGGCCGAAACAGGCTGCCCATCCGCCGAGATGAAGCGCCAGCTGAATTTCCTCTCGGCATAGCGGTTTGCCACGCGCAAAGGCTCCAAGGCGCCATAGAGCGAAATCATCGAAAAGCGCGGAACCAGATGGAAGACCACGTCAACAGGTGTCATGGCGTAAATTTATAAATTTATGGCGAAAAAAGTCAAACGACGAATCCCAGCAAGTTTAACCTTGGCGCAAACGGAGAACCCCCATGAACCCCAAGATCATCATTACTTGCGCTGTTACCGGTGCCGGCGACACCGTCGGCAAGCACCCCGCCATTCCCGTCACCCCCGAGCAGATTGCCAATTCCGCCCTTGAGGCGGCCCAGGCCGGTGCGGCCGTCGTCCATTGCCATGTGCGCGATCCCAAGACCGGAAAGGGCGCCCGCGGGGTTCACCTCTACAAGGAAGTCATGGAGCGCATCCGCGCCAAGAACAAGGAAGTCATCATCAACCTCACCGCCGGCATGGGCGGCGATCTTGAGGTGGGTCCCGGCGAAACCCCGATGAAATGGGGGGCTGGCACCGATCTGGTTGGCCCTGTCGAGCGCCTGCTGCACGTGGCCGAACTGCGCCCTGAACTGTGCACGCTGGACTGCGGCTCACTCAATTTCGGCGATGGCAACGCGATCGTTGTCCAAACGCCAGTCCAGTTGCGTGAACAGGCCCGCCTGATCAAGTCCTATGGCGTGAAGCCGGAGATGGAAATCTTCGACTCGGGAAATCTCTGGTTCGCCAAGCAACTTTGTGCCGAAGGCCTGGTCGACAGCCCGCCGCTCTTCCAGCTCTGCCTCGGCATTCCCTGGGGTGCGCCCTATGATTCCGAAACCATGGCTTACCAGAAGGCCCAGCTGCCAAAGGATGCGATTTGGGCTGCCTTCGGCATCGGCCGAAACGAATTTCCAGCCGTGGCGCAGGCTGTCCTGCTGGGTGGCCATGTGCGGGTTGGCTTGGAGGACAATCTCTGGCTTGAAAAGGGCGTTCACGCCACCAACGGCAAGCTCGTGGAGAAGGCCGTGAAAATCATCGAGATGCTGGGAACCAATGTCGCCACTCCCGACGAAGCCCGTGCCATCCTGAAACTGAAACCACGGACATAACCGCCATGAGCAAGATCAAGACCGTCGGCATCGCAGGAACCGGACTGATCGGCGCAGGCTGGGCCGCCCGCCTGCTCATCCGCGGCTTCGACGTCATCGCCTATGACGTGCATCCCGCCGCGGAGGCAAAACTCCGGGCAGCAATTGATGTGGCCTGGCCTTCCATGAGCAAGCTCCTCGGCAAGGTCGGCAAGAAGGGAAAGCTCAGTTTTACCACCGATCTCAAGGAGATGGCCGGAAAAGCTGACTTCATCCATGAAGCCGCACCTGAGCGCGAAGAGCTCAAGGTGAAGCTGTTCCGGGATATTGATGCCATCGCCCGTCCCGAGGTGATCATCTCCTCTTCTTCCTCCGGCTTCCTGCCCTCGGTTCTGCAGTCCCAGTGCAAGCATCCGGAGCGGGTGATCATCGGCCACCCCTTCAACCCGGTCTATCTCCTCCCACTCGTTGAAACCGTTCCAGGTGCCAAAACGTCGAGCGAAGCCATGGATCGGGCCGGCGTCTATTTCGAATCCATCGGCATGCATGTGCTGCGCCTCAAGAAGGAGATTGAAGGCTACATCTGCGACCGCCTGCAGGAAGCCCTGTGGCGCGAGGCCCTTCACATCCTGAACAAGGATATTGGCACCACCGGCGATATCGACGACTCGATCATCTATTCGGCCGGCATGCGCTGGGCCTTCATGGGCTCCTTTCTCACCTACCATGTGGCCGGCGGCCCCGGCGGCATGCGCCATTTCATTTCGCAGTTCGACCCCACCTTGGAACTGCCTTGGACCGACCTGCCTTTTCCCAAGTGGAATGACGCCCTGCAGAACCGTCTGATCGACGGCTGCGAGGCCCAGGCAGCCGGCCAGACCGTGGCCCAGATCGAAGCCAAGCGCAACGACGTCCTCGTCGACATGATGCGCCTCTTCAAACACCACAAGGTCGGGGCCGGTCTCGTGCTCGCCCGCGATGAGGCAAGGCAGGGAACCAAGGCCAGGCGCTGGAAGAAATCTGACAAAATCGATGGCCCGGTAAAGCTGCACACGGGTGAAGTTCTCTCCGCCTGGCTCGACTACAACGGCCACATGACCGATGCGGCCTATCTCACCGCCTTCGGTGACGGGCTTGACGCCTTCTTCCGCTACATCGGTGATGACGAAGCCTACCGGGCCACCGGGAACACCTTCTTTACCGCCGAGACCCACATCAACTACTACAAGGAAATGAAACTCGGCGAGGCTTTCTGGATAGAAACCCAGGTATTGGGCTGCGATGAAAAGCGCATGCATCTTTTCCACCACATGTATCATGGCAAGACCAAGGAACTCGTCGCCACCAACGAAATCATGCAGTTGCATGTGAACCAAAAGGCCGCGAAAGTGGTTCCCATGCGGAGCGACTTGTACGAAGCTTTATCCGCAGTCGGCAAAGCCCACAAGAAATTGAAGAAGCCGAAGGAAATGGGCAGCGTGATGCAAGTAAAAAGGAAGAAATAGCCATGCAACAGCGCGTGATGATCACCGCAGCCGCAACGGGTATTGGCCGCGCCATCGCCAAGGCCTTCCATGCTGAGGGAGCCAAGGTCCACATCTGCGACGTCAACGAGGCGGCACTCACTGCCTTCCGCGAGGAGTTTCCCGATATCGCTGCAACCCGTGTGAACGTCGCAAATGAAACCGAGGTGGATACCTGGTTCGATGACGCGCTGGAGGATCTGGGCGGGCTCGACGTGCTGGTGAACAATGCCGGCATCAAGGGGCCAACGGCGCCCATCGACGATGTTGAATATGCCGACTGGAAGGAATGCCTCGCCATCTGCCTTGACTCGCAATTTCTCTGCGCCAGGCGGGCAGCCCCAGTGATGAAGGCACAAGGCTCCGGCAGCATCATCAACCTCTCATCAACCGCCGGCCAGTACGGCTTCGGCAACCGCACCCCCTATGCCGCCGCGAAGTGGGCGGTCATCGGTCTCACCAAATCGCTTGCCATCGAACTCGGCCCCCACAACGTGCGCTGCAATGCCATTTGCCCGGGCGCCGTGCGCGGCGACCGCATCAACCGCGTCATTCAGGGCGAGGCTGACATACGCGGCCTTCCCTTTGATGTCGTTGCCAAGGAAATGGTCTGGGCCCAGTCCATTCCGCGCTTCGTCGAACCAGAAGAGATTGCCGATATGTGCCTGTTCCTCTCTTCACCCGCCGCCAAGATGGTCAACGGCCAGGACATCGCCGTCGACGGCCATCTCGAAACCATGCACATCAGGTAGACTCAAATGGATTTCCGCCTTTCCGAAGAACAGGACATGATCATCAAGACGACGCGGGATTTCGTCGTCAATGAACTCTATCCCCATGAAATCGAGATTGAGAATACCGGGGTCCTGCGCCCCGAGCTTCGCGACGAAATCAAGGCCAAGGCGATTGCCGCCGGCCTCTATGCCGCCAACATGCCGGCCGAAGCGGGTGGTGCCGGCCTCGATACGCTGACCTGGGTTCTCTATGAAAAGGAGCTTGGCCGCGCCA
>CAZRZB010000013.1:0-33369 GCA_964604435.1 uncultured Aestuariivirga sp. | reverse complement strand
GTTGTGGCCGGCCTTCTTGAGGGAGGCTTTCAAAGTGTGGAACACTTCGGCGCCCATGCGCAGCGCTTCCTTGAAGGAAGGGGCGCCGACCGGCATGATCATGAATTCCTGGAAATCGATCGGATTGTCGGCGTGGACGCCGCCGTTGATGATGTTCATCATGGGAACCGGCAAGGTGCGCGCCGCAGTGCCGCCCACATAGCGGTAAAGCGGCTGGCCGCAGGATTCGGCGGCGGCCTTGGCCACGGCAAGAGACACGCTGAGAATGGCATTGGCCCCGAGGCGCGCCTTGTTCGGCGTGCCATCCAGGGCGATCATGGCGCGGTCCACGGCGATCTGGTCCTCGCCATCCATGTCGATGAGGGTGTCGAAGATTTCGCCGTTCACGGCGGCCACGGCCTTGGTAACGCCCTTGCCGCCATAGCGCTTCTTGTCGCCGTCGCGGAGCTCCACCGCCCCATGGGCGCCGGTTGAGGCGCCGGAGGGAACCGCGGCGCGGCCAAAGGAGCCGTCCTCAAGGATCACGTCCACCTCAACCGTCGGGTTGCCACGGCTATCGAGAATTTCGCGGGCCGTAATATCGAGAATGGCGGTCATGGCGCTCTCCGAATTGAAACCGGCTGGCCTTATGACTTGGACCTGTGTCGAATGCAAGAAGGGCTAGGCCGGGTTTCCCAACTGCCGCAGCATCAGCACCATATTGGCGTGGGCCTCGCCATCGCCGGTGTTTCGAATCTTGTGGGGCGCGTCGGCGCGGTAGCGGATGGCCTCACCGGCCTTGGCGATCTTCACCTCGTCGCCCACGGTGACCTCCACCTCGCCTTTCAGCAGGTAGAGGTGCTCCACGGTTCCCGGCGGGTGAGGATCGGATTCGAGAACGCCCTTGGGCTTGGCCTGGAAATCATACCATTGGGTGAGATCAATCAGGTTCAGGGGCCCGATGATGGCCAGACGGCAGAGGCCGTCCTGGCTTTCCAGGATGGGAATTGCGGATTTGGCCTGATGCTCAAGAAAGGCCGTGCCGCTATCGGCTTTCAGGACCTCGTCGATGCTTGTGTCGAGCGCCTTAGATAGCCGGTAAACTGTTGAAAGTGTTGGATTTGTTTCGTTTCTCTCAATCTGGGAAATGATCGATTTGGCCACGCCCGACTGCTCGGAAAGCTCGCCCAGAGACATGTTATAGGCCTTGCGAAGGCGCTGGATGGTCTTCCCCAGCGCGGGAGTCGGATCCGCGTCCTGTGAGCCATTGCCTCTTTTGCCGCGTGGCGTTGACATTCTATCGTCCTTTATTTAGAACTATCGTTCGTAATATCAAACACACTATTATCTAGACTGGCTGATGAAATTACTTAGCGCCGATTTGATTGCAAAATCAATCAAAAACAGGGTCGGTAAACGGTCATGGTAAACGTCCGGAGAAGCGAACAGGAGTGCAATGTGGGCGTGATTCAAGTCATCGACAGCAACAATGTGAGCCATATTCTGGAAGCCGTCGAAGGCTGGCGCATCATGGAAATCATTCGTGAGCATGGCTTTGAGGTGGGCGGCCTTTGTGGCGGCGCCTGTGCCTGCGCAACCTGCCATGTGGAGGTCCATGCCGATTGGGCCGACAAACTGCATCCGGCCAATGACGACGAGGAAGCCATGCTGGACGAAGTTCCGGTTCTTTCGGCCACTTCGCGGCTTTCCTGCCAGATTATTTATACCGAGGATCTCAACGGTCTTGCGGTTAAGCTCGTAGCCAATGGCTGAGGACTGATCATGCGCTATTTTCCCATATTTTTTGACCTGCTGGACCGGAAGGTCAGTGCCGTTGGCGGTGGTGAAGCGGCTGGCGACGAACTCTTCGTTCTCGAGCAGCAAAGATTTCCGGCTGATATCGTGCGCGCAATTGCACCGACTGCGACCACAGCATTTCCCTCCATGTCTCGCGACGCCATCGCCAACGAAATTCTGCGGGCCGCATCATGAGCGAGATCGAAAAAGGCCAGGTCATGACCGCCAACCGGCTGCGCGACGGGGAAGTCGTTTTCCTCACGCGCTCCGGCGCATGGAAAGAGAAAATCGACGAGGCCGTGCTGGCACTGGAACCCCAGGCAACTGCCGCCCTGGAGGCGCGCGCCGCAGCGGACGTGGAGGCAACGCTGGTCACCGGCACCTACTTGTTTGATGCGGAACGCGTGGGCGGAAAAATCCGCGCCCTGCACATGCGCGAACGCATCCGCACGCTTGGCCCCACGGTGCGCCCGGACCTCGGCAAACAGGCCGAAGGCACGTCCGGCGCCTTTGCCTTCAAGGAGGCTTGATACCCATGTACCGCTATGATGAATTTGACCATCAGTTTGTGGGTGAACGCACGGCGCAATTCAGGGACCAAGCCAATCGCCGCCTGCGCGGCGAACTGAGCGAGGACGAGTTCCGCCCGCTTCGCCTGATGAACGGGCTCTATCTCCAGCTCCATGCCTATATGCTGCGTGTCGCCATTCCCTATGGCACACTCTCGTCGAAGCAGATGCGCCAGCTCGCCTATATCGCTGAGAAGTGGGACCGGGGTTACGGCCATTTCACCACGCGGCAGAACATACAGTACAACTGGATCAAACTGGAGGACACGGCGGATATTCTGGCGGCGCTTGCCGAAGTCGAAATGCACGCCATTCAGACCTCGGGCAACTGCATCCGCAATGTTACCACGGACCACTGGGCCGGCGCTGCGGCCGATGAATTGGCCGATCCCCGCCCGGTAGGCGAGTTGCTCCGGCAATGGTCGTCGCTTCATCCGGAGTTTTCCTATCTGCCGCGCAAGTTCAAGATTGCGATAACCGGGGCTCCCAATGACCGGGCCGCCGTCAAGGTTCATGACATTGGCCTGCGCCTACACAAGAACGCGGCGGGGGCAATTGGTTGGGAGGTGATGGTTGGCGGGGGACAAGGCCGCACGCCGATGATCGCGGTCACGGTCCGGGACTTCCTGCCCGAGAGGGAACTGGTAGCCTATCTCGAAGCCATCATGCGGATTTACAATCTCTATGGCCGCCGCGACAACAAGTACAAGGCACGCGTCAAGATCCTCGTGCACGAGATCGGGGCGGAGAAGTTCAAGGCGGAAGTGGAGGCCGAATATGCCAGGCGGCCCGAGCAGACAACCCATGTTGAAGAAAAGGAACTGGCGCGGATTGCCGCTTATTTTGCCCCGCCCGCCTTCGAAAAACTTTCACGCTTTGCACCGGCCTTCGAGGAGGCGAAGCTTCGCAATCCGGAATTTGCCCGCTGGGCGCGCAACAATCTGGCGGCCCACAGGGTTGATGGATATACGATTGTCAATATTTCGCTGAAACCGGAAGGCGGCATCCCGGGTGATGCGACAGCCGAGCAGATGCGCGTGATGGCCGATCTGGCCCAGCGCTATTCCCATGACGAATTGCGGGTGAGCCATCCGCAAAACATTGTTCTTCCCCATGTGAAGAAGGACGATGCCTTTGCACTCTGGCAGGCGCTTGTGCCGGCGGGGCTCGCCACAGCCAATCACGGGCTTGCCGGTGACATCATCGCCTGCCCCGGCATGGACTATTGTGCATTGGCGACGGCGCGTTCCATTCCCATCAGCCAGGCGATTTCGCGGAAATTCGCCGACCTCGACGTGCAGGAAAACATTGGCCCGGTGAAGATCAACATCTCGGGCTGCATCAATGCCTGCGGTCACCACCATGTGGGCCATATCGGCATTCTGGGATTGGATAAAAAGGGCGAGGAATTCTACCAGATCACCCTGGGCGGCTCATCAACGGAAAGCGCCTCAATTGGCTCCATTCTGGGGCCCGGCTTTGCCGGCCACGAGGTGCCCGACGCAATTGAAAAGATCCTTTCAACTTACGTGAAACTGCGGCAGCCGGGCGAGGAATTCCTCTACACCTATCGCCGCCTCGGTCCGCAACCCTTCAAGGAGGCACTCTATGCCGCTGCTTAAGAACAATGCCTTCGTTCACGATCCCTGGGTTCATGTCGGCCCCGAGGGCGACCTCCCGGAAGGCGGCAATGTCTCCATTCCTTTTTCACGGCTGAAGAACGAGTGGGAGAACCTGGCGAAATTCCCCGGCCAGCTTGGTACGGTGCTGAGCAACACGGACCAGGCGGAGGACGTGGCACATTTTCTGCCACATCTTGCCCTTGTGATCTTACCCTTCCCGGCGTTTGGTGATGGGCGGGCCTATTCCATTGCCCGGCAAATCCGCCAGATGGATTACCGCGGCGAGCTGCGCGCAACGGGCAATGTGCTGCCCGACCAATACCAATTCATGAGCCAGGTTGGGTTCAACACCTTCGACGTCAGCGAGCGGTTTCCGCTTCCCGTCTGGCAGGCAGCGGCAAGGCAGATGTCCCTGGCCTACCAGCGGGGTCTCTACCGCCGGGCGGGCGAGGCCGAAGTGTGGCGTGAGCGTCACACTGATACAACACCCGAACCTGCGTCCTGGGAGGAACAGCCCCATGCCGGATAGTGTCATCGATAACAGCGTCGTCGAAAGATACGCCGGCCTGGAGGGGCGCGACCTCATCACCTCCGTCTTGCGGGATTACCCTGGCCGCACCGCGCTGGTCTCTTCGTTCGGAGCCGAATCCGCCGTTTTGCTGCACATGGTTTCCGAAGTTGATGCCAATTTGCCGATCATCTTTCTTGATACGGGAAAATTGTTTCAGGAAACCCTGGATTACCGTGACAAGCTGATCGTTGAATTGGGACTCAGCAACGTGCGATCGGTGAAGCCGGATGCTGCAGACCTGGAGGCGCAGGATCGGGATGGTTTGCTGCACTTGAGCAGCACCAATTCATGCTGCGACATTCGAAAGACCGTTCCGCTGGCTAAGGCGCTCAGCAACTTCGATGTGGTGATTTCAGGGCGCAAGCGGTTTCATGGTGCCGCCAGGGCCGATCTCGACTTTGTGAGCATTGCGGACGGCCGGCTGAAGGTAGAGCCGCTCGCGGGATTCTCCGCCCTCGACATCCAATCCTACATGAACAGCCACCACTTGCCCTCGCATCCGCTCAAACTCATGGGCTATCGTTCAATTGGTTGCGAACCCTGCACCTCGCCGGGCGGTACCGATGACAACCCTCGCGCCGGCCGCTGGGCTGGCACCGGCAAGACCGAATGCGGCATACATTTTACGGCAAACGGACAAATTATCCGCACAGTTCAGCGCCAAGCTGTGAACGCTTGATCACAGCCAGGTAAGGGAACTCGCCAGATGCACGACTTTTGGGCCTTTGCCCTTGTGGGATTCCTTGCGCAACTCGTTGATGGCGCACTTGGAATGGGGTTTGGCGTGATCTCCGCGTCAGTGCTGCTGGCGCAAGGAGTTCCTCCCGCCCTCGCCTCGGCGAGCGTCAACGCGGCAAAACTGCCAACAACAGGCACGGCGGCAATCTCGCATTTCGTCCACAGGAATCTCGATTGGCGCATCATCAGCATGCTTTGCGTCTTCGGCGCATTGGGCGGAGTGATCGGCGCCACGGTACTCACGAGCTTAAAGGGCAAAACCCTGTTCGTCATGATCAACGTCTATCTGCTTTTCATCGGGGGCCTGATTATTTATCGCGGATTGAAGGATGTGGCGCCCCGCCTGATTCCGGGAGGATTTACGCGATTGATTGGCTTCGCAGGCGGCCTCATTGAAGGGATCGGCGGGAGTTGGGGTCCAATAGTGACGACAAGCTTGCTCGGTGCGGGAACCGAGTCACGCTATGCGATCGGCTCGAGCAATTTCTCCGAATTCGTCGTCAGCATTGCCGTGTTCTCCACCTTCGTTGCGGCATTTGCCATGGGACACTGGCAGGGCGGATCCGATTGGCGTGACGTAGCCTGGCCCGTCGCAGGCCTTGTGCTCGGCGGGCTGCCCGCCGCTGCGGTTGGGGGTTACCTGTCAAAAACCGCACCAAAACGTCCCCTCACCGTTGCCGTCGGATTGCTGGCCGTCAGCATCGGGATTTACCGTTTCGCGACGATGTAGGCTAGGCTTTCAGAGCTTGCTTGAGATCGCCGACGAGGTCGCCAACATCTTCCAATCCCACTGAAAGACGCAAGTTGCCGTCAGAGATTCCCATCATGGCGCGGGCTTCCGGGCCGATATTGCGGTGGGTTGTTGTCGCCGGATGGGTAATCAGTGATTTAGTATCTCCAAGGTTGTTGGAAATGTCGATGATGCCGAGCTTGCGCAGGACATCGAAGGCCTTCGCCTTGCCACCCGCGACATCGAAGGACACCATGGTGCCACCCATCCGCATCTGGCTGCGCGCCAGTTTGACCTGTGCATGACTGTCGTGATGCGGATAGTAGACACGTTCGATGCCCTGGGTTGAGGCGAGCACCTCGGCAATGGCCGCCGCCGCCTTGCTTTGGGCCTCCACCCGCAATTTCATGGTTTCGAGGCCCTTGAGCAGGACCCAAGCATTGAACGGCGACAGTGTTGGCCCCGTGTGGCGCAGGAAGGGTTTCAGGAGGTCTTCCTTGAACTTTTTGCTCGAGAGGATGGTTCCGCCAAAGACCCTTCCCTGGCCGTCGGTATGCTTGGTATTGGAGTAGAAAACGATATCCGCACCAAGTTCCATGGGTTTCTGCAGGATGGGCGTGGCAAAGACGTTATCGACGATGACAACCGCGCCGGCCTTGTGGGCGATATCCGAAATCATCCGGATATCCAGGACTTCCAGCAAAGGATTGGAAGGCGTTTCAAAGAACACGCATTTGGTTTCCGGCCGCATCGCCTGTTTCCAGGCCTCGGCATCGGTTCCATTGACGAGGTCGAACGCCACCCCGAACCTTGGCAGGATGTTCGTGATGATCTGGTAGTTGGAGCCAAACAGTGACCGGGATGCGACGACATGGTCGCCGGTCTTGAGTTGACAGGCCAGGGCACCAAAGGCTGCAGACATGCCCGAGGCCACCGCGTAGCAGGCTTCAGCACCCTCCAGCAGGCGCATGCGTTCCTCAAGCATGGTGACAGTCGGGTTGCCATAGCGGCCATAGACATAGCCATCCTCTTCACCGGAAAAGCGGCGTTCGGCGGTTTCCGGGTCGTCGTAGACGTAGCCTGAGGTAAGGTAGATGGCTTCCGAGGTTTCGCCATGGGGCGAACGGTCCAAGCCGCCGCGCACAAGCTTCGTGGCATCACCCCAGCCGGTGGGGTCCTGTCGTTTCGAGTATTTTGCCATCAGCTTTGGACCCAGGGCAGCCCGGCGGCCTTCCACCCATTGACTGTGCTGCGGTGGCCGTTGGCATCCTTGTCACCCTCGAAGCCCTGAGCCACGTTCCAGCAATTGGTGTAACCGGCTTCGGTGAGGGCTGAGGCCGCAGAAGACGAGCGCGCGCCAGAGCGGCAGATACACAGGATTTCGGCATCCCTCGGCAGGCCCATTTGCTCAATCTCTTCGACGAACCGTGGATTCACCTGCATGGCTGGAAATACCTGCCAGGCCAAACGCACCAGCCTTTCGACAGCGGGAACACCTACAAAAGTCCATTCGGGCTGGGTGCGCACATCAATCAGCACGGCAGAGGCATTGCCCTGCAAGCGCTGGTGGGCTTCGGTTGGAGAAATATTGCCTCTGTGCATAAAACGACCTGTTCTTTATTTCGAACAATATGATAGTCGAAACAAAGTGCCCCCGCAAAGGAAAATGGCGGTTAGGCCGGGTCTATTGCTTTTTTGCCGGATACTCCACCACAGCCGAACCCGAGACCGGGTCAGTCATACCGAGGCCACCGCCGAGATCCTCAAGCATGCCCCGAAGCTTGTCGAGAATACCGATCATCTGCGGACGAGCCGCGACAATTTGGTCGAAATTCTGCCATTTGCCGATAAGACAGAAGGTGCGGTCACCTGTCTTGATCAAGGCGCCGTCCACCATGCCTGCGAGGTTTGGCATATCCCTGTGCAAGTCGATGAATTTCTGTTCCTGGCCCGGTTTCACTTTGAAACGCACGGCGTTGTAAGCGGTCATTGGATCCTCCTTGGGTGAGGTGATCAGCAGCAGCATAATACGCCTTGCCATCGCATTTGTGTAGTCCCGGTGAGTTCTGGTGCCGTGTGGTGAGACCTGCTGGCGCTTTCCGCATTATCGGCTAGCATGTTAGATGAATTCACCAACCCTAATCCGGAGTCCGCCATGTCGAAGCCCCTGCCCGCCCGTTGCGATGTCGTCATTGTTGGCGGCGGTATCGTGGGGGCCTCAATTGCCTACCATCTAGGGAAGACCGGCATCACCAACACGGTTCTTCTGGAACGCAAACAACTCACCTCAGGGACGACATGGCATGCGGCCGGACTTGTCGGCCAACTCAGAGCCTCCAAGAATCTGACTGAACTGGCGAAATACACAACAAACCTGTTTGAGGGCCTGGAAAAGGAAACCGGTCAAGCCACCGGGTTCAAGCAGAATGGCTCCATCTCTATCGCTCTGACGGACGGGCGCATGGAGGAGCTTCTGCGCGGTGCCTCGATGGCCAAGAACTTTGGCCTGGCGGTTGACGTGATCAGTACTGCCGACATCAAGGAGCGTGTGCCACACTACAATATGGAAGGCGTCAAGGGCGGGGTGTTCCTGCCGAAGGATGGCCAGGTCAATCCCATCGACGTGACCCAGGCACTGGCAGCGGGAGCCCGGTCGCGCGGGGCCAAGGTCTTTGAGAACACCAAAGTTGTCCGCATTCTGGTTGAGAAGGGCAAGGCGGTTGGCGTTGAAACCACCGACGGAACGATCATGGCCGACAAGGTCGTCATTGCCTCCGGCATGTGGTCGCGGGAACTTGGCCGCAGCATAGGCGTGAATATTCCGCTTCATGCCTGCGAACACTTCTACATCGTATCTGAGCCTATCGCGGCACTGCCGCGCAACATGCCTGTCGTACGGGTGCCCGACGAGTGCACCTACTACAAGGAAGACGCTGGCAAGCTGATGGTTGGGGCGTTTGAACCCAAGGCCAAGCCTTGGGGCACCTGTGGCATCGATGACGAGCACAGCTTCGTGACGCTGCCTGAAGACATGGACCACTTTGAGCCCATTCTGGCGAGTGCAATAAACCGGGTTCCGTTGCTCGAAACTGCAGGCATTCAATTGTTCTTCAATGGGCCGGAAAGTTTCACGCCGGACAACCGCTATTACCTCGGTGAAGCACCGGAGGTGAAGAACTGTTATGTCGCCACGGGTTTCAACTCGATTGGCATCCAATCCTCGGGGGGCGCCGGTCTGGTGTTGTCGCAGTGGATCAAGAACGGCCACCCGCCCATGGATGTCAACGGCATGGACATCCGCCGCATCCATCCGTTCCAGTCGGTCCGCGAGTATGTGCATGACCGGGTCAGTGAAACGCTTGGCTTGCTTTACGCCATGCACTGGCCCTATCGGCAGGCGGAAACAGCACGCGGCGTTCGCCGTTCTCCACTCTATGAGCCCACAAAGAAGCTCGGCGCCGTATTTGGCGAGGTGAACGGCTGGGAACGGCCGAACTGGTATGCGCGGGACGGCGTGAAGCCGGAATATGAGTATTCCTACGGCCGGCAGAACTGGTTTTCCTGTGCCGACTTCGAAGCCAAGCAATTGATGAGCAAGTGCGCCTTCTTTGATCAATCTTCTTTTGCGAAGTATCTGGTCGAAGGGCGCGATGCCTGCAAGGTGCTGAACACCATCAGCGCAAACAATATCGATGTCGAGCCCGGTCGCATCGTTTACACCCAGTGGTGCAATGAGCGCGGCGGGATAGAAGCAGACCTTACGGTTACACGGCTGGAAGAAAACAAGTTTATGGTGGTGACGGGTGCCGTGCCGCAGGTCCGCGACATGGCCTGGCTGAAGCGCCATACACCCGAAGATGCCCATTGCGTCTCCACCGACATCACTTCCGGCCTTCCGATGATAGCGGTGATGGGGCCTAATTCCCGCGCGCTGCTGCAAAAGCTGTCTGGGGCCGATCTCTCCAACGCCGCCTTCCCCTTCGGCACGTCCAAGGAACTCGAGATTGGCTATGCCCGCGTACGGGCTTCGCGGATCACCTATGTGGGTGAGCTGGGGTGGGAACTCTACATCCCAACTGAGTTTGTCGCTCATGTATTTGAGCGCTTGCAGGCAGCTGGACATGATTTCGGCCTGACCCCGGCAGGCATGCACACGATGAACAATTGCCGAACCGAAAAGGCCTACCGGCACTGGGGCCATGACATTTCTGATGAGGAAACGCCTGTCGAAGCGGGCCTCGGTTTTGCCGTTGCCTGGGACAAGAAAGGCGGCTTTATGGGGCGCGAGGCCCTGCTGAAGCAGAAGGCCCTTCCAACGCTTCCCAAACGCATGATCTGCCTCGCCCTGGATGACGCCAGCCCGTCCGCCGCAATGATCTATCACGAAGAACCCATCTACCGGAACGGCGTCATCGTGGGCTCGACGACGTCAGGCGCCTGGGGCCACCGGGTGAACCTGTCGCTCGGCATGGGCTATGTCAAGAACGACAGCGGCATCACCAAGGACTGGATTGAAAGCGGCAAGTGGGAAGTTGAACTGGCGTGGAAGCGTTACGGCGCCAAAGTTCAACTCCAGAGCTTTTACGATCCCAAGGGTGAACGGATCAAGGCTTAGCAGTCAAATCAATGCTACGGGGCCCATTCCTTCAAATTTCCGGCCCTCGTTTCGTGGGAATCCCGCAGTTTCAATTTCTTGGCCTGGACCTTGGATATCAGGTCCACATGGGGGCTTGCGTCGATCTCATGGGCCATGGACCAGCAGTTCTCCGATGACGTCATCCAGTAGCCGGGGTCATATTTGCCAATATCAAAGGGCTTCGAAACACGGCGCAGGGTCTTGTGTTTTTCCCGCACATATTCGTGGAAATAACTCATGGCCAGTTCGCGGGGGCTCGCGTAAACGGGATCACGCCAGCGCAGCCAGATAGAGTTACTCTTGGAAATGGCGCCCCAGTGCCTACCCTCCCTGAAAAGCGCCAGAACGTGATCGTCATCGCCGTGAGCCTGGAAATCCATCAGGAGCGCCGGCCTGCCATGAAGCAGGAAGGCAGAGGCGGCGATGAATGCTCCTTCTATGCAATGGCAGCAATTCATCTGAAGGGCCGTCCGGGCGGAATAACAAGTGTCGCCCCCCGGTTCGAAATTGATCGGCATGGCCGTCAAGAAGTCTTGGATTTTTTCCGGCGTATTCAGCTTGCGGAAGGTCGCCATCTCGTCCGGGGTCAGGCCAACTGCCTTGGCAAGAGCCGCATCAAAGGCCATGAACTAAAGCCCGCCGCCGTCATCCCGGCTCACGGTATAATCGCGCCGGGCGGCCAGGATTGAAATAGAATAGCCGGCCACAACATCAATCAGCGACATGAGCATGAGAAAGAAGAAGGTCGCCGTTCCGCAAAAGGGCACCACAAGGAACTCAACCAGGGCCACAATGAAGGTGGCTGTGGACAGCATATGATCGACGATGGTGCTGGCACCCAGCCTTGCTGCCTTGATGATTTCGAAGAAAAGGGCAACGAGGCCAACCATGACAAAAAGATCCCCTACTTTCAGATAGAACTCAGCGCCCGAGGGCAGCACGCCATCCCAGTACAGGGATTCGGAGTCCATCCACTGTCCTGCGATGCCCAGAAGATTGAAAGCGATAATGACGAGCACTAGCGCTGGAATAGACAAAAAATGACGCATCATCTGGCCTCCGGTTAAGGACCCCTTTTAGACCAAATTTCCCGATTCCCACAAAGCAGGTTTGCGGTGCCAGCCAACCCCGATGCGAACCATGCCACGGGGTGTTTGCAACAGGTATTGAAGAGGGGGTTGGCTATAGCCCTGCCCCCAATCGCTGCACCATGGCGCTGGTTTTCTTCCAGTCAATTGCCGCTGGCGACATTTCCACTGGCGGAGGTTGCCTGTTTTACCAGTGCCACCCACTGCAGCGGATTGTCATGGGACTGGCGCTTCAAGAACTTGTAGCGCGTATCGGTCCAGCGCAAGACATCGTTTACCCGATTGTCCAGGACATAATCCCCCGCATCCGTGGCGACGGTCAGAACTGCATGGCCTTCGCCCTTTTCATCTAGGACGACGGTAATGAGCAAGGTTCCCTCCGAGAAGCCGAGCAACTCGAGGCTGCGCTTCTTCAGCAGGACATAATCCTCGCAATCGCCGGCATCGGTTGGATAGGCCCAATGCTCGGCCTCGCCATAGAGGTCCTGGTCGCTGATAGGCGCGATCCTGCCGTTCACATAGCTGTTAATCAGGTAAAGCTTGTTCCAGCGCTCAGGCGACATCGAAATCCGGTCGCGGCCATCGCTCTTAGCCTTGCACTCCGCGGGATTGGCGGCACAGAACTTCACGAATCCCACTGGTGGGAGAGTATTGCCGTATTCGGGTGTTCCATGTTTTGCGTCAGCACCAAAGGCCGCAGCAACACTTGCCATGCACAACGCCGCAATTGCGCCTGCAATCATTGCCGCCCGAAATCCCATGCCGCACCGGAGCCCCATCTTGCCTCGGATTCACATAATGGAATTTGGGGCGGCCGGGCAAACATTGTTAACAAATAGTTAACGGCGTCGCTGGATGGGTCTGGAGGCTACCACCACTGGGGGGCGAGATAGCCGCCGGCCGCATGTTCAATAGCTGCCGCTGTCTGAAACAGGGTCTCTTCGTCAAATGGCTTGCCGATGAGCTGAAGGCCGAGAGGCAGCCCGTCACTGGAGATTCCTGCCGGCACGGCAATGCCGGGAAGGCCCGCCATGTTTACCGTCACCGTAAAAATGTCGTTCAAGTACATCTGCACGGGATCGCTGATTTCGCCGGGGGCGAAGGCCGGGCTGGGGGTTGCGGGCGTGAGCACGACATCGACCTTGGCCCAGGCCTGCTCGAAATCACGCTTGATCAGCGTGCGGATCTTCTGGGCACGGACATAGTAGGCATCATAGTAGCCGGCGGAGAGCACATAGGTGCCTATCAATATACGGCGCTGCACTTCCGGGCCAAAGCCGGCGGCCCGGGAATTTTCATACATGTCCACGATGTCGTCGCCAGGAACCCGCAGGCCATAACGCACGCCATCATAACGGGCGAGGTTTGAGGAGGCTTCAGCCGGCGCCACTATATAATATGCAGGAAGTGCGTATTTCGTGTGGGGAAGCGAGATTTCGACAATCTCGGCCCCCTGCTCTTTCAGCCACTGGGCCCCCTTGTTCCACAGGGCGTCGATCTCGGCGGACATGCCGTCAGCGCGATATTCCCTTGGAATGCCGACGCGAAGGCCCTTGACCGATTTGCCGATGGCCTTTTCATAGTCGGGCACGAGAAGGTCGACCGAGGTCGTATCCTTGGGATCAACGCTGGCCATGGACTTCAGCATGATGGCGGCATCCCTTACGTCACGCGCTATCGGTCCGGCCTGGTCGAGGCTGGAGGCAAAAGCCACGATCCCCCAGCGGGAGCAGCGGCCATAGGTTGGTTTTATGCCAACGGTGCCGGTAAAAGCCGCGGGCTGGCGGATGGACCCGCCGGTGTCGGTCGCGGTGGCTGCGGCGCAAATATGGGCGGCTACGGCCGAAGCCGAGCCGCCGGAGGAGCCCCCCGGCACGAGTGCTGCATTGGAGTTCTTGCGCCGCCAGGGATTGATCACATTGCCGTAATAGCTTGTCTCATTGGAGGAGCCCATGGCGAACTCGTCCATGTTGAGCTTGCCCAGCATGACCGCGCCATCGCGCCAGAGGTTGGCGGTGACCGTCGACTCATAGGTGGGTTTGAAGCCATCGAGGATGTGGCTGCAGGCCTGGGTATGGACGCCCTTGGTGGCGTAGAGATCCTTGATTCCCAGGGGAATGCCCTCCAAAGCACCGGCCTCTCCCTTGGCCAATTTCGTGTCGGACACCTTGGCCATGGCGCGGGCCATTTCGGGTGTTTCGACAATATAGGCATTCAGAATGCGGGCTTTTTCAATGGCCGCGATATAGGCCTCGGTGAGTTCGACGGCCGAAAACTCCTTGCGGCGTAGACCTTCGCGCGCCGAGGCAATCGTAAGTGCGGTGAGGCTGGTCATTCAATCACCTTGGGCACAAGGAAATAGTTGTCTTCGGCCGCCGGAGCATTTGCCACCACGTCATGGGGGGAGCTTCCATCGGTGACGATATCCTTGCGTTTTTTCATCTTGACGGAAACCACGGAGGTCATCGGTTCCACGCCGTCCACATTCACTTCATTCAACTGCTCGATCCAGTGGAGAATGGAATTCAGCTCGCCTGCGAGACGCCCGAGGTTTTCTTCCTTCACCTTGATGCGGGCAAGTTTTGCAACCCGCCGTACGGTGGCCTGATCAACCGACATGTGCCATGAGTCCTATAGCTCGTTCGCGGGCTGGATAGCAGTCTAGGGGCGAACCCGCAACTTGGCTTTCTGGCGGCCATTGGCATCAAAATTATCTTCCCGGAGCCAGGCCTCAAAAGCCGCTTTTGCCTTGGGCCATTCGGTATCCAGCATGGAAAACCAGGCCGTGTCGCGGTTCCGACCCTTGACGATATAGTGCTGGCGGAAAATCCCTTCAAAGGTGAAGCCGAAGCGGTCAGCGGCCTTGCGCGACGGGGCGTTCAGGGCGTCGCATTTCCATTCCAGGCGGCGAACTCCCAAATCATCAAAACAATGGCGCATCATGAGATAGATGGCTTCGGTTGCCTCCCGGGTTTGCTGCAATTCCGGCGACATCCAGATATGGCCTATCTCGATGACGCCATTGGCGGCGTCGTTACGCATGAAGGCCCCCATGCCAACGGCCTTTCCGGTGTCCCGGCGCACGAAGGCGTAGAACCACGGGTCGCGGGCGGCCTCGCGGGCCCTCACCCACTCGGTGAACTCTGCAAGCGAGGCAAATGGGCCGTAACCCAAATAGGTCCAGATATGGCCTTCGGGGTCCTTGCCATCGAAACTTTCAAAGAGATCGGCGGCGTGCTTGGCGGCGGAAACGTGGTCAAGCCGCATCCAGCGCCCGTGCAGGGGCCGCATGTCGGGCACATTGCCCACGGGCAGCGGATCCACGACCGGGCCAACGGGACGTTCAACCTTTTTTGCCATGGCAAGCTTTCCTGCAATTGTTCGGGGCCTATGCAATAACGCTGCTTTACCTCTTTGCCAAATCGTCTAGTAGAAGCCCATGTCCACCCACCTTCTGGCCCTCCAGTCCGCTTTGGAAAACCTGCCCCAGACTTCGCGTCTGATGGGATTGGATTTGGGCACCAAGACCATTGGTGTTGCGACAAGCGATCGCAGCCGGCAAATAGCGACACCTATCACCACCATAACGCGAACCAAGTTTACGCAAGACGCAACGGAGCTGCTGGCAATTGCGACGAAGGAGAATGTGGGGGTCCTGGTGCTGGGGTTGCCGATCAATATGGATGGGACCGAAGGACCCCGGGCGCAGGCGACGCGGGCCTTTGCGCGCAATCTTGCGAAGCTCACGCCACTTGCGATTGTATTTTGGGATGAGCGGCTTTCGACGGCAGCGGTCGAACGCATGTTGATCGACGCGGACGCCTCGCGCGCCACGCGTGACAAGGTGGTGGACAAGTTGGCAGCCGCCTGGATACTTCAAGCAGCGCTCGACGCCCTGAGGCAGGCGTGACCCAATCCTTCATTGCGCTGCTACCGGTCTTCATCGTTATACTTGTGGGTTACGGCTTGCGGCGCAGCGCGCTGATTGCGGAAGACCATTGGCTCGCCATTGATCACGTTTGCTACTACGTGTTGTTTCCGGCCATTATCTTCAAGGAAATAGCCGCAGCGGACTTTTCCCATGTTCCCGTATGGTCGATGGCCCTGGCGATGATCCTTGGGATTTCCACCATGTTTGCCCTGCTGCTGGCTGTGCGGCGGCCACTCACCGCGGCCATGGACCTGAATGGGCCGCAATTTTCCAGCCTGTTTCAGGGAGCTACGCGTTGGCACACATTTATTGCGCTTGCCATCATTCCCATTTATTTCGGCCAACCAGCCCTGGCTTTGGGCGGCCTCAGCGCCGCCGCCATGACCCCGCTTCTCAACATCGTGAATGTGGCGGTGATTTCGGTTCATGGCTCCGGCGCTAAAATGAATGCGCGAGCCATGGTGTTTTCCATTTTGAAGAACCCATTCGTGCTGTCGTCCCTCGGAGGCGTTGTCTGGCAGCTGCTGCATCTGCCCATGCCTGCCATGGGGATCCAGGTTCTCGACATGATCGGCAAAGGGGCCTTGGGCCTGGCGCTTCTTGCAGTCGGTGCGGGGCTTCGTATTGACGAGGCCCTTTCGACCAAGGGACCAGTGCTGCTGGCAACTTTCCTCAAATTGCTGGCCATGCCTGCTTTTATGGCAGGCTGGCTCTGGGTTTTGGGCGTTTCGGGCGAAGCGGCCGCTGTCGCCATTCTCTGCGGCGCCGTGCCCACGGGGTCAGGCGCCTATGTCCTGGCCAAGCAAATGGGCGGCGACGCCCCGATGATCGCCAGTATCCTGACACTCCAGGTGATCTGCGCGGCCGTCACAATTCCCCTTGTGTTAAGCTTTTTGAGCTAATTTTCCACAGGCTAGCGATCTTCTCTTGCGGGGCGGCAGATTCGCCCCTACACAGCCATTTTTAATGACATCGCCATCCGAACGACGCAAGCTTCTCAAGGGCCGGCACCTGCTGGCAGTTGATGATATTTCCCCCCTCGAAATCAAAGCGCTTCTCGACCTCGCCCAAACCTACGTCACAGGAGGCAAAGGGGCGCAGCAGCGTTCCGACATTTTGCAGGGGCAGACCCAGGTCAACCTGTTTTTTGAAGCCTCCACCCGAACCCAAAGTTCTTTCGAGATTGCAGGCAAGCGATTGGGCGCGGACGTCATGAACATGGCCATCTCTTCCTCCGCCATCTCGAAGGGCGAGACGGTTCTGGACACGGCCATGACAATCAATGCCATGCACCCCAATTTTCTGGTGGTACGGCATCAATCCTCAGGAGCCGTGGAATTGCTGGCGCAGAAGGTTTCCTGCTCGGTGATCAATGCCGGCGATGGGCAGCATGAGCACCCGACCCAGGCCCTTCTGGACGCGCTCACCATCCGCCGGCGCAAGGGTTCGATTGAAGGGCTGACGGTTGCCATCTGCGGCGATGTCCTGCACAGCCGGGTGGCCAGATCCAATATCCACATGCTGAACAAGCTGGGCGCGCGGGTTCGCGTGGTCGCCCCGTCGACGCTGCTGCCCACGGGCATTGCGAACTTTGGCGTTGATGTCTTTCGCAACATGCACGACGGGCTTGAGGGAGCGGATGTGGTGATGATGCTCCGCCTGCAGCTGGAGCGCATGAGCGGGGCCTTTGTGCCCTCGCAGCGGGAATACTACCGTTTCTTCGGTTTGAACGAAGAAAAGCTGCGTTACGCCAAGCCTGATGCCCTGGTGATGCACCCCGGACCGATGAACCGCGGCATTGAAATCGACTCAAATGTGGCAGATGGGGCGCAGTCGGTTATCCGCGAACAGGTGGAAATGGGTGTGGCGGTGCGTATGGCGGTGCTTGATGCGCTGTCCCGCAACTGGAATGCGGGAGCAGAACCATGATGTCTCCTGCCATCAAGCAATCGGCCCAACGCAAAGCCTATTTGAATGCCAATATCATTGCTCCCGCCCAGGGCCTGAATGGCAAGGGCGGCATCCTCGTTGAAGATGGCTGGATACTGGCGGTAGGCCCGAAAGTGACCAAGGAATCGATCGGTGCCGGCACAGCAAGTTTCGACTGTGCGGGTGCAACACTCATCCCGGGCCTTATCGACATGCGCGTGTTCACCGGCGAACCCGGCACGGAATACCGGGAAACGCTGGCGACGGCCTCCGAGGCGGCTGCTGCCGGCGGCGTGACCACCATGATTGTGATGCCGAACACCCAACCGGTGATCGACGATGCGGCAATAGTGGATTTCATCCTGCGCCGGGCACGGGATACGGCCCTGGTGCGCGTGGCGCCCATGGCAGCCATCACCAAGGGCCTCGCCGGCGAGCTGATGAGCGAGATTGGCGGGTTGAAGGAAGCCGGCGCCGTTGCCGTGACCGACGCTATCCATGCGGTCGCCAATGCCAGTCTTTTCCGCCGGGCCCTCACCTATGCCAAGGATTTCGACATGCTGGTGGTGCAGCATGTGGAAGAGCCCAGCCTGTCACGCGGCGTCATCAATTCTTCGGAAACCGCATCGCGCCTGGGACTTGCCGGGAATCCGGCAATGGCGGAAGTCATCATGCTGGAGCGGGATATCCGCCTGGTGGAAATGACCGGTGCCCGCTATCACGCCGCGCAAGTATCCTGTGCCACATCACTCGAGGTTATTCGCGGGGCCAAGGCCAAGGGCCTGCCTGTGACCTGCGGGGTTTCCATTCATCACCTCACGCTCAACGAGAATGACATCGGGGCCTACCGGACCTTCTTCAAACTCTCGCCGCCCCTGCGTACGGAGGATGACCGCCGGGCCCTGGTGGCCGGGGTGGCAGATGGAACGATTGACGTGATCGTTTCTTCTCATGATCCGCAAAGCGCTGATACAAAGCGGCTGCCTTTCGCGGAGGCCGCCTTTGGCGCCATCGGCCTGGAGACCATGCTGTCGGCCTCGCTTGGGCTTTATCATAATGAAAACATGCCGTTAAGCCGTCTCGTTGAAGCCATGTCGTCAAAGCCCGCGGAAATTCTCGGGTTGGAAACGGGCCGCTTGGCTCCGGGCGCCCCGGCCGACTTTGCGCTGGTGGATATCAATCAGAACTGGAAGGTGGACGAGGCCAGGCTTCGCTCGCGCTCCAAGAACTCGCCGCTTGAGGATCGCACGCTGGAAGGCCGGGTCATTGAAACGGCCGTTGCAGGGCGAACGGTTTACGCATACGCTCGCCAGCATGATGGTTGAAGCAATTGCCGCCCTCATCGGCTATTTTCTTGGCAGCATTCCCTTCGGGCTCATTCTGACCAGGGCCGCGGGGCTTGGCGATGTACGCAGCATCGGTTCGGGCAATATCGGGGCAACCAATGTCTTGCGCACCGGAAACAAGAAGATTGCCGCGCTCACATTGCTCCTTGATGGGTTGAAAGGCGCGGCAGCTGTCCTGCTCCTGAATTATTTTGGCGGTCCGCAAGCGAGTGTGATCGCCGGGCTCGCCACCATTACCGGCCATATTTTTCCAATCTGGCTCCGATTCAAGGGGGGCAAGGGAGTTGCCACGAGCCTTGGGGTTCTGTTCGGCCTGGCGTGGCCGCTTGGGTTGATTTTCGTTGCCACTTGGTTGGCCTTGGCACTTACCTTCCGGATTTCCTCTCTCGCGGCGCTCCTTTCCTCCGCCCTTACGCCATTATGGGCCTATCTTCTGGGACGCAGCGATCTCCTGTGGCCGACACTGCTTATCGCGCTAGCGATCTGGACCATGCACCGGTCCAATATCGCCAGGCTGCTGAAAGGCGAGGAGCCCAGGATAAACCTTGGGAAAAGTGTTTGACCCATGCAGCTGCTGGACCAGACGCAACGGCGCGATTGGATCCGGCTCAGCCAAAGTGAAAATGTCGGCCCTGTCACCTTCCGGCAATTGATTGGCCGTTATGGAAGCGCCGCCGCTGCCCTCGCGGCCCTGCCGCAGCTCTCTCTCAAAGGAGGTTTGGCTAGGCCTATAAGGGTATTTTCGAAAGAACAGGCTGAATGCGTAATGGAGCAGGCCGTAGAATTGGGGGCTAGTTTCGTGGCGGCGGGAGAACCCGGCTACCCAGTGCTCCTGCATCATATCCCAGGGGCTCCTGCCCTGCTCTGCGTCAAAGGAAATCTTACGCTCGCTGAGCTTCAATCAGTGGCCATTGTGGGGGCAAGAAATGCATCGGCTGGCGGCCGGAAACTTGCCAGGCAATTATCAGCGGAACTTGGCGAAGCGGGATATCTTGTGGTCTCCGGCCTGGCACGCGGCATCGATACGGCGGCCCATGAAGCTGCCCCGCAAGGCCGCACGGCAGCGGTCATTGCCGGTGGCATTGACAATTTCTATCCGCCGGAAAATGAGGAATTGCAAAAACTCATTGGAGAAAATGGCCTTCTTCTGACTGAAATGCTGCCCGGTTCGGTGCCGCGGGCGGAGCATTTTCCCCGCCGCAATCGCATCATTTCCGGGATGTCCCGGGCCATTATCGTGGTGGAAGCCGCCTTGCGTTCCGGCTCACTCATTACCGCCCGGCTGGCGGGCGAACAGGGACGGGATGTCTTTGCCGTACCCGGCTCCCCCTTGGACCCACGCGCCGAAGGCACCAACAAACTCATCAAGGAAGGGGCGACACTCCTCACGCGCAGCGCCGATGTGATTGACAGCCTGCAAGCTGAGTACAGGGCTTTTCCCAGAATATTTTCAGAACCCGAATTGCCTGTTGAGGAAACGGCCGAGGCCAGCCTCACCGACCGGAGACTGGTGCTGTCACTCCTCTCGCCAACGCCCATTGACGTTGATGATGTCATAAGGGAAAGCAAACTTCCCGCCTCCATGGTTCTCGGGATCTTGCTGGAGTTCGAACTGGCGGGAAAGGTTTCGCGCTCTTCGCAGCAGAAGATAAGCCTCTGTTGATTTCCTGGAAATGCCGGAGAAGGCCGGGTCAGCCGATTTCGGCGAACGCGCTTTGCCTCTAGTCAACTTCGTCGCGAGTGACAACCCAGGTTTCCTTAAGCGCGGCAGCCTTCCATGACTGAAAGGCCCTGGTTCCTGTCACAGTGTCCATATAGGCCTTCGTATCCCTGGCAACCGGTATGGCATAGGTTTCAAAACGGGTGACGACGGGCGCGAACATGGCATCGGCGTTGCTGAATTTTCCAAACAGGAACTTGCCACCCTTGCCATAGGTCTTGCGGCAATCGCGCCAGATTTCTTCAATGCGCGCTACATCAGCCCGGATGGGCTCGTTCATTCTCACCGCCTTGGGGGCGCGCCGCAAGTTCATGGGGCAGGCATTGCGCAGACTTGAGAACCCCGCATGCATTTCATTGGAGACGGCGCGCGCCATGGCCCTTGCGGCCCGCGATTTTGGCCAGAAGTTTTTCTCCGGATAGGTTTCCGCAAGATATTCCAAAATGGCCAAGGTCTCCCAGACCGTGATCTTGCCGTGATGCAACACCGGCAAACGGCCTGCCGGGGAATGCCCGGCGATCTGCTTTTTCATCACGGGCGTATCCAGAAGGATCATCGATTCATCAAAATCAAGGCCCGCCATGGTCATGGCCATCCAGGGCCGGAGCGACCACGAGGAGTAGTTCTTGTTGGCGATAACGAGATGCGGTTTGGTCATTGGCTTCTTCCGGTTACATGGACCTCGGGAGATAGCGATAAGCAATTGCTCCCATAATGATGAGACTGGTGCCAAGTATAATAAACACAACGCCAATTTCAAAATAGGAAAGTGCGACGGCAAAAATCATTGCCGGGACCAGATCTGAAAAGTCGATGAAGGTGCGATAGACGGCGGCCATGCGCTGACGTTCGTGGGGCCGCACCGCACGCAGAAAAGGAATGCCACCAACACCGTCAAGCCCGGAAGCGGCAATGGAGCCGATCAGCAGGAATGCCATCGCCAAATAGGGCTGCTCCCTGCCGGCAAACCCTGCTGCCAGGGAGGAAATGGCCATCAAAATGAAACACAAGCCGATTATGGGTCGTACCCCGAAGCGATGTGCCAACCTCCCGAAAGGATAAGCAAAAAGCAGCAGGCCCTGACTTGCCGAAATCATCAGACCGCCCGCTTGCTTGCCGATTCCGCCTTCAACCAACAGCAATGGACCATAAATGAAGAACGTCGACCAGAAGCACGACCTGCCAAATGCGATCATCCAAGCGAGCCGCAACCGCGGCTGTTTGACGAAACGTGCCACGTTGCCTAGCGGATTGAAGGACTGCATGGTTCCCGACGGCAAGATCATCCGGTCCGAGAGCCGAAGAATCCAAAACAGGACCAGCAACGCTGCGGCAGCCGCCAAGCTTGCCAACTGGGGGCCCCAGGGCCCGATCTTCGTGTAAAGCCAAACGCCGCTTGCCGGCCCGACCATCCAGGAAAATGTCGAAAGGCTCAGTCGTATGGGTTCTGCACGCGCGAGCTCACTGCGTTTGATATGATCCAGAATATAGAGTGAAAGTGTGATATTCATGATTGCGGCGCCGCAATTGCGGAAGAACATGCCCGCAACCGTGCCGCCAATGGTGAAACTGGCAAGGAACAGGCTTGCCAGCATCATGCCGACAACACCCAGGGTATAGGCCCAGCGGCGGCGCAAGCGGCCAAGAACAAAGGGCAACATGAGTGTCGTGAGCAGGACGATGATTGCCACCAAAGTTGAAAGCTCACTGACTTTCTGGCTGCTGCCCAGCAGATCATAGGCCTGGAGCGAAATCACGGTTGAGTTCAAGGACCGCACCAATGATTCCAGCGCAAAAATTGCGCCAAAAGTCAGCGCACCGGCCTTGCGGCCTGAAACGAGATTCGGGGAAATGGACTCGGCCGTCATGATTGAACTTTCAGATAGCAGAGAACACGGCCGGCAGACACTCCTCAAGACGATCAAACGGGCGCGCTGCCATGCGCCAGCAGTATGGCTGAATTTATTGAGGAAATTTCAGAAGAAGTGGGGTATGCAGGGCCTATGTCGTCTTCTGAAAAACGCCAGGTCGTCGTCTATTCAGTCCTTGCCAGCCTCGGGCTGACCATTGCCAAATTCACGGCAGGTCTTTTGACCGGATCACTTGGCATCCTGTCGGAGGCCATTCATAGCCTGATTGATCTCGGCGCAACGGTCATTACCTGGTTTGCGGTGCGCTGGAGTGACCAGCCACCCGATGAAGAGCATCACTACGGCCATGCCAAGGCTGAGAGCGTGGCCGCGCTAGTGGAGACCGGGCTGTTGTTTCTCACGACGGGATGGATCGTGGTCGAGGCAATCAAGCGGTTTGCCGGGGCGGCAGCACACGTAGACGTCACCTGGTGGGCGGTCGCGATCATTGGCGGCTCAATTCTGGTGGATTTCAGCCGGGCACGGGCCCTGAACAGGGTTGCGCTCAAGACTTCCAGCGAGGCGCTTGAGGCCGATGCCCTGCATTTCAGTTCCGACATGTGGAGTTCCTGCGTGGTGCTCCTTGGGCTCATGGCGGTGTGGGCAGGCTTTCCGATGGCTGATGCGGGAGCTGCCATTGTGGTTTCCTTCTTTGTGGCGCTTGCAGGATGGCGCCTGGGAAAACGAACCTTGGCCACGCTGCTGGACACGGCACCGGCCGGTGCCACAGCGGAATTGCGGGCGCTGGTCGAGAATACCAGCGGTGTTCTTCTCCTCAAGTCGCTGCGCCTGCGTCCGGCCGGCCCCACGCTTTTCACCAGTGTGGTGGTGGAGGTGCGGCGTACAATGCCGGTCGACGATATCGTCAAGCTTAAGGACCATCTGGCCGAGAAGATCGTCCAGAGGTTTCCAAGTGCCGACGTGACGATTGCAGCCAATCCGGTAGCACTTGATGACGAAACCGTATTCCAGAGGGTGATGCTTATCGCTTCACGCCGCAATCTGGCCATTCACCATTTGACGGTCCAGGAAATCAAAGGCCAATTGGCGGTGAGTTTTGACCTGGAGGTGGACGGCCTTATGACGCTGGTGGAAGCCCATGATCACGCTACTCAACTTGAAGACGCCATTCGCGCGGAACTCGGGCCCGGAGTTGAAGTGGAAAGCCACATCGAGCCCCAGCCGGAAAGACATCTTGCTGGCAGCGAGGCTCCTCCTAGAACAACCAAGGCTGTCACGGCCTTGCTTATGAGCCTGTCAAAAAAGCAGCCTCTGGTAAGCAACATACACAACATACGGATAAGGGAGAATGATCAGGGACTCTTCGTTCACTATCATTGCCTTTTCGCGCCATCGGATACGGTTGACGATGTTCACACAGTGGTGGATCATATTGAAAATGGCCTGCAAGCGAAGTTTCCGGCCATCCGCCGGGTCATAGCCCATGCGGAACCCCAGGGCCGCGCACGGCACGGCCACTGATGCACATCATCCGGCCACCGGAATACCTGATGATGCCGTGGAAAAACGGCGGCGGCACGACAACGGAGCTTTGCGCGTGCCCCCGGGGCACGGCGGCATTTGATTGGCGTGTGAGCATTGCTGTCGTTAACCAGAATGGTCCCTTTTCCGCTTTCAGCGGCTATGAGCGCCATATCATGGTGCTTTCCGGCAATGGCATGCGGCTGGACATGGCGGGACGGGGCAAGTTTGAGTTGCAGCCCTTCGAACCGGTTTCGTTCTCTGGAGAGGCTGAGGTTATGGGAGTTCTGGCAGAGGGGGCTGTACAGGACTTCAATTTGATTGTGCGAGAGGAATTTGGCGACGGGGTGCTGCGCGTGATGGATTTTGAGCCTGGCGTGGAAATCGGCTCAGAAGATGGACTGCGGTTCTTCTATCTTCTCGATGGTAGCTGCCATTTCGGAGATAATGTAACATTATATCCCAAAGACAGTTTCTGGATCGATCAGGGTGAGAATATTCGGCTGACAGCCTTCATGAAGGCAGTGGTTTGCGCGATCACCCCTCGCTAGCTGCTTTTGCCAGTCGCTTGAGTTTCTCGATTTCCCCATCGGGGATTTTGACCTTATTGGCGACCGAATAGGCTTCGCAGAAGCTCAGCTCCAGCAGTCCCAGGAGTGTCGTAAGGCCAGCCGCCTTGGCCATATTCCGCAGTTCCAGCAGCATATCGGCGACATATTGCGCCAATTCGCGTTGCTGCGTTTCATTCGATGGGTTATTGCCGCCCGGAATAGTCATAGAGGCCTCGCATCTTCGATCAAACCGATACCCAAGTTTCCCCATGGCAAAAAAACACTATATGCGTGTTCTTTCTAAATATAAGAAACCTGTGATTGTATTGGATTGAGCTGGCGCAAGATTGCAGGTTTTGGTTCGGAACTTGCGGTTGCGGATGGATGCCTATATGAGGCCCTCCGTCTCTGAGTCAGGAAGTGGAATGGCAGTCGTCGTCGTCGAATCGCCCGCCAAGGCGAAAACCATCAATAAATACCTGGGTTCGGGCTTCACCGTGTTGGCCTCCTATGGCCATGTCCGCGATCTGCCCGCCAAGGATGGCTCGGTACGCCCTGACGAGGATTTTGCCATGTCTTGGGAGGTGGATAGCAAGTCCTCCAAGCGGTTATCCGACATTTTGGAAGCCCTGAAAAGCGAAGACCAGCTTATTCTTGCAACCGACCCGGACCGTGAAGGCGAAGCCATTTCCTGGCATGTTCTTGAAGTTCTGAAGAAAAAAGGCGCGCTTAAAGGCAAGCAGGTGCAACGGGTGGTGTTCAATGCCATCACCAAGCAGTCTGTCCTGGAGGCCATGCAACATCCAAGGGAGGTGGATGCGGCGCT
Organism: uncultured Aestuariivirga sp.; assembly: GCA_964604435.1. Classification (GTDB taxonomy): domain Bacteria; phylum Pseudomonadota; class Alphaproteobacteria; order Rhizobiales; family Aestuariivirgaceae; genus Aestuariivirga. The sequence goes on along the minus strand of CAZRZB010000013.1, from coordinate 7,944 downwards.
GGTCGATGCCTATCTGGCCCGGCGCGCTCTGGACTATCTCGTGGGTTTTACCTTGTCTCCCGTATTGTGGCGAAAACTGCCGGGCTCACGCTCCGCAGGGCGGGTGCAGTCGGTGGCGTTGCGCATCATCTGTGACCGCGAACTTGAAATCGAAGCCTTCAAGAGCCAGGAATTCTGGACCATCGATGGCACGTTCACCACGCCGGGCGGACAAGAATTCGCGGCTTCGCTGCAGGCGATTTCCGGCCAGAAGGTCGGCAAACTCGACATCAAGGACGAGGCTTCGGCGCGCGCCATCGAGCAGACGCTGAAGAACGCCCGTGTTTCGGTCGATAGCATCGACAGCAAGCCGGCCAAACGGCACCCCTACGCGCCATTCCGAACCTCAACTTTGCAGCAGGAGGCTTCACGCAAACTGGGGTTCTCCTCGGCCAAGACAATGCAAGTGGCGCAGCGACTGTATGAAGGGGTGGATATAGACGGAGAGACAGTTGGTCTCATCACCTATATGAGAACGGACGGCGTGGACATTGCCCCCGAAGGCATCGCTGCGGCACGCAATGCGATCCTCAAGAACTTCGGCGAACCCTATCTCCCATCGTCGCCCCGCCAGTATACCACGAAAGCCAAGAACGCCCAGGAGGCCCATGAGGCCATCCGGCCCACGGAGCTCGACCGCCTGCCTTCATCGGTGCGAGCCGCACTCGATGGCGAACAGTTCGCGCTCTACGAATTGATCTGGAAGCGCACCATCGCCAGCCAGATGGAAAGCGCGGAATTTGAACGCACCACCGCTGATCTCGGCACCGATGGCCAGGATGGAAAGCATTATACTTTCCGTGCCACAGGATCAGTTGTGAAGTTTGATGGCTTCCTCAAGGTCTATCATGAGGATCTCGACGATGAGGAGGACGAGGACTCGCGCCGCCTGCCCGCAATGGCTAGAGGCGATAGCATCGGCGTGCGGAAGATTTCCGCCGAGCGGCATTTCACCGAGCCCCCTCCCCGCTTTTCCGAGGCCTCGATCATCAAGAAGCTGGAAGAACTTGGGATAGGCAGGCCCTCCACCTATGTCTCGGTGCTTTCAACCATCCGGGACCGGGGCTATGTGCGCCTCGACAAGAAGCGCTTCATCCCCGAAGACAAGGGCCGCGTGGTGACTGCATTCCTCGAGTCCTTCTTCAGCAAGTATGTGGAGTACGGGTTCACTGCAGATCTCGAGGAACAGCTCGACCGCATCTCCAATGGAGAAATTGACTGGCGGGAGGTGTTGCGTGATTTCTGGAAGGACTTCTCGGCTCATATCGGCGAAATCAAGGACCTGCGTGTCACCCATGTGCTGGACGCACTCAATGAAATTCTCGCCCCCCATATCTTTCCAGTTCCAACCGATGGCAGTAGCCCACGGAAGTGCCCGTCCTGCGCTGACGGTCAGCTTTCCTTGAAGCTCGGCAAGTTCGGATCATTCGTGGGATGTTCCAATTATCCGGAGTGCAAGTTTACCCGGCAGATGACGGCCAATGGCGACGCCGCGTCAACCATTCCGCCGGAGGGCATTGAACTTGGCATTGATCCCGATACGGGGGAAAAGGTCACCCGGCGCCAGGGGCGGTTCGGGCCCTATTTGCAGCTCGGCGATGTTCCCGAAGGCAGCAAGGAAAAACCAAAACGCGCCTCCATTCCGCGCGCTTTCGATCCGGTCGACATTGATCTCGACACTGCCTTGAAATTCCTCGCGCTGCCGCGGGAGATTGGCCTGCATCCGGAAACGCAAACGCCGATTGTGGCAAACTTTGGCCGCTTCGGGCCCTTCATTCTTCACGATGGCACCTATGTGAATCTCGAATCTGCCGAAGAAGTTTTCACCATCGGCATCAATCGCGCTGTTGATCTGCTGGCCGCAAAGCGGGCCAAGGGCTTTGTCCCGCGCGGCCGGGCGGCGGCTTTGCGCGATCTCGGCGCCCACCCGGATGGGACGGGTAACGTGCAGGTGTTTAACGGCAAGTTTGGCGCCTATGTGAAGCACGGCAAGATCAATGCAACCCTTCCCAGGGACAAGACACCTGAGACCGTGACGCTTGATGAGGCCGTGGCGCTGATTGCCGAACGTGAAGCCAAGGGGCCGGCAAAGAAACCTGCGCGGAAAATTGCTGCGAAAAAACCACCAGTCAAAACGCCAAGTGCAAAGAAAAGCCCCGCGAAATCACCGGCAAAGAAGCCGGCAAAAAAAGCGGTGAAAAAGGTGGCTGTCTGAAATCGCATTTTCGGCAGCCTTTGAGAATCCCCCGTTTCCGGGTAATACCGATTGAATGATTAAGGCAGCGAAGGCGAAAAAGGGTGGGCTTCCAAGCGAGGCCGCCATTTTGGAGTTCATCCAATCGTCACCAGCGGTGGTGGGAAAGCGTGAAATCGCACGGGCGTTTGGACTTACCGGTGCCGAGAAAATAGGCCTCAAGGCGCTGTTGCGGCAACTTGAACAGTCGGGAAAGCTTGCCAAGAGCCGGCGCAAGCTCATCGATACATCCACCCTGCCCCCGGTAGCCGTTATTGAGGTCACCGGAATAGACCGCCATGGCGATGCCTACGGCGAACCGGTCGAATGGGACGAGCGCGCAGCGGGCAAGCCACCGCAGGTGCTTGTTGAAGTGCGCCCCGGGGAAGGCATTCGCCCCCCGGCAAAGGGCGACCGGGTGCTGGCAAAGATCGAGGCCACGCCCGACCAGCACTACCACTTCAGAGCCCGCGTCATACGCGGATTGTCGGACCGTTCGAAACGCATTTTGGGCGTCCTCCGCATGGTGAAGGGCCATGGCGCGCGGCTCGTGCCCGTGGACAAGAAAGCCCGCAACGAATTGCAGGTGCGCAGCGGCGATGAGAATGGTGCCGTAGAAGGTGAACTCGTCGAGGCCGAGATTCTGAAGGATCATGGCCGCGGGCTGCCGCTTGCCCGGGTGCGCAAGCGTCTTGGTGACATGAATGACCAGCGCAACATCTCGCTCATTGCGATCCACCACCACGCCATTCCGAACCAGTTCTCGGAGAAGGTGTTGAGCGAAAGCGAGGAGCTGAAATCGTTCAAGGCGGACGGGCGCATTGACCTTCGCAGGACACCGCTCATCACAATTGATCCGCCGGATGCGCGCGACCATGACGATGCCGTGTGGGCCACGCCTGATGACGATCCGGCAAATGCCGGCGGCTTCCAGACGATTGTCGCCGTGGCCGATGTGGCAACCTATGTGAGACCGGGCTCTACCCTCGACAAGGAGGCTCGGTTTCGGGGCAATTCGGTTTATTTTCCAGACCGGGTGGTTCCCATGCTGCCGGAACGCATTTCCAATGATCTCTGTTCCTTGCGCGAAAAGGAAGACCGGCCGGCGCTTGCCTGTTTCATGGTCTTTGACAAATCGGGGACGAAAAGATCGCACCGCTTCGCGCGCGTCGTCATGCGTTCGGCGGCCAGGCTCTCCTATGAGGAAGCCCAGGCCGCAATCGATGGCCGCCCCAACGCAAAAACCGGGGTATTGCTTGATGGCGTGTTGAAACCCTTGTGGCAGGCCTATGCCGCCTTGATGAAAGCCCGTGCCAAGCGCGCGCCCCTGGAGCTTTATCTACCGGAACGCAAACTGGTGCTTGATGAAATGGGGAGGGTGACGCAAGTCGTCACGCCGTTGGGTCTGGACGCACACAAACTCATTGAAGAATTCATGATCCAGGCCAATGCCTCGGCGGCCGAGGAACTCGAAAGCCGGAAGATGCCGCAGCTCTACCGGGTCCATGAACCCCCTTCCGAGGAGAAGGTGCGGGCCTTGTCGCAATTCCTGAAGACGGTGGATTTGTCATTGCCGCTGGGACAGGTGATGAAGCCGAAGCACTTCAATCAGTTGCTCAATGAGGTGAAAGGCAAAGACTACCAAAACCTGGTCAATGATATCGTCTTGCGCACCCAGGCCCAAGCCGCCTATTCACCAACGAACAAAGGCCATTTTGGCCTCGCCCTGCGGCGTTACAGCCATTTTACCTCACCCATCCGGCGTTATGCGGATTTAATCGTGCACCGTGCCTTGGTAAGCGCCCTGGGCTTTGGCGACGATGGCCTTTCGGCCGATGATATCTCGCGCCTTGCCGAAACGGCAGAGATGATTTCGGATGCGGAGCGGCGCGCCATGGCGGCTGAACGCGAGACAACGGACCGCCTGATCGCTGCTCACCTCGCCGGACAGACGGGGGCTCATTTCAGAGGCCGCATCGGGGGCGTTGTTGGAGCCGGCCTGTTTATCAAGCTCACCGACACAGGTGCGGACGGGTTCGTTCCCGTTTCAAGCCTGGGATCGCAATATTTCGTCTACTCCGATGTTCAACACGCCCTTATCGGGCAGCGCACAGGCGAGACTTACCAGCTTGGCGACCAGGTTGAAGTGAAACTGCTGGAGGTCACGCCCGTATCGGGGGGCTTGCGTTTCGAGATGGTTTCCGAGGGACGGCAAGGCAAACCTCCCGCGCAACGCCATGGACGGGCCATCCGCCTCAGCAAGCAGACCCCCAAATCCCGGAAGAAGCGGTGATTGGTTGCGGCAAGCCGCCGCGCGGCGCATGACCCTCTTCTCGGACGGATGATTGCCGCTCAGCTTGGGTATATGGAGCATGGGTACATAAATCTGTCTGACCGGTCGTGGAAACAGGCCATGCTGCGTGGCGCGGCCGGCAAGTGCCCGGCCTGCGGCGACGGGGCTTTATTTACCAAGTTCATGAAGGTGACCAACACATGTGCCAGCTGCGGGGCGGCAATGCACCATCAGCGCGCGGATGACGCGCCGCCCTATTTCACCATCTTCATCGTCGGCCACATCATGGTCCCCCTCGTATTCATCGTGGAGCGGGTTTGGCAGCCATCCTACCTTATTCATGCCGCCCTGTGGCTTCCCCTGACGCTCGGCTTGACATTTGCGCTCATGCCCATCGTAAAAGGAGCCGTGGTGGGCCTGCAGTGGGCCCTTGGGATGCATGGCTTTGGTTTTGAAACACCCGGCGAAGAAGAAAGTCACGACCAGACCGCGTGATGCGGCGACACTGATCATTGTCCGCTTTGACAGTCCGGTTCCCCGCATCTTGATGGGGCAACGCCATGCAGGCCATGCGTTCTTGCCCAACAAATATGTTTTTCCCGGCGGGCGTTGCGAGGCGGCGGATGGCCGTTTGCCGGTTGCGCATGAGGGGGACCCGGTCACCCTGCAAAAACTCAAGCTCCGGATGGGCCAAAGGCCCAGCCATCGCAAGGCGGTGGGACTTGTCGTTGCGGCGATCCGGGAGACCTATGAAGAAACCGGCCTGCTGGCGGGGCGCGCCGACGCCGACGAAGCGCCGGATCTTTCGGGGATTGTCTACTTCGCCAGGGCGATCACGCCGCCGGGGCGGAGCCGGCGCTTTGATTCCCGGTTTTTTGTTGCGGACGCCGCGATCCTGTCCAATCTCGACCAGCCGCACCGCCTTGAAACCGAAGAACTTTTGAAGATTGACTGGGTTAGCCTCACGGAAGCCCTGGAACTCAATTTACCCTCGATTACACGCGATATTCTGCTCCTGCTGCAGCCCTACATAGCGCAAAACCGCCTGCCGCCGGCGGATTGCCCGGTGTCTTTCCACTACAGCCGGGGCAAGGCCTGGCGGGTAGAGCAGCTAAACTTGACTTTCGGCCTGGGATAGGGTCTATCCCCGGTCAAATCCCGCTCGGAGACGATTATGGCCAAAGGCAATGTTATCAAGATCAAGCTGGCGTCAACTGCTGACACCGGATATTTTTATGTAACCAAGAAGAATTCGCGCACCAAGACCGAGAAGTTCTCGTTCAAGAAATATGATCCCGTGGCGCGCAAGCACGTCGAGTTCAAGGAAACCAAGATCAAGTAATCCATTGGTTCATAGGTTGTGAAAAGGCATCGCCGAGGCGGTGCCTTTTTCGTTTCGATGAGCACTCACGTGGAAGCCTTCACTAAAAATGTTGTGAGTCGCTGACTGGATGCCATGGACAAGGATCAGCAAATCAAGCACACTTGCATTCAACTGTGAAAAAATAGCGCCGGCCCGGGTTTACTCGGATCGAGGAGGCCACTCAAAACCGTCCCGGACCGGCCTTTAACCCCTCGGCTCAGGAGATGCGGTGAACCTGATCCGCGGGGAAACAGTTAGAAGGTGCTGGCGGAGCGGACGGGAGGTGCTCTTCCCTGCCCGCCCCGCTTGTTCGTTGCCCGGAACCTTGAATAATGCTTTCCGGGCAGCTTTTATTTCGATTAAATGTTTACAGGATAGTGCGCGCCTTCTCCAGCGCAACCTATGGTTAACGCTCGATTTTCGGCGTTAAGGATGAAGCGTTAAGGTAAACCGGCCGGCCCCCCGCTTCAGCTTGTGTCGGGCTTCAAGGCTTCCCAGGCAAGCCAGTGGCAGTTGGCGAGGATTTCATCGACTTCATGAATTGGCCTCTTGCGGTGGCCGGGAGGATGGCCCGGCCGGAGCGGCGACTTGAACTTCGGGCTTTTTGCGGTCTCGCGCCTCACCCGCCAGCGGGCGAGGCGCCGGGCCTGGCGCGGCAGATCGTCGAGCGCGAGTTTGAGGGCCCGGAGCCTCCGAGCGATGCGTTGGCCGTTGACGAGACCATCGGGCGGCGAAACGGGGGCGGCAGCGGGCGTTGGCGATGGCCAGAGGGAGTCCAGCCGGGAATCGTCCGCGAAGAAAAGAATGCGCGGGGGATATTTTGCGTATTTGACCCGGTGCTGGCGCAGCTCCGGGAAATCTTTCCGCGTATCGAAGAGCTGAAAAGAGGAATGCGGCGCGCCACCCTTTCCGATGACGTGCCCCTTGGGCATCGGACGCGAAGGTGCCACCTTCACCACAAGTCCCCGGGCCGCGATGACGACAAGGCGCCGGACAGCGGATTCAGCGGGCCGGAGCACCCGCAGCACGGCGCGGTGGAGGGGTTGCGGAATCCGCGAAACTGTGGCTTCGCCCACAAGCCCCAGCATGGCGAACAGGGCGGCAACTGTGGCATTGAGCGCTTCGCTGTTGCGTTTGATGGCTAGATCCCAGTCCATGGGGCTTCCTTATCTTTCATGCCAAACAAAACAGGACTATAAGCCTGGAATAGGAGTGTGTCAACGGGGATAGGAAAATAAATCTTAGCCGCCCCCACTCTCCATGGTCGGGCTTGACCCGACCAACCAGTTGTTCAGGCAGCGCAAATGTTGAAAGTCTGGGTGGTCGGGTCAAGCCCGACCATGGAGAGTGGGAGAGATGATAGTTCGGAGTTTGAGGTGGCCCCTCACCCTCCCATCCGTCTTCGCTGCGCTACGCCGGACGGGCCCCAACCCTCTCCCCGATAAATCGGGGAGAGGGAAAGTGAGCTAGACGTCTACTCCGATGGGGTATCTTCCGAATCTTCGATTGCCTCAGGCAAATGCATTTCCAGGGGGATTTGCTCATCGCCATCCAGGGGGTCTTCGTCGGCGGACAGTTCATCCGAGCCCCTGGGCAGCGGCATGGCGAAGTCCGGCGGCAGGTTTGCGTCGAGGAGCCCTGCCCCCTTCAGCTCCTGCAAGCCCGGCAGGTCCGAGATTTCATTCAGGCTGAAGTGGCTGAGGAATGAATCGGTGGTGCCGTAGGTGACGGGCCTTCCCGGCGTGCGCCTTCTGCCGCGCATTTTTACCCAGCCGATTTCCATGAGGATGTCGAGGGTGCCCTTGGAAATGACGACGCCGCGGATTTCCTCGATGTCGGCGCGGGTGACGGGCTGGTGATAGGCAACGATTGCGAGCGTTTCGAGGGCGGCCTTGGACAGGCGCTTCTGTTCGAAGGTCTCGCGCCGCAGGACAAAACTCAAGTCCTCGGCGGTGCGAAGCGTCCAGCGGCCGGCGATCTGCACGAGATTGACGCCACGGTTGGCGTAGTTGGCCT